>JAICKK010000118.1 GCA_025927955.1 Nocardioidaceae bacterium
ACCGGCGCGCTCTCGCCGGGAGGCGGGGGCGGTGCCATGATGGCTCGGTGAACGCCGTCGCGCGACAGCCGACGTCCGTCGTCTTCGTGGAGGAGTACGCCGCTGCGGCCAGCCGTTTCTCGGCGGCCGTGGCGTGGTCGGGCATGCGCGCACAGGTGCCGAGCTGCCCCGGCTGGTCGACGTACGACCTCGTGGTGCACCTCGGCAACGTGCACGCCTGGGCGGCCACGATCGTGGAGACCCGGCGCCGGGCGGTCGAGCAGAACGACCAGCCGAGGTCCTCGAGGCCTCGCGGCGTCAGCGAGTGGTACGCCGGCAAGGCGGAGGACCTCTACCAGGTGCTGCGGTTCGTGGTCCCGGACCAGCCGTGCTGGAACTTCGTGGAGCACGAGGGCGTGGCCGCCTTCTGGGCTCGGCGACAGCTGCACGAGACCACCATCCACCAGGTGGACCTCGATGCCGCCTGCGGGCGCCCGACCGCCCTGCAGCGCGAGGTCTGCGCCGACGGGGTCGAGGAGGTGCTCGGCACGATGCTCAAGCGGATGCACCACCGCGGCTTCCCCGCGGCGCTCGACGAGCCGCTGGCCGTGGTGGCCGCCGACACCGGGCAGCGCTGGGTGCTCACCCCACAGCCGATCGGGCCACCGGCGCTGAGCCTGCCGGACAAGTCGACGGCGAAGGTGCGCAACCGGGTGGAGGCCAGCGTCGCGACCCTCTACCGGCTGCTGTGGCACCGTCCGGTGGACCGTTCGGCCGTGAGCCTGTCCGGCGACCGGGACCGGGTGCAGGCCTTCCTCGACTCACCCCTCACGCCCTGACGCCGACCCGGCGCTACCGGCGAGCGCGCCGGGCACGCGGGAGCGGAGCGAGCGCAGACAGCACCGTCGCGGCGGCTCGCTGGTCACGATCTGCACCTCTCGCGGCGCGTGAACGCTGCGCATCGTGACCAACGGAGCCGAAGGAACCGGGAGTGACGCGCACACGCGCCGACTCGACGAGGTACGGGCGTGCACACGCGCCGACTCGGCGGACAGCGCGCGGGCGGAGCTGGCGCTCGCTAGCGGCCCTGGTTCGCGACCGCCTTGATCGCGTCGGCGGCGGCGTCGGGGTCGAGGTACTCCCCGCCCCTCTGCGCCGGCCGGAGGTGCTCGTCGAGCCGGTAGACCAGCGGGATCCCGGTCGGGATGTTCAGGCCCACGACCGCCTCCTCCGACATGTCGTCGAGGTGCTTGACCAGCGCGCGCAGCGAGTTGCCGTGCGCCGCGACGCAGACCGTGCGGCCGGTGCGCAGGTCCGGCACGATGGCGTCGTACCAGTAGGGGAGCATGCGCGCCACGACGTCGGCCAGGCACTCGGTGCGCGGCACGATCTCGTCGGCGAGCGCGGCGTAGCGGGCGTCGCCGATCTGCGACCACTCGTCGTCGTCGGCGATGCGCGGCGGCGGCGTGTCGTAGGAGCGGCGCCAGAGCATGAACTGCTCCTCGCCGTACTCCTCCAGCGTGGCCTTCTTGTCCTTGCCCTGCAGGGCGCCGTAGTGCCGCTCGTTGAGGCGCCAGGAGCGCTGGACCGGGATCCAGTGGCGCTCGCAGGCGTCGAGTGCGAGCTGGGCCGTGGTGATCGCGCGGCGCAGCACGGACGTGTGCAGCACGTCGGGCAGCACGCCGGCCCCGGCGATGAGCTCGCCGCCGCGGACGGCCTCCGCGCGGCCCTTGTCGGTCAGGGGGACGTCGACCCAGCCGGTGAACAGGTTCCTCGCGTTCCAGTCGCTCTCGCCGTGGCGGAGCAGGACCAGGGTGTACGGCGTCGTCATGCCGGCCAGCGTAGTGCCGTGGGAGGGTCAGCCTCCGGACGGCAGCGGGATGCCCTTGTACACCGGGTTGGAGGCGGGGACGACGGGGACCTGCACGGTGATGGCCGCGGCTCGCGCGAAGGTGAACGTGAGCTGCACGAAGTTGCCGGCGTCGACGCGGTTGCCGCGAGCGAAGATGCGGCCCTTCGTGGCCAGGTTCAGCATGCCGGCGGCCGGGATGGTGGTGGCGCCGCCTGGGGTGACGTGGAGGGACGCGTCCTTGCCGGACCCCGCGACCCCGCGCAGCGTGTCGGCGTGGCTCTGGTCCTGGTTCACCAGCGTGGCCACGACGGTGCCGCTGCCGTCCTTGCCGGAGACGATCAGGGCGTTGAGCACGTCGACCGTCCCGGACCGGTTGTCCACGCCCGCCGCCGGGTTGTACACCTGCTCGGTCTGCGCGTTGAAGTTGACGCCGCACGAGGTCAGGGCCGGCACGACCAGGACGAGAGCGGCGGCTGCGAGGCGGCGGCGAGGCTTCACGGCGCCGAGTCTAGGGCACGGCCCGCGCCGCCCGGCCTCAGCGCCGCACCCCCGTCCTGAGGCCCGCCACGGCCATCGCCAGCGCGACCGATGCGGTGCCGGCGACCGAGGCCCGGCGCAGGCTCCGGACGCCGGTGCGCCCGGCGACCCGCAGCGGGAGGTGCCGCACGCCGTTGGCCTGGTCCTCGGCCAGGTCGGGCAGCGTGTTGAGGACGTGGATCCCCACGCCCAGCAGCCCCGCCAGCGCGGTCATCGTGACGGTCGGTGGGCCGCCGTGCCGGCCCGGTCCGGGGCCGCCGTACGACAGGAAGGCCGGCAGCAGGCCGAAGCTGACGGCATACGGCAGGAACGACAGCGCGCTGGCCTTGAACAGCAGGTTGTAGGACCACGCGCTCGCCACCGCGGCGAGATGGGCGCTGCCGGAGGCGGTGCCGTTGGCCAGCGACAGGGGTACGACGAGCAGGACCGCGCACCCCGTCGCCGTGGCGACCGTCCGGGGGGAGACCAGGCCGCGGGCCACCGGCTTGTCACGGCGACCGGCCCGCCGGTCCCGGCCGACGTCGACGAGGTCGTTGACCCAGCCGACGGTGACCTGTCCGGTCGCGACCGTGGCGGCGACCAGCAGGCACTGGCCGGCGCTGCGGCCGGTGAGCGCGGCGGCGGCGCCGAGCGTGAGGGTCATCGCGACCGTGGGGCCGGGGTGGCAGCTGAGCGCGAGCGCCAGGGCGGGCCCGGGCGGCCCGGAGCCGGTGATGCGGCGGGTCGTCCGGCGGGTCATGAGGTGCAGTATCGGGCACCACCGGGCCGCCGACCAGACCTCACAGGCACAGGATCCTGACAGTTGTCAAGCCCCAATTTGGCCTCTGACCTGCGTAAACACCCGAAACCACACCGCCCGGGCCGTGTTAGACTCGGTCACCGAGGAAGGGGTACCAGTACATGACATTTACCGTCGGCGAAACGGTTGTTTACCCAAATCACGGCGCAGCAGTCATCGAGGACATCGAGACACGGCAGATCAAGGGCGAGGACAAGCAGTACCTCGTGCTCCGCATCGTTGCACAGCAGGACCTGGTGGTCCGGGTTCCGGCGTGCAACCTGGACCTGGTCGGGGTCCGAGACGTGGTCGACAAGGAGGGTCTTGACCGAGTCTTCGACGTGCTGCGTGCCGCGCACACCGAGGAGCCGACGAACTGGTCGCGCCGCTACAAGGCGAACCTCGAGAAGCTGCACTCCGGTGACGTGATGAAGGTGGCGGAGGTCGTGCGCGACCTCTGGCGCCGCGAGCGCGACCGGGGCCTCTCGGCCGGTGAGAAGCGGATGCTGGCCAAGGCTCGCCAGATCCTGGTCTCCGAGCTGGCCCTGGCCGAGCACACCAACGAGGACAAGGCCGAGTCCCTGCTCGACGACGTGCTCGCGTCCTGACGCACCTGCTGGACATCGCGCCAGAGCCCCCGGCACCCGGTGCTGGGGGCTCTGGCGTTCCACCCTCGTGAGGCAGGAGGCGGTGCTCGTGGAGCCGCTCGACGGGACGGCGGTCGGGCTGGTGCCCACCGAGGGGCGTGGCTCGATGCCGTTCGCCCTGCTGCACGGCGAGCCGCTCGTGGCGGTCGCCTCCTGGGCGCTTCAGGACGCCGGCGTCCAGCTGCTCGACTTCACCGAGCCGTGGGCCGACGTGGTGGCCCGCGAGGTCGCGCTGGTGGTGCACGACCCGCTGTGCCCGGGGACGCCGGCGGAGTTCCTGGCGGACGCGGTCCTCTGCTGTCTCGAGCGCGGCAGCGTCGTGGTCGGGGTCCGCCCGGTCACCGACACCGTGCGCGTCGAGACCGCCGGCGTGCTCGGCGACGTCGTCGACCGCACTGGGCTGGTGCAGGTCTGCTCGCCGGTGGTGCTGCCGGCGGCGGTCGTCGCGCGCCTGGTGCGCTACCCGCCGCTCGACGACCTGGTCGAGCTGGTCTCGGCGCTGCGGGGCTCCCACGAGGTGGTCCACCTGGACGCGCCGGCCGCGGCGCAGCGCGTGGTCGACGATTCCGACCTGCGGCTGCTGGAGGCGCTGGGCGAACCGCGCTAACCCGCGCCCAGCAGCCGCTCGGCCAGCGCGACGTCCTCGGGGAAGGTGATCTTGAGGTTGGTCGCGGGGGCGGGCACGCCGCGGACCTCCAGGTCGGTGTACCGCGCCACGCAGCTCGCGGTGTCCGTGCCGGTGAACCCGTCCCGGTCCGCCCGGGCGTAGGCCTCCAGCAGCGGGGCGGCGCGGAAGGCCTGCGGTGTCTGCACCCCCACCAGCCCCTCGTGGCGGCGGCCGTCGGCCCCCACCAGCGCGGGCCGCGGGCGCACCGGCAGCGCGCCCCCGTGCTCGGCCGCCGCCCGCACGGTGGCCTCGAACAGTGCGCCGCCCGCGAGCGGCCGCGCGGCGTCGTGCACCACGACGACCTCGAGCGTGCCGGCCTCCACCGCGGGTCGCAGCGGCTGCAGCCCGCGCCACTCCGACTCGTGCCTCGTCGGGCCGCCGGTCACCAGCACCGCCTCCCGCCCCTGCCCGTGGGCCGCCAGCTCGGCCTCGACGACAGCGGTGACCGCGTCGGTGTCCTGCGCGCGGGCCACGACGACCAGCCGGTCGACGTACGGCAGGGCGGCGAGGGTGCGCAGCGACCAGGCCAGCACGGGCGCGCCGCGCAGCGGCAGCAGCACCTTGTTCGTCGGCGCACCGACGCGGCTCCCGGAGCCCGCCGCGACGACCACGACCCCGGTGAGGGGCACGGCGCGTACGGCGGGCGGCATGGCGGCAGCCTGCCAGACCGGCACCGGTCTCAGCTGGTCCAGGCGCGCCAGAGCTCGGCGTACTCGCCGTCGAGCGCCACCAGCTCCTCGTGGCTCCCGAGCTCCACGATGCGGCCGTCGATGACCACCGCGATCCGGTCGGCGTCGTGCGCGGT
This sequence comes from Nocardioidaceae bacterium, assembly GCA_025927955.1. GTDB lineage: Bacteria > Actinomycetota > Actinomycetes > Propionibacteriales > Nocardioidaceae > Nocardioides_B. Next base: position 5,266 of record JAICKK010000118.1, read on the forward strand.
GTGCAGCCGGTGCGCGATGGCCACGACCGTGCGCCCGTCCAGCAGGGCGTTCACCGACCCCTCGAGGGCGCGCGCGGTGCGCGGGTCGATCAGGGACGTCGCCTCGTCCAGCACCAGGGTGTGGGGGTCGGCGATCACCAGCCGGGCCATCGCGACCTGCTGCGCCTGGGCGGGGGTGAGCGCGAGGTTGCCGGACCCGACCCGGGTGTCCAGCCCGTCGGGCAGCCGGTGCACCCAGTCCGCCGACCCGACCGCGCCGAGCGCCCGCCAGACCGCCTCGTCGCCGGCCGCCTCACGGCCGAGCACGATGTTGTCGCGCACCGACCCGACGAACACATGGTGCTCCTGGGTCACCAGGGCGACCTCCTCACGCAGCTGCTCCAGCGGCAGCGAGAAGAGCTCGACCCCGCCGACGCGGACCGACCCGGTGCGCGGCTGGTTGATCCCCGCCAGCAGGCGGCCCAGGGTGGACTTGCCCGAGCCGCTCGGGCCGACCACGGCCAGCCGCTCGCCGACCCGCGGGCGGAAGTCGACGCCGTGCAGCACGTCGTGTCCGGGCCGGTACGCGAAGCGCAGGTCGTCCCCGACCAGCTCCCGACCGGTCGGCACGTCGGTGCCCGGCTGCCGGTCCGGCGGCACGGCCGCGATCCCGAGCAGCCGAGCGGTCGACGCCGCGCCGACCTGCAGCCGGTCGACCTCGCCGACCAGCCGGTCCAGCGGCCCGGACAGCGCCTCGACGTACAGGACCGCGGCGGTGATCTGGCCGAGCGTCAGCTGCCCGTGCCAGTAGCCCCACGCGCCGACGAGCACGGTGACCACCCGCGGCGTGTTGAACGTGAGGTCGATGACCGCGAACAGCAGGTTGCGCAAGGTCATGCCGTAGCGCTCGGCCTGCGCGGAGGCCGCGATGTCGTCCTCCTGGGCGCGCAGCCGGCGCCCGGCCAGCCCGAGCGCCTCCACCGTGCGGGCGCCCTCGACGGTCTCGGTGAGGGTGCTGTTGATCCGTGAGTACGTCGCCCCCTCGGCGATGTAGCACGTCGCCGCCCGGCGCAGGTAGCGGCGCACCTGGACCACCGAGGGGGAGATCAGCAGCAGGGCCGGCAGCGCCAGCAGCACGGAGTTCGACAGCATGGCGCCGACCGACAGCACGACGGTGAGCAGGGTGATCACGGCCGTCGGCACCCCGAACTGGATCGCCCGGCTCATCGTGGCGACGTCGCGGGTCACCCGCGTGACCAGGTCGCCGGTGCTCGCCCCCTCGACCCGGCTCAGCGGCAGCTGCAGGATCCGGTCCACGACGTACTCGCGCATGGAGGCCAGCAGGTTCTGGCCGAAGAGCGTGGAGGTGACCTGCCCGGCGAAGGTGAACGACGCCTGGCCGACCACGACCGCGACGATGACCAGGGCCAGCGACGCGAGGCCCGTGCCGCCGGAGCCCGCCGCGACCCGGTCGATGAGCTCGCCGAGCAGCCGGGGTACGACGAGCGCGGCGACCGCCGCGAGGCCGTTGAGCAGGACCATCGCGGTGAACGACCGACGTCGGCGCCGGACCAGGGAGGCCAGGAACCGGACGACCGCCCGCTCGTCGGCGACCGGCCAGCCCCGGGCCGGGTTGCGCGACTCGGCGTACACGCGCTCGGCCCGCTCGCGGCGCACCCGGTGCCGGGTCCGCAGCGCGGCGACGCGGACCCGCCACGGCGCATGGGTCGGGACGACCGTGAGCTCCGGCGGCAGCACGGGCGGGTCGTCGGCCCGGTCGCGCCAGGTCGCGGCCGAGGCGGCCAGGAGGTCAGGCATAGCTGTCTGCGCTCGCTCCGCTCGCGTGTCCGGCGCGCTCGAGGGTCGCGCCTTCCCTCCCTCGCCCGGCGGCTCCTCCGCTGCGCTCCTCCGACGCCTCGCTCGGTCGGTCCAGGCACGACCGCGCGCCGGACCGGCTGTCTGCGCTCGCTCCGGCGCCTTGCTCACTCGGTCCGAGCACGACCCGCGCGTCAGACATAGCTGTCCTCCGGCGCTCGCACCACGACCTCGCGGTAGCGGGGCTCGCCCGCCAGCAGCTCCTGGTGGCTGCCCTCCGCGACCACGCGGCCGCCGGACAGCAGCACGACGCGGTCGGCGTGGTGGAGCCACAGCGGCGAGACGGTGGTGACCACGGTCGTCCTGTCCCGCCGGTGCGCGGCCAACCGCTGCGCGATCCGGGCCTCGGTGTGTGCGTCCACCGCCGACGTCGGCTCCACGAGAACCAGGACCTCCGGGTCGGCGGCGAGCGCGCGCGCCAGCACGACCCGCTGCCGCTGGCCGCCGGACAGGCCGCGGCCGCGCTCCTCGAGCTCGCCGCCCCAGCCGCCGGCCAGCGCGTCGTAGACGTCCTCGGCGGCCGCCGTGCGCAGCGCCTGCTCGGCCTGCTCCCGGGTCAGCACGCCGAGCGGGTCCACGGCGTCCTGCAACGAGCCGGCGAACAGCTGGCTGCCCGTGTCGCTGACCAGGATCCGTCGCCGCACCTCCTCCAGCGGGACCCGGGCGAGGTCCACCCCGCCGTACGCGACTCCCCACGGCTGGGCGGCTCGTACGTCGTCCCGCGCGGCCAGCTGCTCGCGCCGGGCCGCCCGCTCGACGCGGCCGCGGCGCAGCCGGCGGCGGCCGGCCGGCTCCAGCAGCGCAGGCGGCTCCTCGTCGGCGGTGAACCACCGTCCGAGCCGGTCCGCGAGGGCCGCGGAGGACTCCGGCACGGAGCTCACCACGACCGTGAGGAGCCCGGCCCGGGCGACGAAGCCGCTGGCCTCGTCGACCAGGTCGGCCCGCTCGGCGGGGTCCGGCAGCGCCGCGGGCACGGCCGGTGCCCTCCACGGCGGGCTCGTCTCGAGCGCGGTGACCGCCTTGCGGGCCGAGACCAGGGCGCGGGTCAGCTTCTGCACGAACTCGAAGAAGGTCTGGATGGGGCCGACCATGAACAGGCCGTAGCCGAGGAAGCTCACCAGCTCGCCGACCGTGAGGCTGCCGGACTCGACGGCGCGCGTGCCGGCGTACATCAGCAGCACCAGGAAGCAGCCGGACATCAGCACCCCGACGGACTCGATCGCGGCCTGCCACATCCCGGCGGACACCCCGGCGCGGCGGGTGAGCTGCGACTGCCGGGCGTAGTTGCGGCCGAACGTGCTCTCGCCGCCGATGCCTCGCAGGATCCGCAGTCCGGCCACGATGTCGGTGGCCAGCGAGGTCAGCGTCGAGGTGCGCTGCCGCTCCGACTCCTGGCGCCGGTGCAGGGGGCGCAGCAGCGGCAGCGCCACCCCGACCAGGATCGGGGCCGCGGCCAGCACCATGAGACCGAGCGCCGGGGAGGTCAGCAGCACGATCGTGGCGACGCCGAGGTAGGCCACCAGCTGCGAGAGTGCGCGCGCGGTGACCTCCGTCAGGCCGCCGAACTCGTCGGCGTCGCCGCTGGCGACGCTCAGCACCTCGCCGGTGGGCGTGCGGCGGGGGAGCAGGTGCCCGAGCTGCACCGCCTTGCGGGTCACCAGCAACGTGGTGCCGTACAACGCGATCAGCCAGCTGCGGACGACCAGCGTGTGCATCGCGATGCCGAACACCGCGCCGACGACCGTGACCAGCAGCAGCAGCCCGGTCCACTGCAGCGTGGCCGTCGTGGACCCGGCGATGAGGCCGCGGTCCACGGCCCGGCCGACGATCCACGGTCCGACGGTCAGGGGCAGCTGCCACAGCACGCCGACGAGACCGGAGCTCGCGACCACCGGTGCCTGCTGGCGCATCTGCCACAGGAGGAAGCGCGCCGGCGACCGCAGGTCCGGTGCCGGCGTGCTGGTCTCTGCGGGCAGCGTGTGGAAGACGGTGACCCGCGGCGGGAAGTCGCGCATCGCGCTGGCAGCCTAGGGTCGCGGCCGGCCCTGGGTCGAACCGGTTTCGCGACGGCCGGGCTCGCGGCTCAGCGCGGCTGCGGCACCACCAGCGCCGTGGCGACCGCTGCCACGCCCTCGCCACGGCCGGTCAGGCCGAGCCCGTCGGTGGTGGTCGCCGAGACCGCGACCGGGGCGCCGGCGGCCGCGCCGAGCGCCGCCTGAGCCTCGGCGCGCCGGGGTCCGACCCTGGGACGGTCCCCGATGACCTGTACGGCGAGGTTGCCGATCTCGAAGCCGGCGGCCCGGACGCGGCTGGCGGTCTCGGCCAGCAGGGCGACCCCGCTGGCCCCGGCCCAGGCGGGGTCGGCCGTCCCGAAGGTGCCGCCCAGGTCGCCGAGCCCGGCCGCGCTCAGCAGCGCGTCGCAGCAGGCGTGGGCGGCGACGTCCCCGTCGGAGTGCCCGGCCAGGCCGCGCGGCTCGTCGGGGAAGGCCACGCCGGCCAGGTGCATCGGCACCCCGGGCGCGAGCGTGTGCACGTCGACGCCGACACCGACGCGAGGCAGCGGAGCGGTCACCCGCCGATGATCCCTCATCGGTTCGCGGCCGCTTCGGGCAGTCCGATGTGGACCCGTGCGCGAACATGGAGATGTGAACTCCGTTCCGCGTCTGAGGCTTGCCGCCGTGGGCCTGGTCACCGCCCTGGCCGGGATCGCGGCGAGCCAGCTGGTCACCGCCGTGCTGCGGACCCGCGTCACCCCGGTGCAGGCCGTCGCCGAGTCGGTCATCGCGCTGACCCCGGGACCGGTGGCCGAGGCGCTGATCCATGTCGTGGGACGCAACGACAAGCCGATCCTGGTCGCCGGGGTCACCGTCGTGGTGGTGCTGCTCGGCGTGGCCGCGGGCCTGCTCGCCGGCCGGCGGCCGCTGCTCGGGCAGCTGCTCCTCGCTGCCCTGGGCGTCGTGGCGCTGGCCGCCGAGGTGAGCCGGCCGGGGTTCACGCCCGTCTCCGTGCTGCCGCTGGCCATCGGCGTGCTCGTGTGGGTGGTGGTCCTGGACTTCCTCACCACCGCCGCCCGGGCCCGGCCGACCCTCGTGGAGTCGCGGCGCCGGTTCGTGCTCGGCGTCGGCGGGGTCGCGGTGGCCGCGGTGCTGGCGGGCGCGGGCGGCCGGTTCGTCGGCCAGGCCCGCCGTACGGTGGAGTCGGCGCGACGGTCGCTCCGGCTGCCGGTGAGCCGGGGTGCGGTGCCGCAGGGCGCCTCGCCGCCGCTGCCGGGCGTGACGCCGTGGCGGGTCGCCAACGCCGACTTCTACCGCATCGACACCGCGCTCGTGGTGCCGGCCGTCGACCCGGCGCAGTGGCGGCTGCGGATCCACGGGATGGTGGACAAGGAGGTCACGCTCACCTTCGAGGACCTGCTGAAGCGGCAGCTGACCCAGGCCTGGGTGACGCTGTGCTGCGTGTCCAACCCGGTCGGTGGCGACCTCATCGGCAACGCGTGGTGGAGCGGTGTCCGGGTCGCCGACCTCCTGGCCGAGGCCGGCGTGCACGCCGACGCCGACGCCGTGCGCCAGACCAGCCACGACGGCTGGACGTGCGGGACGCCCGTGGAGGCGCTGACCGACGGGCGCAACGCGCTGCTCGCGGTGGCCATGAACGGGCAGCCGCTGCCGCTCGAGCACGGCTTCCCCGTGCGGATGGTGGTGCCCGGCCTCTACGGCTACGTGTCGGCCACCAAGTGGGTCACCGACCTCGAGGTCACCCGCTTCGAGCGCTTCTCCGCGTACTGGACCGAGCGCGGCTGGTCGCCCAGGGGCCCGGTGAAGACCGAGTCCCGGGTCGAGGTGCCGCGCAACGGCGCCCAGGTGCGCGCGGGGTCGGTGCGGGTCGGCGGGCACGCGTGGGCGCAGCACACCGGCATCGCCTACGTGGAGTACCGCCTCGACGGCGGCCCCTGGACGCGCGCGGACCTGGGCCGCGTCCCCGGCCGGGACACCTGGGTGCAGTGGTCGGGAACGGTCCACGCGGGCGGCGGCGGGCACACGCTGACGGTGCGCGCCACCGACCGGTCCGGGTACACCCAGACCGCCGCCCGCGCGGACGTCGTACCTAACGGCGCGACCGGCTGGCACCGCGTCGACTTCTCCGCCGCCTGAGGCCGGCCGACTCCGGTTGACCCCGGCCCGACGCGGCCCGACGCGGGCCGACGCGGCCTGACGCCGCTGATCCGGCGGCGTTCGCCGAACCCGTGTCAGGCGTGACAAGTGTGACCCGGATGCGCTAGGGGTAGGAGGGGCCCAAGAGGTGAGCCCGCTTGCCCGTACCCTGCGGGCGGCCACCAGGACCAGCGGAGGGACGCCATGGCCACGGACAACGCAGCTCACACGCGGGAACCGAACCTCAGACGGCACGTCGGCATCGTCGGTCTGCTGTTCGCCAGCGTCGGGTCGATCATCGGCTCCGGCTGGCTCTTCGGGGCCCTGAACGCCTCCCAGCAGGCGGGGCCCGCCGCGATCATCTCGTGGACCATCGGCGGCATCATGATCCTGCTTATCGCGCTGGTGTACGCCGAGCTCGGGGTGATGTTCCCACTGTCGGGCGGGGTGGTCCGCTACCCGCACATGTCGTTCGGCTCGTTCGCGAGCTACACGACGGGCTGGATCACCTGGGTCGCGGTCGCGACCACGGCGCCGATCGAGGTCGAGGCGGCGCTGCAGTACGGCACCAAGTACGCGCCCTTCACGGTCGAGCACACCGTCGGCGGTGCC
>JAICKK010000108.1 GCA_025927955.1 Nocardioidaceae bacterium
GGGCAGGAGTGTGCGATACTCGAGATGGTCTTGCGGCACGGAACCCCGACCGTGAGACCCGACGACGTCCTCGCCGGACTCCTCAGGATCGCCGGACTCGACGCGACCGCCGCTCCCATCCATGAGCGGGTTGCGCAGGGTCCGCTGGACATGGGGACCGGCACGGTGGGCGACCCGTTGGCGCTCAACCGCGACACGGCATGACCGCTGGTGGCAGCAGCGGCCGACAACACCGCCGCTGACCGCGGACGGCCCGGCAGGCCACCCGCATGACGCTGACCCGGAGGGTGTCGCCGCTGCTCGGCCTCCGTGCTCGCGCGGCTGTCGGGCAGTTCCCGCAGGCTTGAGTCCGACCGGTTCGCTCACGGTCGGGCGACCGACACCGCTCCCGTGCGGGCGCCGCTGTAGGCGTCCCGGGGGCCGAGGAGAGCAATGCTCGACGATTCCGACACCAGCACCACCGACGAGGCCAGCACCGACGAGGCCACCACCGAGGACGCCCCCGGCACCTCGAGAGGCACCCAGGGTGCCGCCGACACGCAGGGCACCCCCGCGCCGGCGAAGAAGGCCGCCAAGCGGGCGCCGCGCAAGACGACGCGCACGCGGAAGACCGCCGCGACCGCCACCCCCGCGGAGCAGGACACGCTCGTCGGCGACGAGGGCAGCCCGGCACCGTTCGAGGCCGCCACCGAGCCGGCCGGGGAGCCCGATGCTGCCGGCCCGGACGAGGCCGCGGCGCCGGAGGCGACCGCCGCCACCGGGACCCGGCCCGCGAAGCGGACGGCGAAGAAGGCGGCCGCCAAGCGGGCGCCGCGCAAGGCCGCGGCGAAGAAGACTGCCGCGACCGCCGAGGCGCCCCTGCCCGACCCGGCGCTCGTCGAGGTCGCACCCGCCGACGAGGCGACACCGCCGCTCGACGAGACGGCCGTGGCCCCGACGGCCCCGGACGAGGCCGACCTCCCGACCGCGCCGGACCCAGGCGCCCAGCCCGAGGCCGCCCAGCCCGCGTCGACGGGCGAGGAGCCCGGCGCCGAGGGGACCGCGGCACCGGCGCCGGTGGGCGCCACGTCCCTGCTGTTCAAGGCGCCCGCGCCGTCGGCAGGCGGCCGGAGATCCGCACGGCGCGCCGCGGGACCGCCCACCAGCACGCCCGCGCACGCGGCCGGTGACGCCACGGACGAGGGCGGCGCGACGGCGCAGCCGGGCGACCGGTCCGGCGATGTCGACGACCTGCCCCGAACGGCTCCCGACGCCACCACCACGGACGAGGACCACCCCGACACCGACACCGACGCCGGCGGCAAGGCCGGGACCGACGCCGGCACCAGCGCCGACACCGACGCCGACACCGACACCGACACCGACGCCGACACCGACGCCGACGCCGACTCCGACCAGGGTGGCAACCGCCGTCGCCGCCGACGCGGCGGTCGTCGGCGTCGTCGCGGGGCCGGGGCCGACGAGGACGGCTCGGACGTCTCCCGGGACGACGACGCGACCGGGGAGACCACGCCGCCCACGGACGAGGACGAGGACGCCGACGAGAGCGGCCGGCCCGCACGCCGTCGGTCCGGTCAGGACGGCCGGTCCGGCGCGAAGGCCGACGCGGAGTCCGAGGACAAGGCGGGCAGGTCCGACAAGGGGGAGAAGAGCAAGGGGGGCCGCCCGGCGAAGGCCGACGACTCGGACGCGACCGGCGCCGACTCCGCTGGCGAGGGTGGCGGGACCCGCCGCAGGCGGCGCCGCCGCCGCTCCGGAGACGACGGCGACAACGGGCAGGACGACTCCCAGAACACCGTGACCCGGGTCCGCAAGGCCCGCAGCGCCGAGGACGAGATCACCAGCGTGAGCGGGTCCACCCGTCTGGAGGCCAAGAAGCAGCGCCGCCGCGAGGGCCGGGAGGCGGGCCGGCGCCGGGCCCCCATCGTCAGCGAGGCCGAGTTCCTCGCCCGACGCGAGGCCGTCGACCGGCTGATGGTGATCCGCCAGCACCGGGACCTGACGCAGATCGCGGTCCTCGAGGACAAGGTCCTCGTCGAGCACTACGTGGCACGCGAGTCGCAGACCTCGCTGATCGGCAACGTCTACCTCGGCCGCGTGCAGAACGTGCTGCCCTCGATGGAGGCGGCGTTCGTCGACATCGGCAAGGGCCGCAACGCCGTGCTGTACGCCGGCGAGGTCAACTGGGACGCGCTCGGCGCCGGCAACGGGCCGCGCAAGATCGAGCAGGTGCTCAAGTCGGGGCAGCCCATCCTCGTGCAGGTCACCAAGGACCCGGTCGGGCACAAGGGCGCCCGGCTCACCAGCCAGGTCAGCCTGCCGGGCCGGTTCCTGGTCTACGTGCCCGACGGGACCACCAGCGGCATCTCCCGCAAGCTGCCCGACACCGAGCGGCACCGCCTCAAGACCCTGCTCAAGGAGATCGTGCCGGACAGCGCAGGCGTGATCGTGCGCACCGCGGCCGAGGGCGCCTCCGAGGAGGAGCTCACCCACGACGTCGAGCGGCTGACCGCCCGGTGGGCCGACATCGAGGGCAAGATCGCCAAGGGCAGCGCCCCCCAGCTGCTGTACGGCGAGCCGGACCTCACCTTGAAGGTCGTGCGCGACCTGTTCACCGAGGACTTCGCCAAGCTCGTGGTCTCCGGTGACGACGCGTGGGACATGGTCGACACCTACGTCAAGCACGTCGCTCCCGACCTCGCGGACCGCCTCGAGCGCTACCCCGACGGCACCGCGGACGGTGCCGACCACGGGCAGCACGGCGACGTGTTCGCGGCGTACCGGATCGACGAGCAGATCGCCAAGGGGCTGGACCGCAAGGTGTGGCTGCCCTCGGGAGGGTCGCTGATCATCGACCGCACCGAGGCGATGACCGTGGTCGACGTCAACACGGGCAAGTTCACCGGCTCGGGCGGCAACCTCGAGGAGACGGTCACCAAGAACAACCTCGAGGCCGCCGAGGAGATCGTCCGCCAGCTCCGGCTGCGCGACATCGGCGGCATCATCGTCGTCGACTTCATCGACATGGTGCTGGAGAGCAACCGCGACCTCGTGCTGCGCCGGCTGGTGGAGTGTCTCGGCCGGGACCGCACCCGTCACCAGGTCGCCGAGGTGACGTCCCTTGGCCTGGTGCAGATGACCCGCAAGCGGATCGGCACCGGCCTGGTAGAGGCGTTCAGCGAGACCTGCGAGCACTGCCAGGGGCGGGGCCTGATCCTGCACCACGAGCCGGTCGAGCAGCGCAGACGACCCGACGAGGAGCCGCACCGCGGTCGGCGTGGCCGGTCTCGTGGCGACGCCGCGGACGCCGGCCGAAGCGGCAACGGTGGCGGTAGGGGCGGCGAGAACGGCGCGCGGCCGACGCCGACGCCCGCGGACCTCGCGGCGATGGCCAAGCACGAGCCGCGCCTCGCCGACCTCGACGCCGACGCCGACGCCGACGCCGGGGGCCGGCTGACCGACGCCCCGGCGACGACGGACGTCGTGGTCGACGCGGAGCCCGAGCTGGACATCGAGCCCGACGTGGCGCCGGTGACCGAGTCGGACATCGAGCCGGTGCCCGACCTCGCATCCGCGCCCGTGGAGCCCGAGCCGGAGCCCACGCCCGAGGAGCCGGCCGCGCCCGCCCTGCCCGTCACGCGGCTGGTGACCACGTCACGGCGCCGCGCCGCCCGCCGTCCCGCCGGGCCGCCGGCCGCGCCCGCCCCGGACGGGTCGGAGGTGGCGAACGGCTCGGAGGTGGACGGCACGGCTCCCGAGGGGACCGACGGCCCCGAGCAGCCGCACGTGCCGGTGAAGAACCGGGGCCGCAAGCGCTGAGCGTGCGGCGGGCGAGTGGCCGTCGAGGAGCGTTTTGACCCGCCACCGGGTCATCCGTAGACTTGTCCTCGGTGCCCAGCGCACGCTGTGCGCGGTCGACGTGCCACCTCCCGCTCCCGTCCCGGTCAGCCGGCATGAAGTGGTGAGCGCGGCCCGGTGCAGGCCGGGCACCTCAGGAGCTCGTAGTCCGACGAAGAGAGTGAGTCCGCGGTGTACGCGATCGTGCGCAGTGGCGGCCAGCAGCAGAGGGTCGCTGTCGGTGACGTCATCGAGATCGACAAGGTGGCCGACGCCGTGGGCGAGACGGTCACCCTGCCGGTCGTCATGCTCGTCGACGGCGAGAAGGTCACGGCCGGTGCGGAAGCGCTCGGCTCCGCCAACGTCACCGCCGAGGTGCTCGGGGCGACCAAGGGTCCCAAGATCACCATCCTGAAGTACAAGAACAAGACCGGCTACCGCAAGCGGCAGGGCCACCGCCAGAAGTACACCCAGGTGAAGGTCACCGAGATCAGCGCCTGACCCCAGGTCGGCACCCCCTCAGCACGGCTCAGCGAGAAGGACTCGAGAACTCATGGCACACAAGAAGGGCGCGGCCTCGACCAAGAACGGTCGGGACTCCAACTCCCAGCGGCTCGGTGTCAAGCGCTACGGCGGTCAGCTCGTCAACGCGGGCGAGATCATCGTGCGCCAGCGCGGCACCCACTTCCACCCCGGCAGCGGCGTCGGTCGCGGCGGTGACGACACCCTGTTCGCGCTCGTCGGCGGGAACGTCGAGTTCGGCACCAAGCGCGGCCGTCGTGTCGTCAACATCGTCCCGACCGCCGGGTGACCTCGACCCGGAGCTGACCACGAGCTTGCCGTGAAGGGGCGCCCCGCCGAGAGTGCGGGGCGCCCCTTCGCCGTTCCTCGCTCGGGGAGCCGTTCCCTTGCCGGCGGCACGTTTCCCTGGGCCCCCAGGGAAACGTGCACGCCCCCGGTGTTGCAACGGCAGGGGTGTGCCAGATTCTCTGGGGGCCCAGGGAAACGGGCCCCCGGCAGAAGACCCAGGACTAGACAGGAGAACCCATGGCCGTGCCGACGTTCGTGGACCGGGTGACCCTGCAGGTCACCGGCGGTCGCGGCGGGAACGGGGTGGCCTCGGTGCACCGCGAGAAGTTCAAGCCGCTGGGCGGTCCCGACGGCGGCAACGGCGGACCCGGGGGCAGCATCATCCTGCGCGTCGACCCCGACGTCACGACGCTGCTCGACCTCCACCACAGCCCGCACCGCCGCGCCCAGCACGGTGGCCACGGCGCCGGCGGCCACCGCAACGGCGCCCACGGCGTGGACCTGGTGCTGCCGGTGCCGGACGGCACCGTCGTCACCGACGAGTCCGGTCGGACGCTGGCGGACCTGGTCGGCCCGGGCACCGAGATGGTCGTCGCCGCCGGCGGGCACGGCGGCCTCGGCAACGCCGCGCTCGCCTCCTCCAAGCGCAAGGCGCCGGGGTTCGCGCTGCTCGGCGAGCCGGGGGAGGACCGCACGGTCGTCCTCGAGCTCAAGGTCGTCGCCGACGTCGGTCTGGTCGGCTTCCCCAGCGCCGGCAAGTCCAGCCTGGTCGCGGCGCTGTCCCGCGCCCGCCCGAAGATCGCGGACTACCCGTTCACCACGCTGGTCCCCAACCTCGGCGTGGTCACCGCCGGGGACACCACCTTCACCGTCGCCGACGTGCCCGGCCTGATCGAGGGAGCCAGTGAGGGCCGCGGCCTGGGCCACGACTTCCTGCGGCACGTCGAGCGGTGCGCCGCACTCGTGCACGTCATCGACCTGGCCACTCTCGAGCCCGGCCGCGACCCGCTCTCCGACCTCGACGTCATCGAGCGCGAGCTGGCGTCGTACGGCGGGCTCGAGGACCGGCCCCGCCTGGTGGCCCTGAACAAGGTGGACGTCCCTGACGGCCGCGACCTGGCCGACATCGTCGCCGAGGACTTCGAGGCCCGCGGGCTGAGGACCCTGAGCGTGTCCGCGGCCAGCCACGAGGGACTGCGCGAGCTGTCGTTCGCGATGGCGCAGATCGTGGCGCGCAGCCGCGCCGAGGCGCCGGTCGCGGAGGCGACGCGCATCGTCATCCGGCCACCCGAGACGCGCGGCGGACCCGACTTCACCGTACGGCAGACCGGGGACCCGGCGACCGGCTCGGGCGGGCGCGCCTGGCGCGTCCGCGGCGAGAAGCCGGAGCGCTGGGTCCGGCAGACCGACTTCAGCAACGACGAGGCCGTCGGGTTCCTCGCCGACCGGCTCAACCGCCTGGGCGTGGAGGACCGGCTGCTCAAGCTCGGCGCACGGGAGGGCGAGGCGGTGCTGATCGGCGAGGCCGACAACGCCGTCGTCTTCGACTTCCGGCCCATGGTCGCGACCGGGGCCGAGCTGCTGGGCCGGCGCGGCGAGGACAGCCGCCTGGAGGAGTCCCGGCCGGCCGCCCGACGGCGCCGCGAGATCGACGAGGCGATGGCCAAGCGGGCCGAGGGCGAGACCCGGGCCGACGTGGCGCGCCGACGCGACCGCGAGGGTGGGCGCGACGGGTGACGCGCGAGCAGGTGGCCGGTGCGAACCGGGTCGTGGTCAAGGTCGGGTCGTCCTCGCTGACCACGACGACCGGCGGGATCGACCCCGACCGGATCCGGAGCCTGGTGGACGCGCTCGCGGGCGTCCGCGCCCGGGGCGCGGAGGTGGTCCTGGTCTCGTCGGGGGCCATCGCCACCGGACTCGCCCCGCTCGGCCTGGTCCGCCGGCCGCGTGACCTGGCGACCCAGCAGGCGGCCGCGTCGGTCGGACAGGGCCTGCTGGTGCACCGCTACCACGAGGAGCTCTCGCGCCACGGTGTCGTCGCGGGACAGGTGCTGCTCACCGTCGACGACGTCACCCGGCGCAGCCACTACCGCAACGCCTACCGCACGTTCGCCAAGCTCCTCGACCTGGGTGTGCTGCCCGTCGTCAACGAGAACGACACGGTGGCCACCTCCGAGATCCGGTTCGGTGACAACGACCGGCTCGCGGCGCTGGTGGCCCACCTCGTCCACGCCGACCTCCTCCTGCTGCTCAGCGACGTGGAGGGCCTGTACGACGGGAACCCGGCCGCCGGCGGCGCGACGCTGCTCGGCGAGGTGGCCTCGCCGGCCGACCTGGTCGACGTACGCATCGGCCGGACGGGGTCCTCGGGCGTGGGCACCGGTGGCATGCAGACGAAGGTGGAGGCCGCCCGGATCGCGACCGGGGCCGGCATCCCGGTGGTGCTCACGTCGGCGGCGCTGGCCGCGCCCGCCCTGGCCGGCGAGCCGGTCGGGACGCTGTTCCACCCCACCGGCCGGCGGCGGCCGACGCGGCTGCTGTGGCTGGCCCACGCCACGGAGGGCAAGGGCCAGGTCGTGCTCGACGCCGGGGCGGTGCGCGCGGTCACCGAGCGGCGCGCGTCGCTGCTGCCGGCCGGCATCACCGACGTCCGGGGCGTGTTCACCGGTGGGGACCCCGTCGACCTCGTCGACCCCAGCGGGGTGCCGGTCGCCCGCGGGCTGGTCAACTACGGCTCCGACGAGCTGCCCGGCCTGCTCGGGAGGTCGACCCGCGACCTGGCTCGCGAGCTCGGGTCCTCCTACGAGCGCGAGGTCGTGCACCGCGACGACCTCGTCCTCCTGCCACGAACCTGACCACCCGGCCCGCCGTACGCCCGAATTTCCCGATCACCGGACGCGCAGCGGCAAACCACGCAAGACTTGGCCCCCGGGGGCAGGCGAGTGACGCAAGGGAGTGACGGGTTGGACGAGCTCGCGAGGCTCTGGCACGTGAGCGTGACCGTGGCCGGCGACGCGGTGGAGCCGCTGATCGTGCGCAATGCCCTGCGCCGGCTCAACGAGCAGCGGGCGTTCCTGCACTCGTTGAAGTACGCCGGGTCCCGGGCCGAGATCAAGTACTGGGAGGAGGCCGAGACCCTCGTCGACGCCTCGTCCCTGGCCCTGCGGGTCTGGAACGAGCATCGAGACTCGGCGGGCCTGCCGCGCTGGGAGGTCGTCGGGCTCGAGGTGCTCGAGCGGCAGGTGTTCCTCGCCCGGGGCATCGAGCAGGACCCGATGGTCGACGTGCAGGACGTGACACCGCTGCCGTTCTGAGCGGGGCGCCGGTCCCGCGCGGGCACGTCCTACGCTGGTCCCCATGACGTTCGAGACGGTGGCCGGCCGGGCCCGGGAGGCGGCCTACGAGCTGGCTGTCGCCACCCGGGCGGCCAAGGACGCCGCGCTGCTCGCCATGGCCGACGCGCTCGCGTCCGCGAGCGCGCAGGTGCTGGCGGCCAATGCCCGCGACCTCGGCACGGCGCGTGAGCAGGGCACAGCCGACGCGCTCCTGGACCGGCTCCGCCTCGACGAGGGCAGGGTCGCGGCGATGGCCGACGGCCTGCGTGACGTCGCGGCGCTGCCCGACCCCGTCGGCGAGGTGGTCCGCGGCTCGACGCTCGCGAACGGCCTCGAGCTGCGCCAGGTACGGGTCCCGTTCGGCGTGGTCGGCATCATCTACGAGGCCCGGCCCAACGTCACGGCCGACGCCGCGGGGATCTGCCTCAAGGCCGGCAACGCCGTCCTCCTGCGGGGGTCCTCGAGCGCCCGGCGCAGCAACGAGGCGATCGTCTCGGTCCTGCGGCGTGCGGTCGCCTCGACCGGGCTGCCCGCCGACGCGGTCGCCATGGTGCCGGGGGAGGGCCGCGACTCCGCGAAGGCGCTGATGCGGGCCCGGGGGCTAGTCGACGTGCTCATCCCGCGCGGTGGTGCCGGGCTGATCCGCTCCGTGGTCGAGGAGTCCACGGTGCCGGTCATCGAGACCGGCGTAGGCAACTGCCACGTGTACGTCGACCGCGCGGCCGACCTGGACCGCGCGCTCGCGATCGTCCTCAACGCCAAGACCCAGCGACCGTCGGTGTGCAACGCCGCGGAGTCGCTGCTGGTGCACGCCGACGTCGCCGACGCGTTCGTTCCCCGCGTGGTCGCCGCGCTCCAGGAGGCCGGCGTGACGCTGCACGGCGACGAGACGTTCGCCGCCCTCGACGGGGTGCTGCCGGCCGGGGAGGAGGACTTCGCCGCCGAGTACCTCTCCCTGGACATCTCCGCGGCGGTCGTGCCCGACCTGGAGGCCGCGGTGCGGCACATCCGCCGCTACTCCTCCGGGCACACCGAGGCCATCGTCACCGACTCCCAGGCCGCGGCCCGCCGGTTCACCGCCGCCGTCGACTCGGCCGCCGTGGTCGTGAACGCCTCCACGCGGTTCACCGACGGCGGCGAGTTCGGGTTCGGCGCCGAGATCGGCATCTCCACCCAGAAGCTGCACGCCCGCGGCCCGATGGGGCTGCCGGAGATGACGTCCACGAAGTACGTCGTGACCGGCGACGGCCAGGTCCGCTGACGACCGGGGAGCGCTGTCCGAGGGCGACTCGCCGGCTCTTGTCGGGTCGCGGGCCCCGTGCGACCCGCGATGCGACGCCTGGCACCTTCCCGGCACCTGCAGGGTGCCGTTCGTTGCGCTCGGCTCCCCGAACGGCCTGCGAGCTCAGGTGACGGAGTCGTTCATGTCGAGTGGACGCCAGAAGTCGATCTGCGGCGGAGCCGTCACCCCGGCGCCGTCCATCATCTGCTTGATCTCCGGGCTGGCGTCGAAGAACCGCTGGAACGAGTCCTGGTCCGGCCACTCGTCGACCACCAGCACCTCCTTGTCGGTGCCGTAGAACTGGTGCCGGATCAGGCCGTGCTCCTTGGCGCGGGAGATGATGGTGTCGAGCACGGCCTGCTCGGTCGCCTCCACAGCCTTGGGGTCTCCCGAGACTCGCAGGGTCATGAGCACACTCATCGCATCCACCTCATCCACACTCGCGCGGACCGTCCGCGTCGGTTCATCGCTACCACCGCGCGACACAGGGGTCCATAGCCCAGCTGGGCGGTCCCGGTCGTGCGCGAGGGTGCAGGAGGGATCCCTGAGGGGTGCTGTGGACCTGCAGGGGGCGACATGGCTAGATTCGCGTGTCGGCGAGTGCACTCGCTGCCCGAGGTCGCTCGTCCCGGGGGCCCCGACGTGGGGCAGCGTCGGCGGGTTCCTGCACGAGACGAAAGAGGGAGACATGGCCGAGGCTGTGCGCCGGCAGGTGGATCCGGTCCGACGCGAGACGTCACGTCGGCGCCCCAACGCCGGGGTCCTGGGATCGGCAGCCGCGGGCATCCCGGTGCTGTGCCGCGACGCCCCACGGCCCGCGGGCAGCAGCACTCTCCCGACGAGCGTCGACGAGACGTCGCCGACCGAGCTGACCGGGTACATGGTCTCCTCCTACCGGCAGGTCCAGGAGGGCCGCGCCTCGGACCAGAGCCGCTGACCACCCGCACATGCCCCGCCACGTCCCGGTCGAGGAGCGCCGCGCCCGCCTGGCCCGCCGGCACCGGCTGCTGCCCGAGGACCGCGTCGACGACGTCGCCAGGATCGCCGACGACGTCGTGGCGCTGCACTCGAGCGACCCGGTCACGGTGTACCTCTCGGCGATGGCGCGGATGCGACACCCGTCGGTCGAGGCCGTCGAGCGCGCACTGTACGACGAGCGCACCGTCGTACGGCACCACGCGATGCGGCGCACGCTGTGGGTGGGAACGCCCGACGCCGTACGCCTGATGCACGCGGCGGCCACCCTCAGGCTGGTCGGCCCCGAGCACCGGCGGACGGTCAGGCTCCTCGCCGCCAACGGCATCGAGGACCCGGAGGCGTGGCTGGCCGACGCCCGGGACCAGGTGCTCGCGGCGCTCGAGCGGCACGGCCCGATGACCGCACGCTCGCTGGGCAGCGCGGTGCCGGCGCTGCGTCACCAGATCGTGATGGCGCCCGGCAAGCCGTACTCCGCGACGGTGTCCGCGCACACGAGGGTGCTGCTGTGCCTCGGGTTCGAGGGCCGGCTGGTGCGCACCCGCCCCACGGGCACCTGGGTCAACGGCGCCTACACCTACGCCGCGACCGGCCACTGGATCGAGGGCGGGCTCGGCGCCGTCGACGAGCGCGACGCGGCCCGGGAGCTCGCACTGCGGTGGCTGCGCTCGTTCGGGCCCGGGACCACGGCGGACCTGCAGTGGTGGGCCGGCTGGAGTGCCGCGACGACCCGGCGCGCCCTGGGCGACTGCGACGCGGTCGAGGTGCGCCTCGACGACGGGTCCGGGTGGGTCGCCCCCGGTGACGAGGCGCCCGAGGACCCGGTGCACGGGTGGGTGGCGCTGCTGCCGGGCCTCGACCCGACCACGATGGGGTGGAAGCAGCGCCACTGGTACCTCCCGCCGTCGGCCGAGCGGGCGTTCGACCGGATGGGCAACGCCGGCCCGACGATCTGGGTCGACGGCCGTGTCGTCGGCGCGTGGGCGCAGACCGAGCACGGAGAGATCCGCACCCATCTCTTCGAGGAGCCGTCCGCCGACGCATGGGCGGCCGTGCAGCGCCGGGCGGGCGAGCTCGGCGAGATGATCGGTGAGACCCGCTTCACCGTGCGCTTCCCCAGCCCCGTCTCGACCGCCCTCGCGAAGGGTCGACACGTCGAGCCGTGAACCGCCGCACGGTAGGATCCCGGGCATGCCGTCCCTCGCACCCCTGGTCGCCCTCGCCGCCGAGTCCTCCAAGCCCGCGGGGAACCCGTACTTCTACGGCGGCGGGGTCCTGCTCATCCTCGTCCTCGTCATCGCCGGCCTGCTCAACGTCGGTCGTGGGCGCGACCACTCCTGACCCGGCCGTGGCCCACCGGTGAGCGACCTCGATGTCGCGCCCGCCGTCCCCAGGCGGCGGGAGCGTCGGCGCATCGGGGTGATGGGGGGCACGTTCGACCCCATCCACCACGGCCACCTGGTCGCGGCCAGCGAGGTGCAGGCCTGGTTCGACCTGGACGAGGTCGTGTTCGTGCCGACCGGGCAGCCGTGGCAGAAGCAGAACCGGACGGTGTCGACCGCCGAGCACCGCTACCTGATGACGGTCATCGCGACCGCCTCCAACCCCCGGTTCTGGGTCTCGCGGGTCGACATCGACAGGCGGGGCCCGACGTACACGATCGACACGCTGCGCGACCTGGCCGCCGAGCTGCCGGACGCGGACCTCTACTTCATCACCGGTGCCGACGCGCTCGGCGACATCTTCACCTGGCGGGCGGCCGACGAGCTGTTCGACCTCGCCCACTTCGTGGGCTGCACGCGTCCAGGCTTCCCGATGGACCGATCCACGCTCAAGGACATCCCCGAGGAGCGGGTGACGATCGTGGAGATCCCCGCCCTGGCGATCTCGTCGACGGACTGCCGCGCGCGGCACATGCGGGGCGAGCCGGTCTGGTACCTCGTGCCCGACGGCGTCGTGCAGTACATCTCCAAGTACGCCCTCTACACCCCGACCTCCGTACCCGTCAGGAAGCTAGGCCCCACATGACCCGCCAGCCCACAGGCCGCCGATGAGCGCCACCGACCGGGCGCTCGAGCTCGTCCGCTCCGCCGCGCAGGCCGCCTCGGACAAGCTCGCCGACAACATCGTCGCCTTCGACGTCTCCGAGCAGCTGGTGATCACCGACGCCTTCCTGCTCTGCTCGGCACCCAACGACCGGCAGGTCAAGGCGGTCGTCGACGAGATCGAGGACCGGCTGCGGGAGGTCGGTGCCAAGCCGGTACGGCGTGAGGGCGAGCGGGAGGGCCGCTGGGTCCTCATCGACTACGCCGACATCGTCGTGCACATCCAGCACGAGGAGGAGCGGACCTTCTACGCCCTCGAACGGCTGTGGCGCGACTGCCCGCTGATCCCGCTGCCCGACACCGTCACCTCGGGCCGGGGTCCCCGCTGACGGGGTCGATGTCGCATCCGCTGACGGCGTTCGATACGATCTCGTGGTTGCCCGGGCGCATGACCGGGGCGGCGGGGCTGTGGCGCAGCTGGTAGCGCACCTCCATGGCATGGAGGGGGTCAGGGGTTCGAGTCCCCTCAGCTCCACC
>JAICKK010000248.1 GCA_025927955.1 Nocardioidaceae bacterium
CATGACAGAACTTCCTTTCGTGGTGCGAGATCTGGCTCGCATTTCCTTGTCGGCCTTTCCGACACCACAAAGCCTCGCGTTTTCCCGACCCCGCTCCCAGGGTGCACACCCCCCAGCCGTCGAGGTGGTGCCAGCACCACCTCCACGCACAGGAACAGGCACCCACCCGCCTGACCGCCGGCGAGATCGGGGACGGTTCGCTGCCGCCCTCGTCGCCAGCCGGCGGGGTGCGTGCTGCGATGTGTGCCAAAGCCGAGACGCGGACCGGCCGGTGCGTCTACGGTCGTGACGGCGACTGCACCGGCCGACGCTCCACCCTGCGCCGGGACCGCGAGGTGCCAGACCGATCGGGCGGAGGTGGAGCGGGCCGTGTTGCCGTTGTTCGCGGGGCTGATGACCACCGCCGGCCTGGTCCTGGCCGGGCTCGCGGGGTACGTCGCCTGGCGCCGCGGCACCCGCGCGGGCCTCAGCCTGGCCATCCTGCTGGTCGCGGGTGCGTGGTGGGGCCTGTCGTACGCCGTCGAGCTCTCGGTGCCCGACGTGGCGGCGAAGTCCCTGTGGGGCGACCTCAAGTACGTCGGGATCTGCGCCGTGGCGCCCGCGTGGCTCACCTTCGTCCTGCAGTACACCGGCCGGGCGCACGTGGTCACCCGCCGGGTGGTCGCCCTGCTGATGATCGAGCCGGCGGTCGTGCTCGGCCTGCTGGCCTTCGGGGCCACCCACGACCTCGTCCACCACTACCCCCGCGACGCGGCCGGGCAGACGTTGCCAGTGGTCAGCACCGGGCCCGTCTTCTGGGTGCACCTGGCCTACTCCAACCTGCTGATCGTGGTCGCCACCTGGATCTTCGTGGCCACGATGGTGCGGCTGTCGCGGACCTACCGGCGGATGGCGCTCGTCCTCGTCGCCGCGGCGCTGCTCCCCTGGGTCGCGAACATCCTGCAGAACTTCGAGGTCGGCTGGTTCGCACAGATCGACCTCACGCCGTTCGCCTTCACCGTCACCGGCGCCGTGCTGGTCTGGGGCATCTTCCGGGAGCGGCTGGTGAACCTCCTGCCGCTCGCCCGGGGCGCCGTGATGGAGAGCATGCCCGACGGCGTGTTCGTCATCGACGCCTTCGGCCGGGTGGCGGACGTCAACCCCGCGGGGGCAGACGTGCTGGCCAGCACCCGCGCCGAGCTCGTCGGCCGCCCGCTGACCGAGCTCCTTCCGCATCCGGTCCTGGCGGGGCCCGGTCTCGACGCGTCCGGCGCCGAGCCGCCGCCGCAGCTGTCACTGGGAGAGGGCGAGGAGCAGCGGATCTACGACGTGCAGCGCCGGCCGCTGAGCGACCGGAGCGGGCGGTCGGCCGGCGAGCTCGTGGTCCTGCGCGACATCACCGCCCGGGTCCGCACCCGCCAGCACCTGCAGCGGCTGCTGACCGAGCAGTCGAGGGTCGCGGCGGCGCTGCAGGCCAGCCTGGCTCCCGCCGACCTGCCCGACATCCCGGGCGGGGAGCTGGCCGGGCGCTTCGAGCCCGCCGGCGACGGCCGCGAGATCGGCGGTGACTTCTTCGACGTCTTCGCGCTCGGCGACAGCTGCTGGGGCCTCGTGCTGGGCGACGTCAGCGGCAAGGGCGCCGAGGCCGCCGCCGTCACGGCGCAGGCTCGCTACACGCTGCGGGCACTGGCCGACCCGACGCATCCGCCGAGCCGCACCCTGCGCACCGTGAACGGCCACCTGCTGGCGACGACGCCGGCGGAGACGCACTGCACGCTGGTGTACGCGGTGGCGCGACCACATCCGTCCGGCATCGAGCTGACCATCAGCCTCGCGGGGCACCACCCGCCGCTGCTCCTGCGCCACGCCGGCTGTGTCGAGGCCGTCGGGCCGTTGGGCACCGCGCTCGGGCTCTTCGAGGACCCCGAGCTGCACGACAGCCGGGTGGTGCTGCACCCCGGCGACCTCCTGTGCATGTTCACCGACGGTCTGGTCGAGGCGCGGCACGGCACCGAGCTGTTCGGCTCCGACGGGGTCGCGGCAGTCCTCCGCCGGCACGCCTGCCGCCCGGCCGGCGAGAAGGCCGACGAGCTGGTCGCCGCCGCCCGGCGGTTCCACCGCAGCGATGCGCTCGCCGACGACCTGGCGATCCTGCTCCTGCACGCCCGGGGCGTCACCCCGGCGTCGTCGTGAGGCAGGATGCTTCGACGATGACGGACCCGCTCGGCCTTCTCGGCGTCGACCTACCCGTGCTGGCGGCACCCATGGGTGGCGGTCCCGGCACGCCGGCCCTGGTTGCCGCGGCCGCACGGGCGGGCGGCCTCGGGTTCGTCGCGGGCGGCTACCAGAGCGTCGAGGCGCTCGCCGGGGAGATCCGCGAGGTCCGCGCGAACGCGAGCCGGTTCGGGGTCAACCTGTTCGCGCCCAACGCCGTGCCGGTGGACCCCGCCGCCTACGCCGCCTACGCCCGGGCCATCCGCGCCGAGGGGGAGGCGTACGGGCTGGACACGACGACCGTGCCGGTGACCGAGGACGACGACGGCTGGGCCGACAAGGTCGACCTGCTCCTGTCCGACCCGGTTCCGGTGGTCAGCTTCACCTTCGGCCTGCCCGGCCCCGGAGTCATCGCCCGGCTCGAGCGCGCCGGCAGCATGACCGTGCAGACCGTCACCAGCGCGGCGGAGGCCCGGGCGGCCACCGAGGCGGGCGTGCGGGCGCTCGCGGTCCAGTCCTCCGCGGCCGGCGGCCACTCCGCAACGCTGAGCCCGCAGCGGCTTCCCGAGGACATCGCCCTGGAGGACCTGGTCAGGTCGGTGCGAGCCGCGAGCCCGCTACCGGTGCTCGCCGCCGGCGGCATCGGCACAACCGAGGACGTCCGACGGGTGCTGGCCGCCGGCGCGGACGCGGTGGCCGTGGGAACGGTGCTGATCCGCTCCGAGGAGAGCGGCGCGACGGCCACCCACCGCGACGCCCTCGCGGACCCGGCCCGGACCCGGACCGTGGTCACCCGGTGCTTCACCGGCCGGCCGGCGCGGGCGCTGCGCAACCACTTCGTCACCCGGTACGACGCGCTCGCACCGTCCGGCTACCCGGCGCTGCACCACCTCACGAGCCCGATGCGCAAGGCGGCGGCCGCAGCGGGCGACGCCGAGCGCGTGCACCTGTGGGCCGGCACCGGCTTCCGCAACGCCACGGCCGAGCCCGCCGGCGTCATCCTCCAGAGGCTGGCCGGGTCGCTGTAGAGCCGTGGGCGGCAAGGGGGACGCCCTAGAGTGCGGAACATGGAAGGCATCGTGCTCCGTGTCCGGCTCCTGAGCGGTGACAACGTGGACGTCACCTACGAGCAGCCCTCTGCGGGGAGCGAAGAGGAGGTCGTCGACCACGTCGTCTCCACCCTGGCCGAAGACTTGGGCGTGCTGCGCTGCAGACACGGCGACCGGCTCCTGGTGCTGTACGCAAGGGGCGTCGCCGCCGTGGAGGTCGCACCCCGCGGCGCGGTCGTATGAGCCAGGTCCCGCTCCGATGGCGGCCCTACGGACGTACACCATCGTCCTCCACGCCTCGAAACGGGCCAGAATCGGGCATTGTGTACGTCGGCGGGGCCGCTTGACACCGGCGGCCCGTGCCTTCTTCGAGACCTCCGATGGCCCCCTAGCCCTCCTGGTCGAGGAAGGCCAGGGTGGCCGCGGCCAGCAGCGGCGAGCCGACGATGTCGTAGTGCGTCAGGCCGGGCTGGATCGCGAGCGCGTGCCCGCCCTCGGGACGGCCCTCGCCCATCCACCCGCCGTCGCGGAGCCCTCCGCCGAGCAGCGTGAAGACCTCCGCATAGTGGCTGGGCGGGGCCATGTCGGCATCACCGGCGACGATCAGCGTCGGCACCTGCAGGCCGCGCACGTCCTCAGTGAAGTCGAAGTCCTTCGCCATCGACTCGCCGATCTTGTCCAGCAGCCGCGGGAAGGCCTCGGGACGCGGCGCGACCCGCTGGTAGAGCTCGTACATCGGCGTGTTCCTCATGAACTCGACGGCCGACGCGTTCACCTGGCCCTGCTGGGCGAGCATCTCCGGGTAGATCGCGTCCTTGCGGATGTTCGCCGACACGGCGACGAGCCTGCGGATCCTGGCCGGGTGCCGCACCGCGGTCTGCAGCGCCACGCCCCCGCCGAGGGAGTAGCCGACGACGTCGGGCGCCCCGAGCGCGAGGTGGTCGATGAGCGCGGCGATGTCGTCGGCCATCAGCCGGACGTCGATCGGCCGGTCGATGTCCGCGGTGCGGCCGTGCCCCTGCAGGTCGACGGTGACGACCTGGTGCCGGTCCGCGAGCGTCGGGAGGATCGGGCCGAACATCTCGCCGGAGCCGAGGCCGCCGTGCAGCAGCACCAGTGGACGTCCCGCGCCGTGGGTCTCGTAGTAGAGCTCGATGCCGTTGACGTCTGCGTACTGCCCGGGGGCCTTCGAGCCTGACGTCCAGTCGGTGGTGCTCATGGTGGTGCTCCTCGGCTCGTCGATGTCGGTTGCTACCGGTC
>JAICKK010000045.1 GCA_025927955.1 Nocardioidaceae bacterium
ACGGCCGGGCCGCGAGGTCGGCACGAAGGGCCTCGAGCGGCGCGACCAGGCCGACCGGCAGGTCCGCGGCGCGCCGGTCGCGCAGCCGGCCGCCGGACAGCTCGAGCGGTGGCGAGACCAGCGCGGCGACGAGGCGGTCGTCGGGCAGCCCCAGCAGCCTCGCCGCCTGGGTGAGCGGCACCCAGGGCTGGGCCGGTGTACCGGTGTCCCGGACCACGGCGACGAGCCGCGCGCGCAGGTCCGCGACCCGCTCGCCGGACAGCACCCAGCCGCCGGCCTCGACGGCCTCCGCCGGCACGTCGCCGGCCGCACCGACGCGTCGCAGCAGCGAGCGCCGGACGAGGCCGCGCCGGTCCACCTCCGAGACCGTGCTGCCGTCGGCGTCGGCGAGCTCCTTGGCGCGCAGCGCGGCCGACCCGCGCCGGCCGAGCGGGGGAGGAGCCGGGTCGAGGACCCGCACGCCCCACATCGCGCGGCTGCCGGGGTCGCGCAGGATGCCGCGGTCACCGATCCGCACGGGCAGCGGCCGCTCGAGGACCAGCCGGAACAGGTCCGCGGACAGGGGGCGGGCGTGGACGGTGACCGACGCCGCCCCCGCGTGCAGCAGCGGGCGCTCGGGCGGGCGACCCTTCCCCCGCAGGCGTACGTCGACCACGTCGGCCCGCTCGAACGAGTCGGGAGTGACCAGCACGCTGCCGCGCGTCACCTGCTCGGGTGCGTGCCCGCCCAGGTCGAGCGCCACCCTGGCGGTGCCGGTGACCGTGGCCACCGGCCGCCCGAGGCACTCGATGCCCCGGACCCTGGCCTCCACGCCGTCGAGGCCGTGCACGTGGAGCAGGTCACCGGCGGAGACGGTGCCGGCCGGCAGCGTGCCGGTGACCACGGTGCCCGTGCCCCGGACGTGGAAGCGCCGGTCGACCCACAGCCGCACCGCGGCGTCGGCGTCCTGCGCGGGCAGCGACGCCAGGACGCGGGCGAGGACCCCGCGCAGGTCGTCGAGCCCAGCGCCGGTGCGGCCGCTGACGGTCACCGAGGGGACGTCCCGCAGCGACGTGCCGGCCAGCTCGGCCCGTGCCCGGGCGAGGGCGGGGGCCGGTTCCGCGAGGTCGCTGCGGGTGACGACCAGCACGCCGCGCTCCACGCCGAGGGCGTCGAGGGCGGCGAGGTGCTCGGCGGCCTGCGGCATCCACGGGTCGTCGGCGGCGACCACGAACATCACCGCCGGCACCGGTCCGACCCCGGACAGCGTGGTGGCGATGAACCGCTCGTGACCGGGGACGTCGACGAACGCCACGTCGCCGGCACCGGGCAGCGAGGTCCAGCAGTAGCCGAGCTGGATGGACAGCCCGCGACGGCGCTCCTCCTCGAGGCGGTCGGGAGCCATCCCGGTGAGGGCCTCGACCAGGGTGGACTTCCCGTGGTCGACGTGCCCCGCGGTCGCGACGACGTGCATGGCTCAGCCCTCCCCGAGCCGCTGGTGCGCCCGTCGTACGGCGTCGAGGAGGAGGTCGTCGTCCTCCTCGGCGACGCTCAGCAGGTCGAGCAGCAGCCGGCCCCCGGTGACCCGGCCGACCACCGGGACCGGTCCGGTGCGCAGCGGTGCCGCCAGGTCCTCGGGGAGCGAGACCCCGGCGCTGGGCAGCACGACACCGGGGGCGCCGCCGCCGCCGACGGCGCCACCGGTCGTCACGGCCCTCGCCACCCCGTCACCGATCTCGGCGGCGATCTTGTCGGCGAGCCGCCGGGCGCGCGCCAGCAGGTCGTCCGGGCGTCGCGCCAGGGCGCCGGGCACCGGCGGCACCGGACCGGTCAGCGTCGCCTCGAGGGCGGCGAGCGTCAGCTTGTCGACGCGCAGGGCTCTCGCGAACGGGTGCCGACGCAACGCGTCAACGAGGTCGCCGCGGCCGAGGAGCAGCCCGCACTGCGGGCCGCCGAGCAGCTTGTCGCCGGAGGCGGTGACCAGGTCGGCGCCCGCGCGCAGCGCGGACGCGGCGTCGGGCTCGCCGGGCAGCCGCGGGTGCGGGGCCAGCAGGCCCGAGCCGATGTCCGCGACGACGGGCACCTCCAGCCCGGCGCGGGACAGGACCGAGACGGGCACCGAGGACGTGAACCCCTCGACCCGGAAGTTGGAGGGGTGCACCTTGAGCACGAACGCGGTGTCCGGCCCCACCGCGTCGGCGTAGTCGCGCAGTCGCACGCGGTTGGTCGTGCCCACCTCGCGCAGCCGCGCGCCCACCGACTCCAGCAGGTCCGGGATCCGGAACCCGTCGCCGATCTCGACCAGCTCGCCGCGGGACACCACGACCTCGCGGCCGCCGGTGGCCGAGGTGAGCGCGCAGGCGGCGAGCGCGAGGGCGGCGGCGCCGTTGTTGACGACGTGCACGCCGCCCGCGACCGGGACCGCCGCCGCCAACGCGGCCAGCGTCCCGGCGCCGCGCCGGCCGCGTCGGCCCGTGCCCAGGTCGAGCTCCACGTCAGTGGCGCCGGCCGCCACAGCGACGGCGTCGACCGCTGCCGGCGACAGCGGCGCCCGGCCGAGGTTCGTGTGCACCACGACGCCGGTCGCGTTCAGCACCCGGCGCAGCGACGTCGCGCCGGCCGGCAGCGACCCGAGGACCGCCTCGACGACCTCGTCGGGTGCCAGCGCGCCCTCCCGGCAGCGCTGCAGCACCTCGGCGACCGCGCGCTTGACCAGCGCGGGTCCGAGGCGGCGGGTCGGCTCGTCGAGGCGGGCATCGGCGAGCACCGCGTCGGTGCGAGGGGTACGACGGCGCGGGTCGTCTGGCACGCGCCGATACTCCCACGGTGTTGCTTGCGCTCGCTCCGCTCGCGCTGTCCGGCGTGCCGGGTGGTCTGCTCTTCCCTCCTCGGGACTCGCTCCTTCGTCGCTTCGCCCTCGTCGGTCCAGAGCAGACCGCACGCCGGACGGCTACCGGGTGATCGAACTACCGGGTACGCAGCTCGACCACCCGGGGCCCGGCCGCAGCGTCCGGCGCGCGGTCGTGCCTGGACCGACGGAGCGAGGCGGCGGAGGAGCGAAGCGGGGGAGCCGTCGAGCGAGGGAGGGAAGGCGCGACCACCGCAGCGCGCCGGACACGCGCGAGCGGAGCGAGCGCAGACAGCACCGCGCCGGACACGGCGAGGCGGAGCCGAGCCAATTCAAGCTGGCGGAGGCGGACGGGAATCGAACCCGCCTGACCGGGATGCCCGGCCACTACGGTTTTGAGGACCGCGCCCGTCACCAGACGAGGAACGCCTCCGGCGACAGCCTAGCGATCCTCGGCACTGAGGGGACCGCCGACCGCCACGAACCGCCGCCATGGGTTTAGGGTCCGGGGACAGGGATACTTCCGGCTCGCCGGTCGCAGGCGCGGGCACCGAGGAGGCACGGTGGCGGAGAGCTTCATCAGCGAGTGGTCGCTGCTGCGCCAGCTGCGCGGCAAGGACCGGCTGGGCCGGGGCACGGCGTCGATGTCGCAGCGCAGCAGGACGCTCGAGCCGCGCACGACCACCGCCGACAAGGTGGTCAGCTCGGTCTGCCCGTTCTGCGCGGTGGGCTGCGCGCAGAAGGTCTTCGTCAAGGACGGGAAGGTCACCCAGATCGAGGGCGACCCGGCCAGCCCCATCTCGCGTGGCCGGCTGTGCCCCAAGGGCAGCGCCAGCAAGCAGCTGGTCACCTCGCCCACCCGGGTCACGAAGGTGCGCTACCGCAAGCCGTACGGCACCGACTGGGAGGACCTCGACCTCGACACCGCGACGGACATGATCGCGGACCGCGTGATCAACACCCGCAAGGAGTTCTGGGAGTGGGAGGACGACCAGGGTCGTCGTACCCGCCGCACCCTCGGCATCGCCAGCCTCGGAGGAGCGACCCTCGACAACGAGGAGAACTACCTCATGAAGAAGCTGTACACGGCGATGGGCGCGATCCAGATCGAGAACCAGGCCCGCATTTGACACAGCTCCACGGTTCCCGGTCTGGGGACCTCGTTCGGCCGCGGTGGCGCCACCACCTTCCTCCAGGACCTGCAGAACGCCGACTGCATCCTCATCGAGGGGTCCAACATGGCCGAGGCGCATCCGGTGGGCTTCCAGTGGGTGATGGAGGCCAAGCGCCGCGGTGCGACGATCATCCACGTCGACCCCCGGTTCACCCGGACCTCGGCGGTCGCGGACCTGCACGTCCCCATCCGGGCGGGGTCCGACATCGCCTTCCTCGGCGGGCTGGTCAACCACGTGCTGTCCCACGACCTCGACTTCCGTGAGTACGTCGTGGCCTACACGAACGCGGCGTCGGTCATCGAGGAGGGCTACCGCGACACCGAGGACCTCGACGGGCTGTTCTCCGGCTTCGACCCCGAGTCCGGGCAGTACAACCCCGAGACCTGGCAGTACGTCGGGGCGACCGAGGCCGCGGCGGCCGGGCAGCGGGACCCAGCGCAGGCAGCCGGCGGGACGAGCGGCAGCCACGGGCAGCGGCACGAGGCCGCCAGGTCCGAGACGCACGGCTCGGGCGGTCCCGGGGTGGCCAGCAAGGGCGAGCGCGACGAGACCCTGCAGCACCCGAACTGCGTGTTCCAGATCCTCAAGCGCCACTTCGCGCGCTACACCCCGGAGATGGTGCAGAGCGTGTGCGGCATCTCGCCGCACCAGTTCGCGCAGGTCGCCGACGCGCTGACGCGCAACTCGGGCAGGGAGCGGACCTCGGCGATCGCCTACGCGGTCGGCTGGACCCATCACAGCGTGGGCGCCCAGACCATCCGCACGGCGGCGATCCTGCAGACGCTGCTGGGCAACATCGGCCGGCCGGGCGGCGGCATCATGGCGCTGCGCGGCCACGCGAGCATCCAGGGCTCGACCGACATCCCGACGCTGTTCAACATCCTGCCCGGCTACCTGCCGATGCCGCACGCGGCCGAGCACCAGGACCTCGAGAGCTACGTGGAGGGGGACGCGGGCAAGGCCGGCTTCTGGGGCAACATGCGCTCCTATGCCGTCAGCCTGCTCAAGTCGTACTGGGGCGACGCGGCGACCGCGGACAACGACTTCTGCTTCGACTACCTGCCGCGGCTCACCGGCGACCACTCGACGTACAACACGGTCAAGGGGCAGATCGAGGGCCGCTGCAAGGGCTACTTCCTGGTCGGCGAGAACCCGGCCGTCGGATCGGCCAACGGCAAGATGCAACGGCTGGGGATGGCGAACCTCGACTGGCTGGTCGTCCGCGACATGGCGATGATCGAGTCCGCGACGTTCTGGAAGGACGGTCCGGAGATCGACACCGGCGAGCTGGTGACCCAGGAGATCGGCACGGAGGTCTTCTTCCTGCCGGCCGCCTCCCACGTGGAGAAGGCCGGGTCCTTCACGCAGACGCAGCGGATGCTGCAGTGGCGTGACAAGGCCGTCGACCCGCCGGGCGACGCGCGCAGCGACCTCAGCTTCTACTTCGAGCTGGGCAACCGGATCCGCGAGAAGCTCAAGGACTCCACCGACGAGATGGACCGGCCGCTGCTCGACCTGACCTGGGACTACCCGCTCGAGGAGGACGGCGAGCCCGACGGCGCGGCCGTGCTGCGGGAGATCAACGGCACCGGGCCCGACGGGAAGGCGCTGTCGGCCTACACCGAGCTCAAGGACGACGGGTCGACGCGGTGCGGCTGCTGGATCTACTGCGGCGTGTACGCCGACGAGGTGAACCAGGCACGACGCCGCAAGCCGCACTGGGAGCAGGACTACGTCGCCTCCGAGTGGGGGTGGGTGTGGCCGGCCAACCGCCGGATCATCTACAACCGCGCCTCGGCCGCTCCCGACGGCACACCGTGGAGCGAGCGCAAGAAGTACGTCTGGTGGGACGCCGAGCAAGGCCGCTGGACCGGCTCCGACGTGCCCGACTTCGTCGTCGACCGACCGCCGGACCACGTGCCCGACGAGGACGCGAAGGGCCCGGACGCCATCGGCGGCCAGGACCCGTTCGTCATGCAGACCGACGGCAAGGCCTGGCTGTTCGCGCCGCTGGGAGTCGCCGACGGGCCGCTGCCGACGCACTACGAGCCGCCCGAGTCGCCGGTGCGCAACCCGCTGTACGGCCGGCAGAACAACCCCGCCCGGCAGAAGGTGTCGCACCCGGCGAACCCCATCAACCCGTCGTACAGCGAGATCTTCCCCTACGTCTTCACCAGCTACCGGCTCACCGAGCACCACACGGCGGGCGGGATGAGCCGGACGCTGCCCTACCTCACCGAGCTGCAGCCGGAGCCGTTCTGCGAGGTCTCGCCGCGGCTGGCCCGTGAGCGTGACCTCGAGCACCTCGGCTGGGCGACCATCGTGACCGCCCGCTCGGCCATCGAGGCGCGCGTGCTGGTCACCGACCGGATGCGCTCGCTGCGGCTCGGCGACCACGTCGTCGAGCAGGTCGGGCTGCCCTACCACTGGGGGCCGAACGGCATCACCACGGGCGACTCCCCGAACGACCTGGTCAACCTCACCCTGGACCCCAACGTCTACATCCAGGACAAGGTCGGCACCTGCGACATCCGGCCCGGGCGACGGCCCCGCGGCGCGGACCTCACCGCGTACGTCGAGGACTACCGGCGTCGCGCCGGCGTCGACCCCGACGACCCGACCGACGGAAGGACCGACAGATGAGCGTCCGGGACTCGCTGGCACGCTCGCTGCACGGCCGCCTCGACGACGTGCAGGGGGACGCCGGCTACGGGGACCCGGCCGAGCACCCGCCGCGGATGGGGTTCTTCACCGACACCTCGGTGTGCATCGGCTGCAAGGCCTGCGAGGTGGCCTGCAAGGAGTGGAACGAGGTCCCCGACGACGGCTATGCGCTGAGCGGGATGTCCTACGACAACACCCAGGCGCTCGGGGCCAGCACGTGGCGGCACGTCGCGTTCGTCGAGAAGCCCTTGCACCCGACCACGACCGACCTCGGCCTCCCGGGCATGGGCCCACCCGGCTGGGACACCCACGAGAGCGGGTTGCCTCGAGCCGCCCCGGCCGGGGCGGACCAGGCCACCGAGTCCGGCGGGGCCAACGACGACGCGGGCGTCCGCTGGCTGATGTCGTCCGACGTGTGCAAGCACTGCACGCACGCCGGCTGCCTCGACGTCTGCCCGACCGGGTCGCTGTTCCGCACCGAGTTCGGCACGGTCGTCGTGCAGCCCGACATCTGCAACGGCTGCGGCTACTGCGTCTCCGCCTGCCCGTACGGCGTGATCGACCTGCGCAAGGAGGACGGGCGCGCGTTCAAGTGCACGCTGTGCTACGACCGGCTCAAGGAGGGGCAGACGCCGGCGTGTGCCCAGGCCTGCCCCACGGAGTCGATCCAGTTCGGAGAGGTCGACGAGCTGCGCGAGCGGGCCGACCAGCGGCTCGCGGAGCTGCACGAGAAGGGCGTCGACGTGGCCCGGCTCTACGGCCGGGACCCCGAGGACGGCGTCGGCGGGGACGGCGCGTTCTTCCTGCTGCTCGACGAGCCGGAGGTCTACGGCCTGCCGCCGGACCCGGTGGTCCCCACCAGGGACATCGCCGACATGTGGAAGCACGTCGGTGCTGCGGCGCTCACGCTGGTAGGCCTCGGCGTCGCCTCCTTCGTCTCCTCGGCGGGGAGGCGTCGATGAGGGGCGAGCAGTCGATGGTCCCCGAGGCCGACGTCCAGCCGTTCGAGTCCTACTACGGCAAGCAGATCATCAAGACGCCCACCTGGAAGACGCCGGACGTGCCGCTCTACCTCTTCCTCGGCGGTCTCGCGGGCAGCTCCGCGCTGCTCGCCGAGGGCGCGGCGCTGTCCGGCAACACCACCCTCGAGCGGTTCACCCGGCTGGTGGCGGCCGGGGGAGCGGGCGCCGGCACGGTCTGCCTGGTCCACGACCTGGGCCGACCCGAGCGCTTCCTCAACATGCTGCGCGTCCTGAAGATCACCTCCCCGTTGTCGGTCGGCTCGTTCATCCTCGCCCCGTTCAGCGCGCTGTCCTCGGCCGCCGCCGCGTCGCAGGTGACCGGCCGGCTGCCGGTGCTGGGCCGCCTCGCCGGGGTGGGCACCGCGCTGTTCGGTCCCCCGCTGGTCACCTACACCGCGGCGCTGATCTCCAACACCGCGGTCCCCGCGTGGCACACCGCCCGTCGCGAGCTGCCGTTCGTGTTCGCCGGATCGGGCGCGGCCGCGGCCGGCGGGCTCGCGATGCTGGCGCTGCCGGTGCGCGCCGGCACTCCCGCCCACCGGATGGCGCTCGCGGGCGCCGCACTCGAGGTGGGCGCCGTCGCGACGATGGAGCATCGGCTGGGCATGGTCGCCGAGCCCTACCAGCAGGGTGGCTCCGGGCGGCTGATGAGGATCGCGCGCGGCTGCACGGTCGCCGCGGCCGCGCTCACCGTGGTGGGGCGTCGCTCGCGGCTGCTGCGGGCGGTGGCGGGCGCGTCGTACGTCGCGGGCTCGGTGGTGACCCGCTTCGGCATCTTCGAGGCCGGCCTGGCCTCGGCGCGCGACCCGAAGTACACCGTCGTCCCGCAGCGGGAGCGCCTGCGCGCCCGCCAGGAGGCGCGTGCCGAGCCCGCGTGAGGACCGGTGCGGGGCTCCACTGCGAGGGTGGTGTGAGGATGGTCCGCGACGGGTAGCGCGCACCCGGCACCCGACCGCGGAGGAGACGTCATGACACTGGTCGAGCCCGAGCTGCGGCTGACCCGGCTCGCGGCGGGCGGGGGCTGTGCGTGCAAGGTCCCCCCCGGCGAGCTGGAGCGGGTGCTCTCCGGGGTCGGTGGGCAGGCCGCCGACGACCTGCTGGTCGGTCTGGAGAACGGCGACGACGGCGCGGTCGTCCGTTTGGACGACGAGCGGGCCGTGGTCACCACCGCCGACTTCTTCACCCCGGTCGTCGACGACCCCTACGACTGGGGCCGGATCGCCGCCGCCAACGCGCTGTCCGACGTCTACGCGATGGGTGGCGAGCCGCTGGTGGCCGTCAACCTGCTGGCCTGGCCGCGGGCGCGGGTGCCGTTCGAGCTGGCTGCCGAGGTGCTGCGGGGCGGTGCGGACGTCTGCGCGCTCGCCCGCTGCCACCTCGCCGGCGGTCACAGCATCGACGACCAGGAGCCGAAGTACGGCCTCGCGGTGACCGGCATCGCGGACCCCCGGCACCTGCTGCGCAACGACGCGGGTACGGCGGGCGTCCCGCTGACCCTGACCAAGCCGCTGGGCCTCGGCGTGCTCAACAACCGGCACAAGGCG
Organism: Nocardioidaceae bacterium; assembly: GCA_025927955.1. Lineage (GTDB taxonomy): Bacteria > Actinomycetota > Actinomycetes > Propionibacteriales > Nocardioidaceae > Nocardioides_B. Next base: position 9,233 of record JAICKK010000045.1, read on the forward strand.
ACCGGGGAGGTCTTCGAGGACGCGGTTGCGACGATGACCACGCTCAACGCGGAGCCGTCCCGGGCGGCGCTGCGAGCCGGCCTGACGTGCGCCACCGACGTGACCGGGTTTGGGCTGCTGGGCCACCTCTACAAGCTGTGCCGCGCGAGCGGGGTCTCCGCGGTCGTCGATGCCGCGGCGGTCCCGTACCTGGAGGCCACCAGGGCCTCGCTCGCCGCCGGCTACGTGCCCGGCGGCAGCCGCCGCAACCTCGACTGGGTCCGGCCGCACGTCGACGCGACGGTGTCCGACGAGGAGCTGCTCCTGCTCGCCGACGCCCAGACGTCGGGCGGTCTGCTGGTCGCGGGCGAGCTGTCCGGGCATCCCGTCGTGGGCGAGCTCGTGGCCGGGGGCGAGCCGACGCTGACCATCCGCTGACCCCACCCGGTTCGGCTGCTGTGGCGGCTCCGGGCGCGCGGCGGTCGTGGCCGAGCCGCCGGGCGCATGCAGGTGTCCCTGGTCGGGCACGTCCGGGCATGCGACGACACATCCTGGCCGGCGCGCTGGCCGGTGCCGCGGGCACGACGGCGCTCAACGCGGTGACCTACCTCGACATGGCGGTGCGGGGACGACCGGCGAGCAGCACGCCGGAGGAGAGCGTCGAGAAGCTGGCCGAGCGCCTCCATGTGGGCATCCCCGGGCAGGGTCGGACGCGGCAGAGCCGGCTCTCGGGGCTCGGCGCGCTCAGCGGGCTGCTCACCGGGGTCTCGGTCGGGGCGCTCTACGGCGCGGCCACCGGCCTGCTCGGCCGGCCGTCCCTGGTCTGGGGGTCACTGCTAGCGGGCGGGTCGGCGATGGCCGGGGCCAACGGCCCGATGGCCCTGTCCGGTCTCACCGACCCGCGGTCCTGGTCGGCCACCGACTGGCTGAGCGACCTGCTGCCGCACGCCGCCTACGGAGTGGTCACCGCGCTGACCCACGAGATGGTGACCGGCTAGCGGCGCTCAGCGACGCCCCCGCAGCGGCGTCTGGTCCAGGTGGTCGAGCAGGTCCCGGGCGTCCGCGAACACCTGGTCGGCACCGGCGTCGCGCAGCTCGCCCTCCCCGAAGCCGCCGCTGAGCAGCCCGATGCTGCGCACGCCGGCGTTGACGGCGGCGGTGACGTCCCACACCGCGTCGCCCACCACGACCGCGCGATCCCCGTCGACCTTCTCGATCGCCGCCTCGATCAGGTCGGGGGCGGGCTTGCTCTGCTCCACGTCCGAGCTGGAGGTCGCGCCCTGCGCGGTCCGGTCCGCGCCGACCAGCCTCAGGAGCCGCTCGGTGTGCTCGGCGACTCCGGAGCTGGCCATCACCACCTTCAGCCCACGGTCGCGTAGCTCGCGCAGCAGCTCGGGTGCTCCCGGCAGCGGCCGCACGCGGTCGATCTCCCGGCCGAACAGCTCGTCGTGCCGGTCACGCAGCCGGTCGCCGTGCCTGCGCTCCACCTCGTCGCCGGCCACCTCGGCGACGTACCGGTCCCCGCCGATCCCGACCGCCCGGTGCAGTCTCCACAGCGGTACGTCGACCTCGACCTCACCGAACGCCGTCGCCCACGCCATCGTGTGCTGGTACACGGTGTCGACCAGGGTGCCGTCGACATCGAGCACCGCGGTGTCGACCTGGCTCGTGCCGTCCTCGCTGTCCATGCCGACCCGTTTTCCCCCCGGTGCCGACCGCAAACGCCGGGCGCGGCGAGCCTCAGGTGACGGGCAGCCGCGAGTCGAGCCACTCGACGAGGTCCGCGACCACCTCGTCGCGGTTCGTCTCGTTGAAGACCTCGTGCCGCGCCTCGGGGTAGACCTTCAGCGTGACGTCCTCCAGCCCCGCTGTCCGCAACCGGTCGACGAGCGCGTCCACGAGGGTCAGCCGGGCGTTGACCGGGTCGTGCTCACCGACCGCGACGTACACCGGAAGGTCACGGCGCAGGCTCTCCAGCCGCTCGTGGCGAGCGACCTCGTGGGAGCCGAGGAACATCGCCTTCCCGCCGTCGCTGTCCAGGCCGAAGCCGCAGAGCGGGTCCTCGACGTACGTGTCGACCTGGGCCGGGTCCCGGCTGAGCCAGTCGTACTCGGTGCGGGCATGTTCGAAAGGGGCGTTGAACGCGGACAGGTCCATGGGCGCCTCCAGGTCGAGCGCCGGTTCGAGCAGGTCGATCGCCGCCGTGCCGGTGAGGACGACGGCGTCGAGATCGGCGCTGTGGTCGAGGAGGTACTGCTGGACGGCGAAGGAGCCCATGCTGTGGCCCAGCAGGACGAACGGCACGCCCGGGTGCCCCTCCCGGGCGCGCAGTCGCAGCCGGTCGATGTCGCCGACGAACTCGGACCAGCCGCCGGGACCCAGGCGTCCGAGGTCCTCCGGCGAGGTCGCGGTGGCGCCGTGGCCGCGGTGGTCCTGGGCGTAGACGACGTACCCGCGGGCGTTGAGCGCGTGGGCGAGGTCGGCGTAGCGCAGCGCGTGCTCACCCATCCCGTGGGTGAGCTGTACGACGGCGCGTGGCTCGCCCTCGGGATCCCAGCGGTACGCCGCGACGCGCACGCCGCCGCTGCTGGGGAAGTCGACGCGGGTGGGCTCGGTCGCTGTGGGGCTCATCGGCATCTCCTTGGGCGGGCGGACCGCCACGGTAGTGCCCGGGCGGTCGTGGCCGCATCGCAGCCTCCGGCCCTACGCTGGACGTGCCGGGTCGACCCGGCAGGAAAGGGGGCACCGTGAGTGCCGCACTCGTCCGCCCGCGCAGCCGAGTGATCGCCGGGGTCTGCGCCGGCATCGCTCAGCGGTTCGGCTGGTCCGCCAACACGGTCCGGCTGGTCTTCGTCGTCAGCTGCCTGCTTCCCGGACCTCAGTTCCTGGTCTACCTGGCGCTGTGGTTGCTGATGCCCTCGGAGTGAGCCTCGGGTCGTGGTCCCTCGCCGATGTCGCTCAGGTGCGGAGGGGTTGTCGTCGTCGTGGGTGCCGGTGGGGTCGAGTCGCGGTGGGGGATGAACCCGGGTCGGCGGTCGGCCGGGTCGAGGCGGACCTGAGATGGTGGTGCCGCTCCTGAGGCAGGGGGACGAACCCGCAGGCGGACCGGGCTCAGGGACCCGCGGGGGGCGGGTGGAAGCCGCGGAACGCTGCGTCGAGCTCCTCGAGCGCGTCGGGCGGCAGCGTGTCGGCGGGCAGCCGTCCGACCAGCTCCATGGTGGTGCGCAGCTGGTCGAGGTAGGTCACGCACGGGGGGCACAGCGACAGGTGGTGCTCGACCCGGGCGCACGTCGCCGGGTCCAGGGCGCCCTCCAGGTAGTCGGTGAGCAGCTCGACCACCGTCTGGCACGGCAGATGGCTGTGTGCGTCTGCGGTGCTCACGGCTGCTCCTGGTTCTTCCCGGTGTAGTAGTCCTCCAGCTGCTGGCGCACCTTGGCGCGCGCGCGGTGCAGCAGGACCCGCTGGTTGACCGGCGTCATGTCGAGGATCCCGCACACCTCCTCGGCGTCCAGCCCCGCGACGTCGCGCAGCTCGAGCACCACCCGCTGCCGCGCCGGGACCGCCTCCAGTGCGGTCGCGAGCAGCCCACGGATCTCGCCGCTGAGCACCGACGCCTCCGGACCCCAGGCCCGCGGTGCCGCCTCGGCCCGCCAGCCGCCGGCCCACTGGTCCTCGCTTCCGCGGAACCTCCGGCCGTCGACCGTGGGGCCCCCACCGGTGCCGTCGAGAGCCGCGACGGAGACTGTACGGCTCTCGCGCACACCCTGCCGCCGGGCGATGTTGGCCAGGACGTGGAAGGTCCACGTCCGCAGCGAGGACCGCCCCTCGAAGGTGTCCAGACCCTTGACCAGCGCCAGCCACGTCTCCTGCACCGTCTCCTCCGCCGACGCGTGCGAGGACACGAACGCGCGGGCGACGTGCAGCATCACCGGCGTCCACGCCCGGACGATCTGGCCGAAGGCCTCGGCGTCGCCCGCACGCAGCCGGGCGACGAGCTCCTCGTCCGGACGAGCCGGCGCCACAGCCGTGGGGTCCACGGAGACCTCCCCTCCGGAGAGCCGGTCGAGCACCTGCACGCTCACATGTACTCCTTCCGGGACCGGGCCGCCAGACGCGACGTCGCCAGAACAGTGCCGACACCTGACCCGGCGTTACACCAGGGTCGGCGGCATGGACCGGCCGCCGAACCCGTGTAACGGATGCGGCGCTGTGCGCACCAGCCCTCAGACAGCTCGAGCACGCCTCCCAAGGAGCACTCATGAACACGTCCCGACCGGCCGCCACCGCCTTCGCCACGGTCGTCGCCACCGCCGTCGCCGGCACCTCGCTGGCCACCGCAGCGGTCGCCTCGGCGCAGCCCGGACGAGCCGGGCACCCGACCGCCGAGGCGCACGCCGTGTTCGTGCAGACCAACGACGAGGCCGGCAACGCCATCCTCGTCTACCGTCGCGGCGCCGACGGCGCCCTGAGCCGGGTGGGCCGGGTCCTGACGGGAGGGCGCGGCGGCTCCGAGCCCGGTGCCGTCGTGGACCCCCTCGCCTCCCAGGGCTCGCTCACGTACGACGGGCGCCACCGCCTGCTCTACGCCGTCAACGCCGGCAGCGACACGCTCACGGTCTTCGCCGTCCACGGCACGCGGCTCACCCGGCGGCAGGTCCTCTCGACGGGCGGGCACCTGCCCGTCTCGGTCGGGGTCGCGCGCGAGGTCGTCTACGTCCTCAACGCCGGGGGTGACGGGTCGGTGAGCGGCTACCGCGTCCACGGCCGGGACCTCGCCCGGATCCCCGGCTCCACCCGCACGCTCGGACTCGGGAACCCGGCCGCCCCGCCGTTCCTGTCCTCGCCGTCCCAGGTCGCCGTGACTCCCGACGCCCGCGACGTGGTGGTGGCCACCAAGACCCACGGGACCCTCATGGTCTTCCCTCTCGGCCGGCACGGGTGGCCGTCGAGGCATCCGGTCGTCACCCCGGCGCCCGACGGGTCCGTCCCGTTCGCCCTCGACTTCGACCGTGGCGGCCACCTGCTGGTCGCCGGCGCCGCCGGCGGTGCGCTCTCCTACGCCGTGCGCGACGACGGAAGCCTCACCGCCCTGTCCGGCTTCGTCGCCAACGGCCAGGCCGCCACCTGCTGGACCGCACTCGCCCGCGGCTTCCTCTTCGCCGCGAACGCCGGCTCCGCCACCATCTCGTCGTACGCCGACCACCACGGTGTCCTGAGCCTGCTCGCACCCGACGGCGTCGCGGCCGCGACGGACCCCGGCCCGGTCGACCTCGCCGCCAGCCCGGGCGGACGGTTCCTCTACCAGCTGGCCACCGGCGCCGGCGCGGTCGACGAGTACCGCGTGGGCCCGCGCGGCGCGCTGGCCCGCATCGGCACGGTGACCGGCCTGGGCGTGGACGACGGCCACGGCGCCGAAGGCATCGCGGCGAGCTGACCACCCCGACCGACGAACGGAGCAGTCATGAGCAGCGCCGCCGCGATGACCATCGGGACCGGCAGCACCTCCGCCTACGCCCTCGACCAGTCCTGGCACGCCGAGCGGGACCGGCTCACCAGCCTCACCGCGCTCTACGACGAGGGCACGCTGGACCTCGCCGTACGCCTGGGACTGGGACCCGGCTGGCGGTGCGCCGACGTGGGCGCCGGCACCGGCAGCGTCGCCCGGCTGTTCGCGCAGCGGGTCGGGCCGAGCGGCCAGGTGCTCGCCGTCGACCTCGACACCCGGTTCCTGGAGCCGCTGGCGACCGGGGTCATCGAGGTCGAGCAGGCGGACCTCACCCTCACGCCCTTGCCCTCCGGCTCGTTCGACCTCGTGCACGCCCGGCTCCTCCTCGAGCACCTGCCCGTCCGCGCCCGCCTCCTCCGGGAGCTGGCCGCCGCCGTCAGACCGGGAGGCTGGCTCCTCGTCGAGGACTTCGACTGGGTCACCGCCGGCCTGGTCGACCCGCCGTCGGCCGTCCACGAGAAGGTCTCGAACGCCGTGCGTTCGGTCTTCGCCGTCCACGGCTACGACGCGCAGTACGGCCGCCGGCTGCCGCGGGCGATGGCCGCCGCCGGGCTGCGGGAGGTGGTCACCCGCATCGACGCGCGCCAGGTCGACGCCGACCCGGGCGCCGGCGTGCCGCAGTGGGAGCTGCTCGTGCACCAGCTCGCGCCCGCGATGCTGGCGCAGGGGCTCGTGACACCGGCCGACCTGGCCGACTTCCGGGCGCTGTGCCACGACGGCGACACCGTCCTGTTCGCGCCGCTGATGGTCAGCGTCGCGGGTCGCCGGCCGGGTCCGGCGGGCCTCACCGAGGACGAACGCGAGTAGCCCTCGGTGTTCGGGGGAACGCTGGGGCGGTGAGCGACTGGTACCTCACCGCCGACGAGCGGGACAACCCGAGCACCCGCCTCGACCGGCGGCACCCGGGCGGCCGGGCCTGGACCGAGGGCAACCTCGTCGAGCCGCTCGTCCACGGCGCGGTCTACTACGAGCAGCTGTACCACGGCATCGAGGGCATGGCGGACGGCGATCTGCTCATGTTCGTCGACTGGCGCGGCGACCCCGACGAGAGGCTGGTCGGCACCCCGGACAGCGCCATCGCGCGGGTGCTGGCCAGGGCGGTCCGTCGCGGCGTCGACGTACGCGGGCTGATCTGGCGCTCGCACCTGGACAGGCTCACGTTCTCCGCCGCCGAGAACCGGCACCTCGGCGAGGACGTCAACAAGGCCGGCGGCGAGTGCGTGCTGGACATGCGCGTCATACCCGGTGGCTCGCACCACCAGAAGCTCCTCGTGCTGCGGCATCCGGACCGGCCGGAGCGGGACGTGGCGTTCCTCGGCGGCATCGACCTGTGCCACAGCCGCCGCGACGACGCGTCCCACGCGGGCGACCCGCAGCCGCAGCGGATGGCCAAGGTCTACGGCCCCCGACCGCCGTGGCACGACGTGCAGCTGCGGATCACGGGGCCCGCCGTGGGTGACGTCGAGACGGTCTTCCGGGAGCGGTGGGAGGACCCGGCCATGCCCAGCCGCAGCCCCTTCCGGATGCTGGAGGACCGCATCCGCAGGGACGAGCCGCGGACCCTGAGGCCGCTGCCCGAGCAGCTCCCGGACCCCGCGCCGGCGGGTCGTCACCCCGTCCAGCTGCTGCGCACCTACGGCAACCGGACACCCGGCTACCCGTTCGCGCCCAAGGGGGAGCGCAGCATCGCGCGCGGCTACCACAAGGCCGTGGGACGTGCCCGCCGGCTGGTGTACGTCGAGGACCAGTACCTCTGGTCGCGTCCGGTGGCGCGCGTGTTCGCCGAGGCCCTGCGCGCGGAGAGGGGCCTGCGGCTGATCGCCGTGCTGCCTCACCACCCCGACCAGGACGGCCGCCTGCAGCTGCCGCCCAACCACGTCGGCCGCCTCCACGCGCTGTCGGTCCTGCGGGAGGCGGCCCCGGACCGGGTCGCCTTCTACGGCGTGGAGAACACCGCCGGGGATCCGGTGTACGTGCACGCCAAGGTCGGCGTGGTCGACGACGCCTGGGCCTCGGTCGGGTCGGGGAACATCAACCTGAGGTCCTGGACCCACGACTCCGAGGTCACCGCGGCGGTCGCCGACGCCGACCTGGCCGCGGGCCTGCGCCGCACCCTCGCCCGCGAGCACCTCGAGCAGGACGACGACGAGGGGCTGGGCCTCGACGAGGTCTTCGACACGTTCGCGCGCTCCGCCGCCCGCCTGCAGGGCTGGTACGACGGACACCGGCGCGGACCGCGCCCCCGGGGACGGCTGCGGCCGGTCCACGAGGTGCCGGTGCCGCGGCCGACGCGGCTGTGGGCGACGCCGGTGTACCGGGCCGTGTACGACCCGGACGGGCGGCCGCTACGGGCCAGGCTGCGGCGGCGGTTCTGAGGGCAGGTCCCGGCCGCCCCGGGCGGCCTCGCGCAACGGTCCCCCGACCCACCGCCGCGCCTCGTCACGGGTCCGCAGCCGCACGACCGGCAGGTCCGGACGGTCCTGCAGCAGGCGCGGCACCCGAACGGCACTCTGGTGATGGGTCGACCACGCCCAGCGCACGATGTGGTCACGGTCCGTGAGCACGGTCCACAGGGGCTGCTCGAGGTTGCCGTTCCACAGCCGCTCACGCCGCAGCCGCCTCCGCACGGTCCGGGAGGTCACCTGCCTCATCACCGTCCGGCGCGGAAGGTCCAGCCAGACCAGCAGGTCCGCGCGCGCCGCGAGCAGGTCCCGGACCGCGTCGTACTGCCACTCGGTCACCCACGCCGGTCCCGAGCTGAACCGCTCCACCTCCGCCGGGAAGGTCTCCAGCGGCGTCCAGCCGGGGCCGTGGAACAGCGCGTCGATCTCGACGTGCGGCACGCCCAGGACCACGGACACGCGCGCCGCGAGCGTCGTCTTCCCGGAGCCGGACGTGCCCGCGACGAGCACCCGCCGAGGTCGAGCGGCCAGGGGCTGGTCGGGGGGCAGGATCGGCACCGGCCCAGGGTAGGGCCGACGCGTCCGCTCACCCGGTGGGTGGCTTCTTGCTGCGCGGCTTCGTGCGCGGCTTCGCTCGCGGCTTGCTGCGGGCGTCGGGACGCGCCGGGGCGGACGACCCGTCGAGGGGGGTGAGGTCGATCAGCTTGCCGGAGATCCGCGTGCGCTGCAGGGACGACAGCGTCTGCTCCGACAGCGACGCGGGCAGCTCGACCACCGAGTGGTCGCCGCGGATGTCGATGTGCCCGAAGTCCGCGCGGTCCAGGCCGCCCTCGTTGGCGATCGCGCCGACGATCTGCCGGGGCTCGACGTGGTGCCGCTTCCCGACCGCGATCCGGTACGGCGCCAGGGGGACCGTCGAGCGGCTCCGCGGCGGCCGGCCGTCCCGGCGCTGGGGCCGCTCGTGCCGCGGGTCGCTGCGCACCGGGGGCGGCGCCTGCTCGGGCTCCATCAGCAGCGGCCGGTCGTCCTGGGTCAGCACGGCCAGCGCCGCGGCGACGTCGGTCGCGGGCACGTCGTGCTCGCGCTCGTAGTCCGCGACGAGGTCGCGGTAGAAGCCGACCTGGTCCGAGCCGAGCGCCTCGGTGATCGCGTCGCGGAACCTCGCCACCCGGGTCTCGTTGACGTCCTCGACGGTCGGCAGCCGCATCGGCGTGAGCGGCTGGCGGTTCGCCTTCTCGATGGCGCGGAGCAGGTGCCGCTCACGCGGGGTGACGAAGGAGATCGCGTCACCGGTGCGGCCGGCCCGGCCGGTGCGCCCGACGCGGTGGACGTAGGACTCGGTGTCGGTGGGGATGTCGTAGTTGACGACGTGCGAGATGCGGTCGACGTCGAGGCCGCGCGCGGCCACGTCCGTCGCCACGAGCACGTCGAGCTTCCCGCGACGCAGCGCGTCGACGGTGCGCTCCCGCTGTGCCTGGGCGATGTCGCCGTTGATGGCCGCGGCCGAGAAGCCGCGCGCCCGCAGCCGCTCGGCGAGCTGCTCGGTGACCTGCTTGGTCCGGACGAACACGATCATCGCCTCGAAGTTCTCCACCTCGAGGATGCGCGTGAGCGCGTCCAGCTTCTGCGGGTGGGCGACCACCAGCACCCGCTGGGTGAGGTTCGCGACGGTCCTCGTCCTGTTCTTGACCGTGATCTCTTCGGCGTCGGTGAGGTAGCGCTTGGCGATCCGCCGGATCGAGGCCGGCATGGTCGCGGAGAAGAGCGCCACGTGCTTGTCGTCCGGGGTGTCGGCGAGGATCCTCTCGACGTCGTCGGCGAAGCCCATGTTGAGCATCTCGTCCGCCTCGTCGAGCACCAGGAACCGCAGCTGCGAGAGGTCGAGCGTGCCCTTGTCGAGGTGGTCCATCACCCGGCCGGGGGTGCCCACGACGACGTGCACGCCGCGACGCAGGGCGGACAGCTGCACGCCGTACCCCTGGCCGCCGTAGATGGGCAGCACGTGCAGGCCCGGCAGGTGGGCGGCGTAGCGCTCGAACGCCTCGGAGACCTGCAGCGCCAGCTCCCGCGTCGGCGCGAGCACGAGCGCCTGCGGCGCCTTCTGCCTCAGGTCGATGTGGGACAGGATCGGCACGGCGAAGGCCGCGGTCTTCCCGGTGCCGGTCTGCGCCAGCCCCACCACGTGCCGGCCGGCGAGCAGGGCCGGGATCGTCGCGGCCTGGATCGGCGAGGGCGACTCGTAGCCGACATCGGCGAGCCCGCGGAGCACCCGCTTGTCGATCCCCAGGTCCTCGAACGACGGCGTCGCCCCCGGCTCCCCGGCGGGCTCGGAGGGCGTGGTGGCGTCGGCCGTGTCGGGGGAGGGCATGGCCCCCAGCCTAGGCGGTGGAGTGCTCCGCCCAGTGCCGCCCGAGCAGCGCCGTCGCATCCCGGACGAGCGTCCCGAGCTCCTCCAGACGGGACTCGGTGACGCGGTCACCGGGCCCCCAGATGCTCAGCACGGCGCGGAGGTGACCGCTCCCGTCGAGCACCGGGGCGGACACGCCGTGGGCGGACACGTCGTACTCGCCGCGACACGCGCCCCAGCCCCGCAGACGCGTCAGCTCGATCTCCTCGAGCAGCGTGGGCAGGTCGGTCACCGTCGTCGGGGTGTAGCGCTGCAGGGTGTCACCCAGCATGAGGGCGACCTCGTCGGGGTCGGTGACCGACAGGAGCGCCTTGCCGGTCGAGGTCGCGTGCAGCGGCACCGTCCGGCCCCGCCAGGTCACCGCCACCACCGAGTGCGACGCCACCTCGTCGACGTAGGTCAGCCCGGCGCCGGTGACCACGGCGAGGGCCGCCGTCTCCCCGGTCTCGCGGCTCAGCTGCTCGAGCACGGGGTGCGCCCCCTGCACGACCGCGGCGAGCTCGGCGACGCGGGCGAGGTCCAGCAGGCCCGGCCCGAGCGACCAGCGCCCGGTGGCCCGGTCGCACGAGACCATCCCGTGCGTCTCCAGGGTGGACAGGATGCGCCACGCGGTCGCCCGGTTGAGGCCGCAGGTCCCGGCCAGGAGCGCGGCCGTGGAGTCCACCGTGGTGGCGTCCGCCACGGCGCGCAGCAGCCGCATCGCTCTGTCGACGGACTGGACGCGGGACGCCCGCGGCGCTCCGGCCCCTCGGACAGGCCCCGCGACGACAGGTTCCATAAGTGTTCCGATCCCGTGGAAGTGCTTGACGGGTGCAGTTCTCGCCCCTAGGTTCGCACACGACACGGAGGTGTTCGGATGACGAACGAAGTGCCCGACAGCGTAGGCGATGTACGGATCTCCCGTCGCCGCCTGCTCCAGTACTCAGGCCTGGCGGTGGCGGGAGTGGCCGGCACGGGCCTGCTCTCGAGCTGCGGCGGCAGCTCCCCCTCGACCTCCGGGTCCGGTGGTGGCGCCCAGAAGGCCGGCGGCACGCTGATCCACGGAGCGACCGGCGGCAGCAGCAAGGACACGCTCGACGCCCACCGTCCGGTCCAGAACGCCGACATCGCCCGCTGCCTCCAGCTCTACGAGCCGCTCCTCTACTGGGACAACGACTACAAGGCGCAGCCCGCGGTCGCCGAGTCGGTGACCCCGTCGTCGGACGCCATGACGTGGACGGTCAAGCTGCGCCAGGGGATCACCTTCCACAACGGCAAGAAGGTCACCCCCGAGGACGTGCTGTTCACCCTCCATCGGGTGGCCGGCAAGACACCCACGTCGGCCGGTGTGGCGCTGGCGCCGATCATCGACTTCAACGGCACCAAGAAGGCCGACGCGTCGACGGTGGTCATCAAGCTCAAGTCGCCGTACGCCGTGCTGGACTACCTGTTGGCGGAGTACACGTTCGGCATCGTTCCCGCCGACTACGACCCGAAGAACCCCGTCGGCACCGGGCCCTTCAAGTACAAGTCGTTCACTCCGGGCAAGAACAGCGTCTTCACCAGGTACGACGGCTACTGGGGCCAGAAGGCCTTCGTCGACGAGCTGCAGATCCAGGACTTCTCCGACCCCAGCGCCCAGGTCAACGCCCTCCAGTCGGGACAGATCCAGACGATCGACAACCTGCCGTACAACCTGATCAAGTCCGTCAAGGCCCAGGGAGCCCAGGTTCTCGAAGCCGGTGGCGGCGCGTGGGTGCCGTTCACCATGCGGGTCGACGTCACGCCGTTCTCCGACGTCCGCGTCCGCCAGGCGCTGCGGCTGATCGCTGACCGCCAGCAGATGATCGACAACGCGCTGAGCGGCTACGGCCGGCTCGGCAACGACCTCTACGCCCCGTTCGACCCGGGCTACGCCAAGGACCT
>JAICKK010000229.1 GCA_025927955.1 Nocardioidaceae bacterium
GCGACGACCTTCGGCGACCTGGCGTCCTCGGCAGAGACCACGACGGATATCCCTTCCTCGCTCAGCTTCCTGAGCACGGCCTTGAGGTGCTGCGGAGTCGTCGCCGCGCTCGAGGTGGCGACGCGCAGCGCCTCCGCGCTGACCTGCCCGGTGGGTCGGCCGGCAGCAACCAGGGCAACGATGTCGGGGTGGGTCACAACGTCGACGGACAGCTTGCGGGACGTGCTCGAGGACACGAACTACCTCTCGTACAACGGGTCGTGGGCGCGGCAGAGCCCGATGCTGTCAAGAGCCGCTCTCCCATTGTGACACGGGCGGGGGCGATTCCAAGCGCCCGACCCGTCACTCCTCCTCGGCCTTGACCGCCAGCACCGGGCAGGGGGCGTCCAGCAGCACACGCTGGGCGTTGCTGCCCAGGATCAGCTTGCCGACCGGCGAGCGGCGGCGCAGCCCGATGACGATGAGCTCGGCGTCCACCTCCTCCGCGACGTTGACGAGGTCGTCGGCCGGGTCCATGCCGCGGACGAGCTGGCGGACCTCGTGCTCGACCCCCGCCTCGTCCAGCTCGGCGCGGATGGCACCGAGGTCGGCCTCGGACTGCACGGCGTCGTCCCGGTCGAACTCCCGGCCGCCTCGGTGGGAGTTGACCACCAGCAGCCGCGAGCCCCGCAGCCGCGCCTCCTCGGTCGCCCGCCTCAGGGCGGCATGTCCTTCGGGCTTGGGCACGTAGCCCACGACGATGGTCCCCATCGGGCGTCCCTTCAACGAGTCGCAGCTGCACTGGACCGCGCGATGCGGTCGACGAGCGCGACGCTATCGCAGCCCCTCGCCGGAGGGCCCTGTGGACGAGCAGTCGATCGCCGGCGTCCGGGCCGTCATGCTGTCGCGGTGCCGTCCGACGACTCCGTGCGCCCGTCCGCCACGTCAGCCCACCGCGCCCTGCTCCGGCTCGAGGTCGGCCGGCTGCGGGCCCGGGAGAGCCGCAGGGTCTTCGACTCCTCGGTGCACGTGGGCGTGCTGGCGGGCCCACGTACGGGGTTCGTGGTGCGCGCCCAGGACCGCCCCGTCGTCGACGCGGCGCTGCGCACCGACGTGCTCTCGGCGCTGCTCGAGGACTGCCCCCCGGAGTGGGCGACCGTGTGGGTGGAGCGCTCGGGCGACCCCGAGCCCTACGACGCCGACCTGGCGTGGTGGGCGGCGGCCCGCACCGCGTTCGGCATGCACGCCCGCACCCTCGACGGCTGCTACGTGGTCACCCGCTCCGGATGGCGCGACGTGGTCAGCGGCGAGGTCCGGCAGTGGGCCCGCCTGCGGCTGTGACCGGCGCGGCTGGGCGAGGTCAGGTCCAGGTGTGCACCGGGGCGTTGGTGTGCATGCGGTCGCGGTACTCGTTGAGGGTGCTGCGCAGGGCGTCCAGGCGCTCTCCGCTGCCGGCCAGCCGCTCGTGGTAGCGGTCCACGAACCAGGAGGCGCCGTTGCGGCCGGCGATGCAGCGCTGCTCGACGATGCCGAGCAGCCGCTCGCTCTCCTCCGGCTCGACCCCCCACGCCGCGAGGCCGGTCCGGGCCATCGGCAGCAGCCGGCGGACGACGAGCTCGGTGGCGGGCACCTGGCCGAGGCCCGGCCAGTACACGCGGGCCTCGATGCCCGCGCGGGCGGCGACGTGGAAGTTCTCCTCGGCCGCGCTGAAGGACATCTGGGACCACAGCGGCCGCTCGTCCTCGGCCAGCGCGCGGACCAGGCCGAAGTAGAACGCTGCGTTGGCCATCGTGTCGACGACGGTGGGGCCGGCCGGCAGCACGCGGTTCTCCACCCGCAGGTGGGGGGTGCCGTCCACCACGTCGTAGACCGGGCGGTTCCAGCGGTAGATGGTGCCGTTGTGCAGCCGCAGCTCGGCGAGCCTCGGGGTCCGGCCGGCCTCGAGGACCTCGAGGGGGTCCTCGTCCTCCAGGACCGGGAGCAGCGCCGGGAAGTAGCGCGCGTTCTCCTCGAAGAGGTCGAAGATGGAGGTGATCCACCGCTCACCGAACCACACCCGCGGCCGCACGCCCTGGGCCTTGAGCTCCTCGCTGCGCGTGTCGGTGGCCTGCTCGAACAGCGGCACGCGCGTCTCCCGCCACAGCTCCCGGCCCAGCAGGAACGGCGAGTTGGCCCCGAGCGCGAGCTGGACCCCGGCGACCGCCTGCGAGGCGTTCCAGTAGTCCGGGAACCGCTCGGGGCTGACCTGGGTGTGCAGCTGGGTGGACGTGCAGGCCGCCTCCGGCACGATGGAGTCGGTCGTGGTGCGCAGCCGCTCGGGCCCGGTGATGTCGATGAGGATGTCCTCCCCGCGGGCGGCGAGGATCTGGTCGCTGAGCAGCTGGTAGCGCGGGTTCGGCGTCAGGGACGCGGGGCTCATGTGGCCCGAGGACAGCGTCGGCAGGATGCCGATCATCACGAGGTGGGCGCCGACCTTGGCCGCCTTGGCCTCCGCGTCGTTGAGACTGGCCCGCACGCCGTCCTCGAAGTCGCGAAAGCCTCGGTCCCGCAGCTGCTTGGGCGCCACGTTGATCTCGAGGTTGAACTGCCCCAGCTCGGTCTGGAAGTCGGGGTCGGCGATGTGCTCGAGCGCCTCGGTGTTCTTCAGGGCCGGGTCGCCGACGCTGTCCACGAGGTTGAGCTCGATCTCGAGGCCGGTCATGGGCGCGTCGCTGTCGAAGCGGGCCTCCCGCAGCATCCGGGCGAACACGTCCAGGCAGCGGCGCACCTTCTCCCGGTACCGGGTGCGGTCCTCGCGGGTGAACTCCTGGTGTGCGACCTCTTCGCCCATGCCCGAAGACTAGGCCGCGGGGGGCGCTTCGTGCGTCGGATCCGCACGCCGTTCCGTCATCCGGCGTACGGCGGCGGGCGGTCGCGCGGGACCGGGGTCCACGCCGAGGGTGGGACGGCACCGTCGAGGGCCTGCGCGACGAGCAGAGCGAGACCGTGTCCCGGCTCCGCCGCCAGCGCCCGCTCGACCGCGCACCAGGCGAGGGCACCGTCCCCGGAGAGCCACGCGGCGAAGCCCAGCAGCGCTGCGGGGGCCGCACGGACCGTGACCGGCACCCGCCGGACGACGTCGCGCCAGAGGTCGACGTGCCGGCTCGCGTCCGCCCGGGTCATCTCGCACCAGGCCAGGTCGCGCAGGTCGACCACGGCCGAGACCAGGGTGGCGACCCGGGCCACGTCGTGGGTGTCCAGCCGCTCGCCGTCGGCGAGGAAGCGACCCACCCGGTGCCGCAGCCAGCGAGCCTCGAGGTCGAGCCAGGGACCGCTGTGCGCCCCGTCCGTGGCCCGGCCGGCCAGTCGTCCGAGCAGCGAGTCGCCGAGCTCGGCGATGCGCCGGCTCTCCGCGGGGTCGTCGCCGACCAGCGAGTCCGCGAGGGCCTGCCTGCTCCCCAGCACGACCCGTCCCTCGAGCACGGCCTCGGCCGTGATCGGGTGGGTCGAGACGTCGTAGGGCGACCCAGGGTCGTCGGTGACGCGCCCGTCGAGGTCCCACCACCGACCGGCGTCGGCCCGCAGGCAGCAGAGCACCTCGACGCCGCCGCCGGACAGCCGCCTCGCCAGCTCGACGAGCAGCGCCTCCGCGAGACCGGCGTCGGGCGTGTAGAGGACGAGGGCGACCCGCTCGACCGCGTGTCGAGCCGCGACCCCGGACAGCTGCGCGGCGACGGCCTCGATGCCGACGGGGTCCGTGGGCAGGTCGACCCGGGCGTGGAAGGGCTCCGTGGCCGGTCCGACGGTGAGCATCACCACGGAGCCGTCCGGGTGGAACCCGAGCATCCGCGGCACGACGGCGAGCAGGTCCACGGGGCCGCGCACACGGAGCACCGGTCGACCGGTGGGGGCGCCCGCGTCGCGCGCGGGTGAGGGGTCACTGCTGTCGGGGAGCCGGCTCATGGCGACGACCCTGGTCCCCCCGGGACGCCGGATGGGCGGCCGAGCCTCCCGCTGTGGAGGGACCGGGCTCGAGGCCCGATGGGGACGGGAACCGGCCAGCGGCCCGCGACCGGTGGGCGCGGTGGTCGGGGTGGTCGGGGTGGTCGGCAGTGTCGGCGATGGCGGGGACAATGGCGCCGTGCGCGCCGCCTCGACGATCCTCCACGTCGACCTCGACGCGTTCTTCGCCGCCGTCGAGCAGCGCGACAAGCCGTCGCTGCGCGGCAGGCCCGTGGTGGTGGGCGGGGTCGGCGGCCGCGGCGTGGTCGCCACGGCGTCGTACGAGGCCAGGGCGTTCGGCGTCCACTCGGCGATGTCGACGCGGGAGGCCCGGGCGCGCTGCCCGCACGCGGCCTACCTGTCCGGCCGGTTCGACGCCTACCGGGAGTCCAGCCGCCAGGTGATGACGGTGCTGCGCCGGCTCTCGCCCCTGGTCGAGCCGCTCTCCCTCGACGAGGCGTACGTCGACCTGGCGGCGGGTGCGGTCGAGGACCTCTCGGTCGCGGGCGTCACCGGGGTGGCCCGCCGGCTCAAGGAGGAGATCGGCACCGTGACCGGTGGCCTGTGCGGGTCCGTGGGCGTGGCCACCTCCAAGCTCGTCGCGAAGATCGCCAGCGACCTGGAGAAGCCGGACGGCCTGGTCGTGGTGCCTCCGGGCGCCGAGCGGGACCTGCTCCGCCCGATGCGGGTCGGGGTCATCCCCGGAGTGGGACCGGCCACCGCGGAGCGGCTGCGCCGGGTGGGCGTGCACACGGTCGCCGACCTCGAGGGGGTCTCCGTCGAGGAGCTGGTCCGGCTGGTGGGCCAGGCGCACGGCAGGTCGCTGCACCGGCTGGCCCGCGCCGACGACGACCGGCCGGTGGTCGCGGAGCGGGAGGCGAAGTCGGTCAGCGTCGAGGGCACCTACGACACGGACCTCGTCGACCGGCGGCTGCTCGAGGCGCTGGTGGACCGGCAGGCGGCCCAGGTGGCGCAGCGGCTGCGCACGGCGCGGCTGTCGGGGCGCACCGTCACCGTGAAGGTCCGCCTGCACGACTTCACCACCCACACCCGCTCGAGCACCCTGCCCGCTCCCACCGACAGCGCGCGGGCCGTGACCCGGCTGGCGCGCGCGCTGCTGGGCGAGGTCGACACCTCGGCAGGGGTGCGGCTGCTCGGCGTCGGCGTGTCCGGGCTGGCGGACTGGATCCAGGAGGACCTGTTCGACACCGGGACCGCCGGTGCCGACGGCGCAGTCGAGGGGGCGGACGGCGGCGCGGACGACGGGGCCGCCGAGCCGGTCGCCGAGGAGGCCCTGGCCCGGCTCACCCGGTCCCGACCGTGGGCGCCGGGCTCGGACGTCCAGCACGCCGTGCACGGGCCGGGCTGGGTGTGGGGCTCCGGTCTGGGCCGGGTGACCGTCCGCTTCGAGACCGCCGAGACGGGCCCCGGGCCGGTCCGCACCTTCCGCACCGAC
>JAICKK010000006.1 GCA_025927955.1 Nocardioidaceae bacterium
CACGAGGTCAAGCGCAAGGACGTGCGGCCCGGCGACACCGTCGTGCTGCGCAAGGCCGGTGACGTCATCCCGGAGATCGTGGGCCCGGTCCTCGCCCTGCGCCCCGAAGGCCTGCAGGAGTGGGTGATGCCGACACGGTGCCCGTCGTGCGGGACCGAGCTGGCGCAGCAGAAGGAGGGCGACGCCGACCTGCGGTGCCCGAACACGAGGAGGTGCCCGGCGCAGGTGCGCGAGCGGGTCTTCCACGTGGCCGGTCGCGGCGCCTTCGACATCGAGGGACTCGGCTACGAGGCCGCGGTCGCGCTGCTGGAGGCCGGCGTCCTGACCGACGAGGGCGATGTGTTCGGCCTCGACGAGGGGAAGCTGCGCCGGGCCCCGCTGTTCACCCGGGCGCCGAAGAAGGGCGAGGGCGACGAGCCGGTCCTCAACGCCAACGCCCGGCGGCTGCTGGAGAACCTCGACGCGGCCCTGGACCGGCCCCTGTGGCGGGTCCTCGTGGCGCTCTCCATCCGGCACGTCGGGCCGACCGCGGCCCGCGCGCTCGCCGCCAGGCTCGGATCCGTGGACGCCATCCGGGACGCGGAGGTGGAGACGCTGGCCGAGACCGAGGGTGTCGGGACCACCATCGCGGAGTCCGTGCGCCACTGGTTCGACGGCCCGGACGCCGAGTGGCACCGCGAGATCGTCCGCAAGTGGGCCGCGGCGGGGGTGCGGATGGCCGAGGAGCGCGACGAGTCGGTCCCCCGGACCCTCGAGGGGCTCAGCATCGTGGTGACCGGGTCCTTGAGCGGTCTGAGCCGCGACCAGGCCAAGGAGGCGATCGTGACCCGAGGGGGCAAGGCCACCTCCTCGGTCTCGAAGAAGACCGACTACGTCGTCGTGGGGGAGTCGCCCGGCACCAAGGCCGACAAGGCCGAGCAGCTGGGCGTCCCGGTCCTCGACGAGGCCGGGTTCACGCGGCTGCTGGCCGGCGGACCCGCCGCCCTAGGATGAGGCTGCGGCGTCCGGCGACGCCGTCCTGCACCCCAGCTCGAGGAGCCAGCGTCCCATGCCCGACATCAGCCGCGACGAGGTGGCGCACCTCGCCGACCTGGCGCGCATCGACCTGTCCGAGGCGGAGATCGACCACCTCGCCCCCCAGCTCGCCGTGATCCTCGACTCGGTCGCCTCCATCCGGGAGGTCGCCGCCGACCACGTCCCACCGACGTCGCACGCGCTGCCGCTGACCAACGTGTTCCGCGAGGACGTCGTGCGCCCGGGCCTGACGGTCGAGGAGGCGCTGTCCGGGGCGCCCGTCGAGCCCGAGCAGCAGCGCTTCAGCGTGCCGCGCATCCTGGGGGAGGAGGCGTGAGCGACCTGACCCGCCTGACCGCCGCCGAGATCGGCGCGCGGCTCGCCAGCGGCGCGGTGTCCTCCGTCGAGGTGACCCAGGCGCACCTGGACCGCATCGGCGAGGTCGACGGCGCCGTGCACGCGTTCCTGCACGTGGACGCCGAGGGTGCGCTGGCAGCCGCCCGGGCCGCCGACGAGCGGCGCGCGGCCGGCTCTCCCGCCTCCCCCCTGGACGGCGTGCCGGTCGCGGTCAAGGACGTCCTGGCCACGAAGGGGCTGCCCACGACGTGCGGCTCGCGGATCCTCGAGGGCTGGGTGCCGCCGTACGACGCCACCGTCGTCGCCCGGCTGCGGGCCGCGGGCCTGCCCGTTCTCGGCAAGACGAACATGGACGAGTTCGCGATGGGCTCCTCGACCGAGCACTCCGCCTACGGCCCCACGCACAACCCGTGGGACCTCGACCGGATCCCGGGCGGCTCCGGCGGTGGGTCGGCGGCGGCCGTCGCGGCGTTCGAGGCGCCGCTGGCAGTGGGCACCGACACGGGCGGCTCCATCCGGCAGCCGGGCGCGGTCACCGGCACGGTCGGGGTCAAGCCGACCTACGGCGGGGTCTCCCGCTACGGGCTGGTGGCGCTGGCCAACAGCCTCGACCAGGCCGGCCCGGTCACCCGCACCGTCCTGGACGCGGCCCTGCTGCACGAGGTCATCGGCGGCCACGACCCGGCGGACTCCACGTCGGTCGACGCTCCGGTGCCGTCGGTCGTCGAGGCCGCACGCCGAGGCGCCGACGGGGACGTCGCCGGCCTGCGGGTCGGCGTGGTCAGGGAGCTGACGGGTGAGGGCTACCAGGCCGGGGTGCAGCAGCGGTTCGACGAGGCCGTGGAGCTCCTCGTCGAGGCCGGCGCGGACGTCGTCGAGGTGTCCTGCCCGACGTTCGTGCACGCGCTGGCCACCTACTACCTGATCCTGCCGGCGGAGGCGTCCTCGAACCTCGCGAAGTTCGACGCGATGCGCTACGGCCTGCGCGTGCTCCCCGACGGGGTCGACGCACCCAGCGCCGAGGAGGTGATGCGGGCCACCCGCGACAAGGGCTTCGGTGACGAGGTCAAGCGTCGCATCATCCTCGGCACCTACGCGCTGTCCAGCGGGTACTTCGACGCCTACTACGGGAAGGCGCAGAAGGTCCGCACCCTCATCGGTCGCGACTTCGCCGCCGCGTTCGAGCGGGCCGACGTGCTGGTCTCGCCCACCGCGCCGACCACGGCGTTCCGGCTCGGGGAGAAGCTCGACGACCCGGTCGCGATGTACCTCAACGACCTGGCCACGATCCCGGCGAACCTCGCCGGCGTGCCCGGCATCTCGGTGCCCAGCGGCCTGGCCGACGAGGACGGCCTGCCCGCCGGTGTGCAGGTGCTCGCGCCCGCCCTGGCCGACGACCGGGTGTACCGGGTGGGGGCCGCCCTGGAGACGATGCTCACCAAGGCCTGGGGTGGGCCCTTGCTCGACCGGGCTCCGGACCTGACACGGGGGGACGCATGACCATGACCACCGAGAGGACGCTCTCGTTCACCGAGGCGCTCGAGCGCTTCGACCCGACCCTGGGGCTCGAGGTGCACGTCGAGCTCAACACCGCGTCGAAGATGTTCTGCGGCTGCTCGACGGTCTTCGGCGCCGAGCCGAACACCCAGGTGTGCCCGGTCTGCCTCGGCCTGCCCGGGGCCATGCCGGTGCTCAACGCGAAGGCGGTCGAGTCCGCGGTCCGGATCGGGCTGGCCCTCAACTGCGACATCGCCTCGTGGTGCCGGTTCGCGCGCAAGAACTACTTCTACCCGGACATGCCGAAGAACTTCCAGACCTCGCAGTACGACGAGCCGATCTGCTTTGACGGCTGGATGGACGTGACGGTGCCCGACGCGGAGGGGCAGAGCGTCCGCGTGGAGATCGAGCGCGCCCACATGGAGGAGGACACCGGTAAGTCGCTGCACGTCGGCGGCGCGACGGGTCGCATCCACGGTGCCGACCACTCGCTGGTGGACTACAACCGCGCGGGGATCCCGCTCATCGAGATCGTCACCCGGCCGGTGACCGGTACCCGGGAGAGCGCCCCGGTGGTGGCCCGGGCCTATGTCGCCCAGCTGCGCGACCTGCTGCTCGGCCTCGGGGTCTCCGACGTGCGCATGGAGCAGGGCTCGCTGCGCTGCGACGTGAACCTGTCGCTCTCGCCGGCGGGCTCGGGTCTGCTCGGGACGCGCACCGAGACCAAGAACGTCAACTCGCTGCGCTCGGTGGAGCGGGCGGTCCGCTACGAGATCGGCCGGCAGGCGGCGGTCCTCGACGGCGGCGGGTCCGTCGTACAGGAGACGCGGCACTGGCACGAGGACACCGGGATCACCACGTCCGGGCGCGAGAAGTCCGACGCCGAGGACTACCGGTACTTCCCCGAGCCCGACCTCGTGCCGATCGCTCCCGACGCCGACTGGGTGGAGAGCCTGCGGGCCCGGCTGCCCGAGCCGCCGCGGGAGCGCCGGGCCCGGCTGCAGGAGGACTGGGGCTTCAGCGACCTGGAGATGCGCGACACGGTGGGGGCCGGGGCGCTCGAGCTGGTCGAGGGCACGATCGCCGCCGGTGCCGCCCCGTCGGCGGCCCGCAAGTGGTGGCTCTCGGAGCTGGCCCGCCGGGCCAACGAGCAGGGTCTGGAGCTCGGCGACCTGCCGGTGACGCCGGCCGACGTCGCCCGCGTCCAGGCGCTGGTCGACGAGGGCAGGGTCAACGACAAGCTGGCCCGGCAGGTGCTCGACGGCGTGCTCGCGGGGGAGGGCACCCCCGACGAGGTCGTGGAGCGGCGCGGGCTCGCCGTGGTCTCCGACGAGGGGGCGCTGTCCGAGGCGGTCGACCGGGCCATCGCGGCCAACCCCGACGTCGCGGACAAGATCCGCGAGGGGAAGGTCGCCGCCGCGGGCGCACTGATCGGCGCGGTGATGAAGCAGATGCGTGGTCAGGCCGACGCGGGACGGGTGCGTGAGCTGGTCCTCGAGAAGCTGACCTGACCGTCCCGCTCCTCCCGGGCATGGTCAGGCCATGAGTCCGAGCGGTCTGCAGGTGAAGGCGGGGAAGACCTTGGACAGGGTGCGGTCGGGGAAGCGGCTGGCGAGGATCTCACCAAACACGTTGCGGTAGTCGGTGGTGACGGCGAGGTCGTCGTCGGGTCCGGTGCCGAGTCCTGGCCAGGTCCCGTAGTAGCGGCCGCCCTTGACGCCGGCGCCGGCGAGGAGCATGACGTTGCCCCAGCCGTGGTCGAGGCCGCGGTTGCCGTTCTCGTGGGTGCGCCGGCCGAACTCGCTGATGGTGACCAGGGTGACCCGCTCGCGCAGCGGCCCGAGGTCGCGCAGGAAGGCGTCCAGGGCGCCGGCCAGGCCGGCGGTCATGGACTGCATCCGGCCGTATCCCAGGGTGCCGTAGTCGGCGTGCATGTCCCAGGAGCCGTAGTCGATGGCGACGACGTCGGTGCCGAGGTCGGCCTTGATGAGGCGGGCGGTGTCCTTCAGCGCGTCGGAGAGGTCGGTGGCGGGCCAGGCGCGGGGGTAGGTGACGGTGGGGGTGTAGGTACGGCGGGCGACCGGGGCCAGGGTGTCGACGACCGTGAGGGCGGAGCGGTAGGCGCTGCGCAGGGCGGGGGTGCCAGAGCCGGCTGTGCCGGCCCAGACCTGGTCCAGCGAGCGGCGCCGACGGGCGGCCCAGGCGGGGTCGGTGCCGGTGTCGGCGCCGACGAGGGTGATCTGGTCGAGGTCGCCGGCGGCGAGGACGGGGGCGGGTCCGTAGAGCTCGGTGGGCACGATGGAGCTGCCGAGCTGGACGGCCTGCTGCGGGGCGTCGGAGGCGCCGGTGCCGGTGGGGAGGCCGATCATGCGGTTGACCCAGCCGCGGCGGGTGCTGCTGGTGGGGTCGGCGTCCTCGATCTCCTCCATGGCCGAGAAGTGGGAGCGGTTGGGGACGGGGAGGCCGACGGCGTGGACGGCGGCCAGCGAGCCTTGGTCCCACAGCCACTGCAGGGGCGCCAGCTGCGGGTGCAGCCCGAACATGGCGTCGGCGGCGAGCAGGGACCCGGCGGGCACGGCGAGGGTGGGGCGGGCGGCGTAGGAGCCGGGGTCGCCGTGGGGGACGACCAGGCCGAGGCCGTCGATGCCGCCGCGCAGGGACAGCACGACCAGGACGTTGCCGGAGCCTGCCCCCGCGGTCGAGGTGGCGCCGAACGCGGAGGAGACGACCGCGTCGCCGAACATGCTGGTCGCGACCGCGGCGCCGGTGGTGGCCGCCAGCGCGGCCAGGAAGCGGCGCCGGGACAGGCGGCTGGCGGTCTCGAACTCGCCGCAGCAGGGCGACTGGGCTCTCATCGGTGGGTGGCCTCTCAGCGTCGCATGTGGTCGGGGGAGTCGAGCAGGGTGCCGACCAGGTGCACGAACAGCCAGCCGGCGAGCTGGTGGTCCTTGGTGACCACGGTGGCCGGCGGGTACCCGGTGGCGGTCACCACGGCGCGCAGCAGCCGCGCGTCCGACGGCTTGCCGAGGAGCACCCGGCACAGGTGGTCGACCCACTGGTCGAGCCGGACCCGCGGCCGGGGCAGCCAGGCGGCGCCACTCCTGCGGTAGGTGACGTCCTTGGTGGGCCACCAGCCGGCGGTCAGGTTCCAGTGCATCCGGAACGAGGACAGCATCCGGGTGGGCGAGGACCACGCGGCGTCGCCGAGAGGCGACCCGGCCGGGTTGGGCCACTGGTAGAGCAGGGTCGTCTGCGGCACCCAGACGCATGCCCGCGCGAACGACTGGTCGCTGCGGGGACGGTGGACGGCGACCTGCAGGGCGCGGCAGGTGGCGACGAGGTCCTCGACGGGGTTGCGGACCAGCAGGCTGTGCGAGGCGTCGAAGTCGGGGTGGGCGACCAGGGCCCGCAGCGTCGCGGCGATGTCGGTGCCGGAGTCGAGGAACGCCTTCGCGACCGCGTTCACCAGGGACGCCGAGGGCCGGTCGGCGACCAGATGGCGGCACAGCCTGGTGGCGATGGTGCGGGCGGTGGCGGGATGGTGGGCCAGGTAGCGCAGGTAGTCCACGGCGAGCTGCCGACCGTCGGGCGATGCGTTGGGGTCGGTGAAGCCGAGCACCTGCACCGCTCCGGTGGTGTGCCGGCCCGGGTCGTAGTAGCCGTCCCAGGACGCGAAGGCGTCGACGGTGTAGCCGGAGAGGATCCTCGCGGAGTCCTTGACCATCGCCTCGGTGTAGCCCGCGACGCGGCCCACGGCGTGCAGCTCGAGCAGCTCGCGGCCCTGGTTCTCGTTGGGAGCGCCGCGCACGGACTTGACGTTGTCGAGGTAGAGCAGCATCGCCGGGTGCAGCTCGCAGGCGACCAGCAGGTCGGAGAACCGGCCCAGCGCGTGCGCGCGGATGGTGGCGTCGTACGACGCGCGGTGCACCCACGCGGTGTCGTGGTTGGCGTTCACGTGCAGGTGGTCCGACCAGAAGCCCACCATGTTCTCGAGCACCTGACGCGTGGAGTAGACCCGCTTGAGCATCGACCAGCTCGCGAGGTCGGCGGCGTACTGCCACCCGCCCTTGGTGCCGGCGACGTTGGCGGCCCACTTCGCCGACGGGGGGTCGTCCCGGTCGGGGAACCACCCGCCCAGTGCCTTCGCCGTCGACGACTCCGCGACCGCCGACGGCTCGTCCAGCTGCCGCGCCAGCCAGCGGGTGCGACCGCCGTCGCCCAGCAGCTGCCGGAACGCGCCGCGCGAGAAGCCGCAGCCGAGCCGGTTCAGGACATGGCGCTGCCCGAGGCTCGGGACGCCGGTCGCGGGGTACGGCCGGGACCGGTACCGGCTCGCCGCGGTGCTCATGACCAGAGCATCGGACGGACGGGCGGCCCACCTGAGCAATCCGGACAAGTGCCTACGAACCCGTAGAGCAGCGCCCACCGGCCACGGCCGCCGGCCGGGCCGCGCGAGGCGACGAGCGGCCGGCTCCCCCGACCCGCGTCCGCGCCGACCGATGACTTTCTGTCCCCGCCCCGGTCTACAGTCCCGCACACGTCGAGGCGAGAGGCTGGGCAGAGATGACACGCACGGTGGTGATGGTCGGGACGCGCAAGGGTCTCTGGGTGGCCGAGGGTGACCGCCCGGGGGGAGGCTGGAGCGTGCGCGGGCCGGACGAGCTGCGCAGCGAGGTCCACGCGGTCGCGATCGACACCAGGCCGGTGGCCGCCGGCGCGCCGCCCCGGCTGCTGATGGCCAGCCGGCACTGGCACTGGGGCCCGCAGGTCCTGCACTCCGACGACCTGGGCCGGACCTGGGAGCACGGCCCGGACGGGGCCATCGCGTTCCCCGAGGACACCGGGCGCACGCTCGAGGCGGTCTGGTCGATCGCGCCGTCGCCCGCGGAGCCGGAGGTCGTCTGGGCCGGCACGGAGCCGTCGGCGCTGTTCCGCTCGACCGACGGCGGCCGGTCCTTCGAGATGGTCCGCTCCCTGTGGGACCACCCGCACCGGCCGCAGTGGGGCGCGGGCTTCGGCGGTCAGGCGATCCACACGCTGCTCCCCCACCCGAGCGACCCCGAACGGGTCACGGTCGCGATGTCGACCGGAGGCGTCTACCGGACCTTCGACGGCGGCGAGACGTGGGCGCCGGCCAACAAGGGGCTGCGGGCGATCTTCCTGCCCGAGGGGTCGCAGTTCCCGGAGTTCGGGCAGTGCGTGCACAAGGTGACCCGCGAGAGCGCCGACCCGGACCGGATGTACCTGCAGAACCACGGCGGCGTCTACCGCAGCGACGACGGCGGCGACAGCTGGACCTCGATCGCCGACGGGCTGCCCAGCGACTTCGGGTTCCCGGTGGTCGCCCACCCGCGCACCAGCGGGACCGTGTGGCTGTTCCCCCTCGAGGGCGCCGACGGCCGGTTCCCGATCGACGGGACCTGCAGCGTGTGGCGCTCCCGCGACGCCGGCGAGAGCTGGGAGGAGCTGCACGCCGGGCTGCCCGACGGCTTCTTCTCCGGCGTGATGCGGGACGCGATGTGCGTCGACGACGGCGACCCGGCCGGTGTGTACTTCGGCAGCCGGGACGGCACCGTCTTCGCCAGCGACGACGAGGGCGACACGTGGACCCCGCTGGTCGAGCACCTGCCCGACGTGCTCTGCGTCCGCGCGGCCACGGTGCCCGACCAGGAGGCGGGGTGAGACACGCCCGCGCCCGTCGTACTCCTCCGGCGTAGCATCCCGCCATGCCCGACGCACCCTCGCAGCCCGACATCAAGCCGCGCTCCCGCGACGTCACCGACGGCCTGGAGAAGGCGGCCGCCCGCGGCATGCTGCGGGCGGTCGGCATGGGTGACGAGGACTTCGCCAAGCCGCAGATCGGGGTGGCCTCGTCCTGGAACGAGATCACCCCGTGCAACCTGTCCCTGGACCGGCTCGCCAAGGCCGTGAAGAACGGCGTGCACGCGGCCGGGGGGTACCCGCTGGAGTTCGGCACGATCTCCGTCTCCGACGGCATCTCGATGGGCCACGAGGGCATGCACTTCTCGCTGGTCTCCCGCGAGGTGATCGCGGACAGCGTCGAGACCGTCATGATGGCCGAGCGCCTGGACGGCTCGGTGCTCCTCGCCGGCTGCGACAAGTCGCTGCCCGGCATGCTGATGGCCGCCGCGCGGCTCGACCTCGCGTCGGTCTTCCTCTACGCCGGGTCGATCATGCCGGGGCAGGTCGACGGGCGGGACGTGACGATCATCGACGCGTTCGAGGCCGTGGGCGCCTGCCTGGCGGGGCGGATCAGCCGCGAGGAGGTCGACCGCATCGAGCGCGCCATCTGTCCGGGGGAGGGCGCCTGCGGCGGGATGTACACCGCCAACACGATGGCGGCCGTGGGGGAGGCGCTGGGCATGTCGCTGCCCGGCTCGGCGGCGCCACCCGCCGTGGACCGTCGGCGCGACGGGTTCGCCCACCGGTCGGGCCAGGCGGTGGTGGAGATGCTGCGCCAGGGCATCACCGCGCGCCAGGTCATGACCCGGGAGGCGTTCGAGAACGCGATCGCGGTGGTCATGGCGCTGGGCGGCTCCACCAACGCCGTGCTGCACCTGCTCGCCATCGCCCGCGAGGCCGATGTCGACCTCACGCTCGACGACTTCACCCGCGTCGGCGACCGGGTCCCGCACCTCGGCGACCTCAAGCCCTTCGGCCGCTACGTGATGAACGACGTGGACAAGATCGGCGGCATCCCCGTCGTGATGAAGGCGCTGCTCGACGCAGGCCTGCTGCACGGGGACTGCCTGACGGTCACCGGCCGGACGATGGCCGAGAACCTCGCCGACATCGCGCCCCCCGACGTGGACGGCACGATCATCCGCGAGCTGTCCAGGCCCATCCACGCGACCGGCGGCATCACGATCCTCAAGGGGTCGCTGGCCCCGGAGGGTGCGGTGGTCAAGTCCGCCGGCTTCGACGAGTCGGTGTTCGAGGGCACCGCCCGGGTGTTCGACGGCGAGCGGGCCGCCATGGACGCGCTCGAGGCCGGCAGGGTCGTCGCCGGGGACGTCGTGGTGATCCGCTACGAGGGACCCAAGGGCGGTCCGGGGATGCGCGAGATGCTCGCGATCACCGGCGCGATCAAGGGCGCCGGCCTCGGCAAGGACGTGCTGCTGATGACCGACGGCCGCTTCTCCGGGGGTACGACGGGCCTCTGCGTGGGTCACGTCGCGCCGGAGGCGGTCGACGGCGGCCCGATCGCGTTCCTGCGCGACGGTGACCGGATCCGGCTCGACGTCGCCAACAAGCGTCTCGACGTCGACGTGGACGCCGACGAGCTCGAGGCCCGGCAGGAGGGCTGGATCCCGCGGCAGCCGAAGTACACCCGCGGCGTGCTGGGCAAGTACGCCAAGGTGGTGCAGTCGGCCGCTCACGGCGCCGTCTGCGGCTGAGCCCGCTGACGCCGCGGCACTACGGCTGGGGCTCGGCCACCGCGCGGCGGAGCGCCTCGAGCGTGCGGTGGACGTCGTCGTCGGTCGTCGCAGCGTTGCTGACCGAGAGGCGCAGCACCGCCCGGCCGTGCCAGCGCGACCCGCTCGTCCACGCCGTACCGTCCCGCAGCATCCGGGCGACGACGCCCTGCGTGCGGTCGTCGTCGCCGAACGCGGCGCAGACCTGGGTGAGCACGACGTCGTTGAGGATCTCGGCGCCCTCGATCGTGCCGATCGCGTCCGCGAACGTGCGAGCCTGGGCGCACATCCGGTCGACCATCTGCGCCACGCCGCTGCGGCCCATGGCTCGCAGCGCCGCCCACACGGGAACGCCGCGCGCCCTTCGCGACATCTCCGGCACCCGGTCGATCGCGTCTCCGGCGGCGTCCGCGATCAGGTAGTCCCCGTGGCCCCCCATCGCGGCGGTCAGCGCCGCCGGGTCGCGCACGACGGCGATCCCGCAGTCGTAGGGGACGTTGAGGGTCTTGTGGGCGTCGGTGGCCCACGAGTCGGCCGCCTCCACGCCGGCCGTCAGGTGCGCGTGCGAGGGGGAGGCGGCGGCCCACAGCCCGAACGCGCCGTCGACGTGCACCCAGGCGCCGTACTCGTGCGCGAGCCCGACGCACGCCTCGAACGGGTCGAAGGCGCCCGAGTGCAGGTTCCCGGCCTGGAGCAGCAGCAGCGTCGGCACTGCGGGGGAGGCGTCCAGCGCCTCCCGCAGCGCCCCGGGGACGACGCGCCCCTCCCGGTCGACGTCGACGAGCTCGGGGCGGGGCAGGCCGGCGTAGCGCAGCGCCAGCTCGACGGAGTCGTGCCGCTCGCGGCCCGCGACGACCCGCAGCGGCGGGCCTCCGGCCAGCCCGCGCACGGGGTCCCACCCGGCGCGGCGCAGCAGCTCGTCGCGGCCGGCCGCGATCCCGGTGAAGTTGGCCGCGGTGGCGCCGGTGACGAACCCCACGCCGCACCCTCCAGGGAGCCCCAGCAGCTCGAGCAGCCAGCCCGCCGCCACCTCCTCGACCGCCGCGACGGCGGGCGTCACCTTGCGGAGGATGGCGTTCTGGTCCCACACGCTCACCAGCCAGTCCGCGGCGAGGGCCGCCGGGTGGGACCCGCCGGTCACGAAGCCGAAGAACCGGCCCGAGGGCATCGCGGTCAGACCCGGCTCACCGGCGGACGCGAGCAGGTCGACCACGTCGGCGGCCTCGGCGGGACCGTCGGGCAGCTCCCGTCCCAGGGCGTCCGCCACGGTGTCGGCGTCGACGCGGGCCGGCACCGGCCGGTCGCCCAGGCTGTGCAGCCAGGTCGCCGCGTGCTCGTGCGCCCGCCGCAGAGCGCGGTCGCGGACGGTGTCCGGCGAGGGGGCGTCCCCGGTCCGGTCCACGGTCTCGTCCACGGCGCCCTCCCCGCCCGCGACCTCGTGCAGGCAGACGGGCACGTCGCGAGTCTGGCACGGCCCCGGGCAGACTGTCAGCGTGCCCGGGCCGTCCTCACCCGGCCGCGGTCGACCCCGCCGGCTGGCGCTCGACGCGATGCGCGTGGGCTGCTTCGTGGTCCTGCTGGACGTGACGGTCGTCAACGGCGAGCCTGCCTCGACCCGACCCAGCAGCGCCACCCCGACCGCTGCGCTCAGCAGACCGGCGACCATCGGGGGGCCCCGGGCCCGAGTCGGGCGGTGAGCCCGCCGTACCTCGCGCTGCTGCCGGCGATGCTGGCCCGGCGGGGTGAGGGCTGGGCCTGCTCGACCCCGCGGTGGTCGCCGCGACCGGCGCGCTCGCCGTACCGCTCGACACTCCCCGACAACGACGGTGAGACCGGTGTCCCGGATCCTGGGACGGGTGGCACACTGGCTTGACGGTCCGAAGACCAGGGACGAGCCTGGGGCCATGCGTTTCGAGATTCTCGTATGCCCTGGACGCCGCTGCTGAGGTCGACCACCTCACGCATCGCGCGTCGCCCCTCGTCCGCCCTCGTGGGCCGAGGGGCTTTTTGTTGGGGCGGAGCCGGGCACGGTCGGAGCAGAGGAAGGCAGCATGAGCGAACAGGTGAGCGGCGGGGCCGCCGCGGGTGTGCCGGCGACGGGCGCGCAGAGCCTCATCAAGTCGTTGGAGTCGGCGGGCGTCCGCGACATCTTCGGCATCCCCGGCGGGGCGATCCTCCCGGCCTACGACCCGCTCTACGACTCGACCCGGCTCCGGCACATCCTGGTGCGGCACGAGCAGGGAGCCGGGCACGCGGCCCAGGGGTACGCCACGGCCACCGGCCGGGTCGGGGTCTGCATGGCGACCAGCGGCCCCGGGGCCACCAACCTGGTCACGCCGATCGCCGACGCCTACATGGACTCGGTCCCGATGGTCGCGGTGACCGGCCAGGTCGCCAGCTCCGCGATCGGCACGGATGCGTTCCAGGAGGCCGACATCCGGGGCATCACGATGCCGATCACCAAGCACAACTTCCTGGTCACCGACGCGGCCGAGATCCCGCGCACCATCGCCGAGGCGTTCCACCTCGCCTCGACCGGGCGACCCGGCCCCGTGCTCGTGGACGTCTCCAAGGACGCGCTCCAGGCGCGCACGACCTTCCTGTGGCCCAGCGAGCTGCACCTGCCCGGCTACCGTCCCGTGGTCCGTCCGCACGCCAAGCAGGTGCGCGAGGCCGCCCGGCTGATCCTCGAGTCGCGGCGCCCGGTCCTGTACGTCGGGGGCGGCGTCATCCACGCCGGCGCGGACAAGGAGCTGCGCGTCCTCGCCGAGATGACCGGCATCCCGGTGGTCACCACGCTCATGGCCCGCGGCGCGTTCCCCGACAGCCACGTCCAGCACCTCGGGATGCCCGGGATGCACGGCACGGTCGCGGCGGTCGCCGCCCTGCAGCGCAGCGACCTGATCATCAGCCTCGGCGCCCGCTTCGACGACCGGGTCACCGGCAACCTCGACTCGTTCGCCCCGCAGGCCAAGGTCATCCACGCCGACATCGACCCGGCGGAGATCGGCAAGAACCGCTACGTCGACGTACCCATCGTCGGCGACTGCCGCGAGGTGATCGCCGACCTCGTGGTCGCGCTGCAGGGCGAGGCCGACGCCGGGCGGCAGGGCGACTACGAGGCATGGGTCGCGTTCGTGGCCGCGACCAAGAAGAAGTACCCGCTCGGCTACGAGACCCCGACCGGCGGGGCGCTGTCCCCGCAGTACGTCCTCGAGCGGCTGGGCCGCATCTCCGGACCGGAGTCGATCTACGTCTCGGGCGTCGGCCAGCACCAGATGTGGGCCTCGCACTTCATCGGCTACGAGCACCCGCGCACCTGGATCAACTCCGGAGGGCTCGGCACGATGGGCTTCTCGGTGCCCGCGGCGATGGGCGCCAAGGTGGGCCGACCCGACACCACGGTGTGGTCCATCGACGGGGACGGCTGCTTCCAGATGACCAACCAGGAGCTCGCGACCTGCGCGATCGAGAACATCCCGATCAAGGTGGCGGTGATCAACAACGAGTCGCTGGGCATGGTGCGTCAGTGGCAGACGCTGTTCTACAACGAGAGGTACTCCAACACCGACCTGCAGACGGTGGCGCAGCGGCGGATCCCCGACTTCGTCAAGCTCGCCGACGCCTACGGCTGCGTGGGGCTCGCCTGCGACTCTCCCGAGGACGTCGACGCCACCATCACCAAGGCCATGGAGATCGACGACGTGCCGGTCGTCGTGGACTTCCGGGTGCACCGCGACGCGATGGTCTGGCCGATGGTCGCCGCCGGGACCAGCAACGACGACATCAAGTTCGCCCGGGACCTGGCCCCGGACTTCGAGGACGACGACCTGGCGGAGCGCCGCCCGTGAGCGTGCGAAGCGAACGAACAGATCGGCAGAGCGCCCTTGTGCCTCATCGGCGCCCGGAGCGAAGCGAGGACGTCGATGAGTAAGCACACGTTGAGCGTCATGGTGGAGAACAAGCCCGGCGTGCTGGCCCGGATCGCGGGCCTGTTCAGCCGCCGGGGCTTCAACATCGACTCGCTCGCGGTCGGTCCCACCGAGCACGCGGAGATCTCCCGGATGACCATCGTGGTCAGCGTCGAGGAGTCCCCGCTGGAGCAGGTGACCAAGCAGCTCAACAAGCTCATCGAGGTGATCAAGGTCGTCGAGCTCGACCCGGCCGCCTCGGTGTCGCGCGAGCTGATGCTGGTCAAGGTCAAGGCCGACGCGAGCACGCGCGGCCAGGTCCTCGAGGTCGTGCAGCTGTTCCGCGCCAAGGTGGTCGACGTCGCCGTCGACGCGGTCACCATCCAGGTCACCGGCAACCAGGACAAGCTCGACGACTTCCTGCGCATCATCGAGCCGTACGGCGTGCGCGAGCTCGTGCAGTCCGGTGTCGTCGCCGTCGGGCGCGGCGGGCGGTCGGTGTCCGAGCGCACGCTGCGCCCGGTGACCGTCCCGGTGCCCAAGGCGGCCGGCTGAGCGCCGTACCCTCACGACCTCCCAGAGCGACAGCGAACCAGCGAAAGCACACCAGAAGGAGAGCCCACCAGTGGCCCAGATGTTCTACGACGACGACGCCGACCTGTCCGTGATCCAGGGCCGCAACGTGGCGGTGCTCGGCTACGGCAGCCAGGGCCACGCCCACGCGCTCTCCCTGCGCGACTCGGGCGTGGACGTGCGCGTCGGCCTGCCCGAGGGGTCCAAGAGCCGCGCCAAGGCCGAGGCCGAGGGGCTGCGCGTGCTCACGCCGGCCGAGGCCTGCGAGGAGGCCGACCTCGTCGTGATCCTCGCCCCCGACCACGTGCAGCGCACCCTGTACGCCGAGGCCGTCGAGCCCAACCTCGTCGACGGCGACGCGCTGTTCTTCGGGCACGGCTTCAACATCCGCTACGGCTACATCCAGCCGCCCTCCGGCGTCGACGTCGCGATGGTGGCGCCCAAGGGCCCCGGCCACCTGGTACGCCGCGAGTACTCCGCGGGTCGCGGTGTGCCCGTGCTGGTCGCGGTCGAGAACGACGCCTCCGGAAAGGCGTGGGACCTCGCGCTGGCCTACGCCAAGGGCATCGGCGGCCTGCGCGCGGGCGGGATCAGGACCACGTTCACCGAGGAGACCGAGACCGACCTGTTCGGCGAGCAGGCGGTGCTGTGCGGCGGCATGTCCGAGCTGGTGATGAAGGGCTTCGAGGTGCTGACCGAGGCGGGCTACCAGCCGGAGGTCGCCTACTTCGAGTGCCTGCACGAGCTCAAGCTGATCGTCGACCTGATGTACGAGGGCGGCATCGCCAAGCAGCGCTGGTCGATCTCCGACACCGCCGAGTACGGCGACTACGTGTCCGGTCCCCGGATCATCGACGACTCGGTCAAGACCCGCATGCAGGAGGTCCTCGCCGACATCAAGGACGGCTCGTTCGCCCAGCGCTTCATCGACGACCAGGACGCCGGCGCGCCTGAGTTCAAGCGGCTGCGGGCCAAGGGCGAGCAGCATCCGATCGAGGGCACCGGCCGGGAGCTGCGCAAGCTGATGGCCTGGGTCAAGGACGACGACGCCGACTACACCGAGGGCACCGCGACCCGCTGAGGGCCGGCTCGCCGCCTCGCCGGTTTCCCTGGGCCCCTGGTTAAACGTGCACGCCCCCGCCGTTGCAACAGCGGGGGTGTGCACGTTTTGCTGGGGGCCCAGGGAATCCGCCGGCTACTGGACCTCCGAGCGCATCACCACCCGGACGCCTACCACCAGAGGTGCCACCAGCCAGAGCGCGGCGGTCACCGCGAGGTGCTCCCACTGCGCCGTGCTCAGGCTCCCGTCGAACAGCGCGCTCTGGGCGTAGTTGAAGTCCACCCACGGCTGCAGGTCGTGGAACCACCCCTGCGAGGCGGCGAGCAGGCCGGCCAGCGGTGGCAGGACGAGCGAGTAGACGAAGTAGGCCACGATCGCCCCGGCGGAGCTGCGGAGCAGCACGCCGAGCATGAAGCCGAGCACGAGGCCCAGGACGTTCGCCAGGATGATGTCGGCGAGGTCGCCCATCGAGACGTCCCAGACCGTGTCCACGCCGGCGATCGCCGTGCCGACGAGGTTGCCCGCCGCGCCGATGACGCACGCCAGGAGCATCGAGACGATGCCCACGGCCACGCTGACCAGGCCCTTCGCGAGCAGCACGCGACCCCGGTGGGGCACGATCGTGAAGGTCGAGAGCCCGCTGCGCTGGCTCCACTCGCCGGTGACCGAGAGCAGCGCGATGATCGGGAGGACCACCGCCATCGGGAACCCGAAGGCGGTGGCGAACGTGCTGTAGGTGAGCGCCCGGTCCGGGGCGAAGGCGATGACCGCGCCGGTGGCCAGCAACGCCGTGAGGGCGATGCTGGCCATCAGCCAGAACCCGGAGCGGGTGTCGAACATCTTGCGCAGCTCCGTGCGGGCCACCCGCGCGAACGGGATGGCGGCAGGCGGCGTCCCGGTACGGCTGCCGAGTCGGACCGGCGGCGCCGCGGTGCGGGCGGCGCCGGCCACGATGGTGCCGGGGAGGCTGGAGGTGCTGGTCATGCGGCTGCCTCGTCTCTTGGGTCTCGTTGGGTGTCCGCGGTGAGCTCGAGGAACATCTCCTCCAGCCCGGCGCCGTCCGCCGGGCGCAGCTCGAGCACGGGCAGGCCGGCGGCGAAGGCGATCCGGCCCACGACGTCCGGCTCCGCCTCGGCCCGCAGGGCCTCCGGGCCGGTCGAGGAGGACGCGATGCCCTCGGTGTGCAGCGCCAGGGCCAGACGCTCGGGCTCGGGCGTCCGTACGACGGACCCGGCGGCCTGCAGCAGCGCGCTCTTCGCGCCCTGGGCGACCACCCGGCCGTTGCCGATCACCACGAGGTCGTCGGCGATCACCTCGATCTCGTGGAGCAGGTGCGAGGAGAGCAGGACCGTGCCACCCCGGTCGGCGTGGCCGCGCAGCAGGTCCCGCATCCAGCGGATCCCCGCGGGGTCGAGCCCGTTGGCCGGCTCGTCGAGCACGAGCACCTCCGGGTCGCCGATGAGCGCGGCGGCGATGCCCAGCCGCTGGCGCATGCCCAGCGAGTAGTGGCGCACGCGGCGGCCGGCCTCGGTGGGGGTCAGCCCGACCAGGGCGAGCATCTCCTCGACCCGCCCGGGCGGCAGTCCCATGAACCGCTGCGCGATGGTGAGCACCTCGCGCCCGGTGCGTCCGGCGTGCTGGGCCGAGGCGTCGAGCAGCACGCCGGCCTCCAGCCCGGGGTTGGGAAGGTCGGCGAACCGCCGGCCGAGGACCTTCGCGCTGCCGGCACCGGGCGTGGCCAGGCCGACGAGGATGCGCATGGTCGTGGACTTGCCCGCGCCGTTGGGCCCGAGGAAGCCGGTGACCCGGCCGGGCTCGGCGCGGAAGGTGACATCGTCGACGGCGGTGAAGGTGCCGTACCTCTTGGTGAGTGCTTCGACTTCGATCATGGCAGGAGCCTGGCGGGCGCACGGGTGCGCGCGCATCAGGGACAACGTGGAGAGCCACCCTGAGCCGCCTCCCACGGCACCCTGGGAGCCGCCCCGGGTGAGCCCCGGGTCGTCCGGCGGCGCGTGGGTACGGCGGACCCATGCAGACGTTCCTGCCCTACCCGGACTTCGAGCGCACCGCGCGCGTGCTGGACCGCACCCGTCTCGGCAAGCAGCGCGTCGAGTGCATCCAGATCGTCCGCGCGCTCACCCGCCCGACGTACGGCTGGCAGCACCACCCGGCGGTGCTCATGTGGCGCGGTCACCTCGAGGCGCTAGGCCGGTACGCCCTGACCTGCTGCACCACCTGGACCGACCAGGGCTTCGCCGACACGTGCGCCGCGACCATCGCGCTGGACCTCGCGGAGGCCGGCGTCACCAGCGTCCGCAGCCAGCCGGAGCTCGCCGCGGCGGACGAGCTGCCCCGGTGGCTGGGCGACCCCGCGTTCCACCGCAGCCACCAGGCGGCGCTGGTCCGCAAGGACCCGGAGCACTACGGACCGCTGTTCCCGGGTGTGCCCGCCGACCTCGAGTACGTCTGGCCGACGCGTCGCGAGCAGCCGGACCCGACCCCTCAGCGCGCCGGACACGCGCGAGCGGAGCGAGCGCAGACAACAGAGTAGAGTCGGAGCCGGGCACAGCGTCGTGCACTCCGGTCCTGCCGGCACACCAGTCACGACCTGAAGGACGACCACGTGAGCAAGCCCGTCGTACTCATCGCCGAAGAGCTGAGCCCCGCCACCGTGGAGGCGCTCGGTCCCGACTTCGAGATCAGGCACTGCAACGGCGCGGACCGCGGTGAGCTGCTGCCCGCGCTGGCTCGAGCAGATGCGCTTCTGGTGCGCAGCGCGACCACCGTCGACGCCGAGGCGCTCGCCGCGGCCCCCTCGCTGAAGGTCGTCGCGCGCGCCGGTGTGGGCCTCGACAACGTCGACGTCAAGGCGGCCACCCAGAGCGGGGTGATGGTCGTCAACGCGCCGACGTCGAACATCGTCTCGGCGGCCGAGCTCGCGGTCGCCCTGATGCTCGCCGCGGCGCGGCACGTGGCCCCCGCCAGCGCGTCGCTCAAGCGGGGGGAGTGGCGACGCAGCAGGTACACCGGGACCGAGCTCTACGAGAAGACCGTCGGCATCGTGGGCCTGGGCCGGATCGGCGTCCTGGTGGCGCAGCGGCTGAGCGCGTTCGGGATGAGGGTCATCGCCTACGACCCCTACGTGCAGGCCGGGCGAGCCGCACAGATGGGGGTCCGGCTCGTCGGGCTCGACGAGCTCCTCGAGCTGTCCGACTTCATGTCCGTGCATCTGCCCAAGACGCCGGAGACCGTGGGCCTGATCGGGGAGCAGGAGCTCGCGAGGGTCAAGCCGAGCCTCGTGCTGGTCAACGCCGCGCGCGGCGGCATCGTCGACGAGCACGCGCTGCACGTGGCGCTCAAGGAGGGCCGGGTCGCCGCCGCCGGGCTGGACGTGTTCGCCAGCGAGCCCTGCACCGACAGCCCCCTCTTCGAGTTCGAGAACGTCGTCGCCACCCCGCACCTGGGCGCCTCCACCGACGAGGCGCAGGAGAAGGCCGGCATCGCGGTCGC
Source organism: Nocardioidaceae bacterium (assembly GCA_025927955.1). GTDB lineage: Bacteria > Actinomycetota > Actinomycetes > Propionibacteriales > Nocardioidaceae > Nocardioides_B. The sequence continues at coordinate 19,359 of JAICKK010000006.1, forward strand.
CCGGTCGGTACGCCTGGCCCTGGCCGGGGAGCTGGTGCCCGACGCGGTCAACGTCCAGGGCGGGGTGATCGCCGAGGACGTGCGCCCCGGCATCCCGCTGAGCGAGAAGCTCGGGCGCATCTTCACTGCGCTGGCGGGCGAGGTCGCCCAGCAGCTCGACGTGGAGGTCCGCGGCGAGATCACCCAGTACGACGTGCGGGTGCTCGAGCTGGCCGCGCTCAAAGGGGCGTTCTGCGACGTCGTCGAGGAGGCCGTGTCCTACGTCAACGCGCCGCTGCTGGCCGCCGAGCGCGGTCTCGCGGTGCGGCTGGTCACCGACCCCGACAGCCCGGACCACCGCAACCTCATCACCCTGCGCGGCACGCTCCCGGACGGCTCGCAGGTGTCGGTCTCCGGCACCCTGGTCGGGATCGGCCAGCGCGAGCGGCTGGTCGAGGTCGACGGATACGACGTCGACCTCGAGCCCACCGAGCACCTCGCGTTCCTGCGCTACCAGGACCGTCCGGGCATGGTGGGCACCGTCGGAGGCATCCTCGGTGCCGCCGGCGTCAACATCGCCGGCATGCAGGTGGCACGCGACACGAAGGGCGGGCACGCCCTGGTCGCCCTCTCGGTGGACTCGGCGATCCTGTCCGAGACGCTCGAGGAGATCGCCACCGCGATCGACGCGGTGTCGGTTCGCGCAGTGGACCTGACCGGCTAGCCAGGCCCTAGGCCGCGGCCGGCCAAGGGGTCCGGACCAGTCGTCGCGGTGCTGGCCGGGGGCGGCGCGCAGTCCTACTCTGTGCTGGGTCTGACCATGGTGGGCCGGACCTTCGCTGCTCTGGAGGTCACTGACATGACAGTGCAAGAATCCCCGGCCCCGGTGCACCGCTCTGCGTCGCTCAAGCGCGAGATCGGGCTGGTCGGCCTGACCTGGGCCTCGATGGGCTCGATCATCGGGTCGGGCTGGCTGTTCGGCGCCCAGAAGGGACTGCTCGCCGCGGGACCCGCGGCCATCATCTCCTGGCTCATCGGCGGCGTGATGATCATGGTGCTCGCGCTCGTGCACGCCGAGCTGGGTGGCATGTACCCCGTCTCCGGCGGGACCGCGCGCTTCCCGCACTACGCCTTCGGCGGAGCCGCTGGTGCCTCCTTCGGGTGGTTCTCCTGGCTCCAGGCCGCGACCGTCGCGCCGATCGAGGTGTCGGCGATGATCACCTACGGGCAGCACTACTCGTTCGCGCACAGCTGGCTGGATCCCAAGACCGGTGTGCTCACCGGGAGCGGCGTGATCGTCGCGGTGATCCTGATGGCCATCCTCACGGCGATCAACTTCCTGGGCATCAAGAGGCTGGCGGCCACCAACAGCGCGGCCACCTGGTGGAAGATCGCGATCCCGCTGCTGACCATCCTGGTGCTGGCCATCGCCACCACGCACACCAGCAACTTCCACGCGGCCAACGGCTTCAACCCGGACGGCTTCCACGGGATCCTGGCGGCCGTCTCCACCAGCGGCATCATCTTCAGCTACCTGGGCTTCGAGCAGGCCGACCAGCTCGCAGGTGAGGCGAAGAACCCCCGTCGCGACCTCCCCATCGCGATCATCGCCTCGATCCTGCTCGGCATGGTCATCTACATCGCGCTCCAGGTCGTCTTCCTGCTCGCCCTGCCGAGCGGGGCGATCGGCAGCACGTGGAGCAGCACCGCTGCCCACACGTTCTCCACGTTCACCGGCCCGTTCGCCGAGCTCGCGACACTGGCGAGCATCGGCTGGCTGGCGGCGGTCATCTACGCGGACGCGATCATCTCTCCCGCCGGCACCGGTCTGATCTACACCACGGGCAGCTCACGCGTGTCGTACGGACTGAGCCGCAACGGCTACATCCCGACGCCGTTCGAGTGGGTCAACAAGAACGGCGTCCCCTGGGTCGGGCTCATCGCGGCCTTCGTCACCGGCTGCATCTGCTTCCTGCCCTTCCCGAGCTGGCAGTCGCTGGTCGGGCTGATCACCAGCGCGAGCGTGCTGATGTACGCCGGAGCGCCGCTCTCCCTCGGCGTGTTCCGCAGGCGCCTGCCGAACGCCGTGCGCCCCTACCGGCTGCCGATGGCGTCCGTGCTGTCACCCCTGGCGTTCGTCATCTCCGGCCTCATCATCTTGTGGTCCGGCTGGGTGACCGACTGGAAGCTCGGCGTCGCGATCCTGATCGGCTATGCCATCCTCGCCCTCAGCCGAGGTCTGCACCTGAACGACAAGCCGACGCACCTGAACTGGCGGGCGGCCTCCTGGCTGCCGGTGTACCTCGTGGGCATGGGCGTGATCGTCTTCTTCAGCAGCTTCGGCCCCACTCGGACACTCGCGAACGGCACCACGACCGACCCGCACCAGATCTGGGGCGACTACACGGGCATCCTGATCACCGCGGTCTTCAGCCTGGTCATCTACTACTGGGCCATGGCGGTGTCGCTGTCGGGCGACGAGATCGAGGAGATGGTCAACGAGGTGGTGCTTCCCGAGGAGGAGGGCCTGGCGGCGCCCGTGCACTGAGCCGGGGCCGGCGACCCGTCGGCCCAGCAGTCGGATGCGGGACGGTCCTCCGCTCAGCGCTTGGCGGCGATGAGCACCGACGCGTCCGGCGCGACCATGACCTCCACGGTGGTGAACCGCTCGTCGGTGAGCCACTGCTCGCGCAGCACGTCCACGCGCCCCTCGTACACCGGTGGCCAGGAGGAGCAGGGCGTGAAGTCGTCGAGGACGACGATCCCGCCCGGCTCCACGAGGTCGACGATCGTGTCCGCGCCGCTGTCCTTGGGCTCGCGCGCGTCGAGGAACAGCAGGGAGAACGGCCCCTTGTCGCGCAGGGTCGACCAGTCGGCCGCCAGCACCTCGACACGGTCGTCGTCGCCGAAGATGCGGGCCGCGGCCTTCGCCAGGCGCGGGTCCAGCTCGGCGGTGACGATGTGGCCGCCCTCGCGCACGCCGCTGCGCAGCCACGCGGTGCCGACGCCGGTGCCGGTGCCGAACTCCGCGAGCGTGCCGGTGCGGGTGGCCGCGAGGGCGGCCAGCAGCCGCCCGGTCTCGTTGCGGCAGAAGGACACGTACCCGCTCCTGCGCGACACGTCGAAGGCGCGCTGGACGACCTCGGGCAGGTCGGGCGGGGCGCTCATGGGCCGAGTGTGGCAGACCCGGCCAGCCACGCCTCGAGACGCTGTCTCACATGGTGAAAGGTCCGGTGAGAAGCATGCCGGTCACCGCGCGGGACTTGTTAGTCTTGCCCCCTCATGCGGGCGTTCTTCGTACTTATCGGTCGCCGCGGCGAGGCCTCTTAAGTAAGGCCACCTCGCCGCGGTGGTGGGCGGTGCGTGCGCTGCCGGGGCCTTGCGAGAACCTCCGCAGCGAGCGCGAAGCGCCACGTCATCCCGTCCGCTCCCGGGCTCCCTCCTCGTCGTACGCGTGACCCGCGTCCGAGGGCGGGCTCCACTGGCTGGCCGCGGAGCCGGTCCGGCCGACCTCCGGCACCCCGAGGTCACGGGCCTGCGGCACCGACCACCCGACCTGCCCTATACCGAACGACGGAGATGACCACCGTGTACGACATGTATCCCGAGTGGGGCCCCAGCCGGCACCGCGTCGAGACCGACAACGACCAGCACGGCGCCCTGGCCGGAGTCCAGGCGGGACTCGACCTGCGAGACAACGGCGGCCAACGGCCCGACGACAACTAGGCTCGCGCGGTGCCCGACACCGCGCCTTCCCAGCAGTCGCCCGGCCCGTCCGCCGACCGCCCCCGCAGCGTCCGCCTCGCCGTCGTCCCCGGCGACGGCATCGGCCCGGAGGTCACCGACGAGGCCCTGAAGGTCCTCGGGCAGGTGGCCGCCGGGAGCGGCGGGGAGGTCGGCTTCGCACCCACGCGCTACGACCTCGGCGCCGAGCGCTACCTCGCGACCGGCGAGGTGCTGCCCGACTCCGTGCTCGCCGAGATCCGGGAGCACGACGCGATCCTGCTCGGGGCCGTCGGCGGGAGGCCCGGGGACCCCCGACTCCCGCCGGGCATCCTCGAGCGCGGGCTGCTGCTGCGGCTGCGCTTCGAGCTCGACCACTACGTCAACCTGCGCCCGTCCCGGACCTACCCCGGCACGGCCTCACCCCTGGCCGACCCCGGCGACGTGGACTTCGTGGTGGTCCGTGAGGGGACCGAGGGCCCGTACGTCGGCAACGGCGGCACGCTGCGCGGCGGCACCCCGCAGGAGATCGCCACCGAGGTCAGCATCAACACGGCCTTCGGCGTCGAGCGGGTGGTGCGCGACGCGTTCGCACGGGCCCAGCGGCGCGAGCGCCGGCACCTCACCCTGGTCCACAAGACCAACGTGCTCGTGCACGCGGGCCGCGTCTGGTCCCGGCTGGTGGAGGAGGTGGGGGAGGAGTTCCCCGACGTCAGCGTGGACTACCTGCACGTCGACGCGGCGACCATCTTCCTGGCCATCGAGCCGTCCCGCTTCGACGTGGTCGTCACCGACAACCTCTTCGGCGACATCATCACCGACCTGGCCGCGGCGGTCACCGGCGGCATCGGCCTGGCCGCGAGCGGCAACGTCAACCCCGACCGCACGACGCCGAGCATGTTCGAGCCCGTGCACGGCTCGGCGCCCGACATCGCCGGTCAGCAGAAGGCCGACCCGACCGCGGCGATCCTCTCCGCCGCCCTGCTGCTCGAGCACCTCGGCCTCGACGCCGCCGCCCGTGCCGTCGAGGACGCCGTGACGGCCGACCTGGCGGCCCGCGACGGCGCCCCCCGCCGTACCAGCGAGGTGGGGGACGCGATCGTGGCGCGGCTCGGGGGCTGAGCGGCTTGGCGGCCGGGCACGAGAGGACAGGCCCCGCACACCCGACCGCTCCCGAAGAAGGACAGGTACCGTGCTCTCCATGGACAGCTCGTTGCACATCGAGGTGACCCCGAACACCGACCCGGTGAGCCCCGAACGGCTCGCCGAGATCCTGGACGCACCGGGGTTCGGCAACCACTTCACCGACCACATGTTCCGCTGCGAGTGGACGCCGGACCGCGGCTGGCACGAGCCTCGGGTCGTGCCGTACGCCCCACTCTCGCTCGACCCGGCGACCGCCGTCCTGCACTACGCGCAGGAGATCTTCGAGGGCATGAAGGCCTACCGTCACGAGGACGGGTCGGTGTGGACGTTCCGCCCCGAGGAGAACGCGGCGCGCATGGTCCGCTCCGCGCGCCGCCTCGCGCTGCCCGAGCTGCCGGTGGACACGTTCGTGGCCTCGGTCGACGCGCTGGTCCGCACCGACGAGCGCTGGGTGCCGCAGCCGGCGGGCGAGAAGAGCCTCTACGTGCGCCCCTTCATGTTCGCCTCCGAGGCGTTCCTCGGCGTGCGTCCCGCCCAGCACGTCACCTACCTCGTGATCGCCTCGCCGGCGGGCGCCTACTTCGCCAAGGGCGTCAAGCCGGTCTCGATCTGGCTCAGCGAGGAGTACACCCGCGCCGGCCGCGGCGGCATGGGCGCGGCCAAGACCGGCGGCAACTACGCGAGCTCGCTGGTCGCCCAGCAGGAGGCCACCGAGCAGGGCTGCGACCAGGTCGTGTTCCTCGACTCGGGTGAGGGCCGGTACGTCGAGGAGCTCGGCGGCATGAACCTCTACTTCGTGCACGACGACGGCACGATCGTCACCCCCGAGACCTCCGGCACCATCCTCGAGGGCATCACCCGCAGCTCGATCATCGAGCTGTGCGGCAAGCTCGGCCACCACGTGGAGGAGCGTCCGGTCAGCATCGACGAGTGGCGCGAGGGCGTCGGCACCGGACGGGTCCGCGAGGTGTTCGCGTGCGGCACCGCAGCAGTCGTGACCCCGGTGGGCCGGCTCAAGTGGCGTGGCGGGGAGGCCGGCGTCGACGAGACCGGCCCGGTCACGGCCCAGGTGCGCACCGCCCTGGTCGACATCCAGTACGGCCGCGCCGAGGACACCTTCGGCTGGATGCACCGGGTCCGGTGAGGGCGTTGTGAGCCTGCCCTGAACGTGCCACCGTCCGAGCGTCCCGCCCGCTGGGGACTGCGGCTGCTCCGCACCCGGTGGCTGGTGCGCGCACCGGTGCTGCTCTACCGGGGCGGCCTCGGGTTCGTCTTCGGCAGCCGGCTGCTCATGCTCGAGCACGTGGGACGGGTCAGCGGCCGGCGTCGGTACGTCGTGCTGGAGACCGTCGACCACCCCGACACCGCGACGTTCGTGGTGGTCTCCGGCTTCGGGACCCGCGCCCAGTGGTACCGCAACGTGCTCGCCCACCCGCAGGTGCGGGTCACCAGCGGCCTGCGCCGCAGGGTGCGCGCCACGGCGGTGCCGCTCGACGAGCACGAGGTGGCCGCGACGCTGGACCGCTACGCCGCCGGCCACCCGCGCGCCTGGCGCCGGCTGCGCGGGCTGCTGGAGGCCGCGCTCGACGCACCCGTGGAGCGGCTCCCGATGGTCCGGCTGACCCTGCAGCCCGGGCACCCGGGCCGCCCGCCGGACCCGGGCACCGGGCGATGAGCCGGGCACCCTGCGTCGGCGGCTACCGGCTGCTCGCCAGGATCGGCGAGGGCGGCATGGGCGTCGTGCACCTGGCCGAGGGCCCCGACGGCCGGCAGGTCGCGCTGAAGGTGCTGCGCCCGAACGTGGTCGGTGACGACGAGAACCGCGCCCGGCTGGCCCGGGAGGTCGACGCCCTGCACCGGGTCGACAGCCCGCGCGTGGCCGGTGTGGTCGACGCCGACCCCTGGGGGGAGACGCCCTTCGTCGCCACCCGCTACGTGCCCGGGCCGACCCTCCACGAGCACGTCGAGCAGCACGGCCCGCTCACCGGCGCCGACCTCGTCCGCGTCGCCGCGGGGCTGGCCGAGGCCGTGATCGCGGTGCACACCGTCGGTGTGCTGCACCGCGACATCAAGCCGTCCAACGTGCTGCTCGAGGGCCGCGACCCCGTCCTGATCGACTTCGGGCTGGCCCGCGCCGCCGAGGACACCCGGCTCACCCAGGTCGGCTGGCTGCTGGGCACCCCCGGCTATCTGGCGCCGGAGATCCTGTTCGGCGAGGACGCCACCACCGCCTCGGACGTGCACTCGTGGGCGGCGACGGTGGCCTACGCGGCCTCCGGCCAGCCGCCGTTCGGCACCGGCCCGGCCGTCGCGGTGATGGACCGGGTCCGGCGTGGCGAGCACGACCTGTCCGCGGTCCCCGGCTTCCTGCGGCCCCTGCTGACCGCCTGCCTCGCCCCCGACCCGGCGGACCGGCCGGAGACGGCCGCGGTGCTCGCGGCGCTGGCCCAGCCGGCGCCCGCCGCGGCGGGACCGGGCACCCCGACCACGGTGACCGGCCCGGTGCCGCCGCGGACCAGGCCGATCACGGTCGTGGCGCCTGCCGTGCTCCCCGCTCCTCCCGTCCCGCCGGCAGTCCCGGCAGCCGACCCCAGGCCCCGGCTGGTCCCCCTCGAGCGGTGGCGGCCGCCGCCACGCGGACTGCCGCGCGTGCAGCGTGGCGCCGTGCTGGGCGGGCTGTTCGCCACCGTGACCACGGCGTTCGCGCACACGCCGTACCTGTGCCTGACGGTGCTCGCGCCTCTCGTCCTGCTGGTGCGCACGCTGTCCTGGACCACCGACTCCGCCCGTGCGCGCCAGCACCTGCGTGGTCGGAGGCGGTGGTACGACGGCGCGCTCACCGTGCTGAGCACGCCCTGGTACCTCGTGGTCGCGGTCGCCGGCACGCTCGTGCTCATGGTGTGGGCGGTGCTGGTCGCGTTCGCGACGGGCTTCGCGTACCTGCTCTTCGGCGGTCCCACGGTGCCCGGGATGCTCGTCATGGGCGCGGTGCTGTCGCTGTCGCTGTGGTGGGGGCCGCACGCCCGGCGGCTGCGGGAGCCGACCCGCCGCGTCGTCCTGGCGCTGACCGGGCGGACCGCGACCGGCTGGGTCGCGGTGGGGCTCGTCGTCCTCGCGGCCGCGGTGGGGCTGGCGCTGCTGCTCACCGGCGGCGTGCAGTGGGACCCGCGGCCGGGTGCGCCGTGGCGGCCGGGCACGCTGCTGGGCGGGCTGGCCGGATGGCTCTAGGGCCGCGGTACTACGGCCTGCCCCAGGCCCGCGACACCTCCGCCGCCACCGACGGCGCCTGAGCGTAGCCGGCGCGGGCCGAGGCGGCCCGGTTCGCCGGGTCCAGCATGTTCCTCCCGATGGCCTCGAGCGCGGCCGCGTCCGGCGAGACCGCCGCGGTGGCCCGAGCCCCGGTCCGCGCCAGCTGGGCGTCGATGCGGTGGTGGCGCGAGAGGGACTGCGGCAGCGGCGCGAGGACGACGACGCGCTCGGCGCCCCTGGGCACGTCTGCGTTGGCGGCGGAGCGGACCCCGCCGTCGACGTAGCGACGGCCGCCCACCGGTACCGGGGGCCACACCAGCGGCACCGCGCAGCTGGCGGCCACGGCGTGCACCAGGTCGACACGGCACTCGCGGCCGAACACCACGAACTCGCCGGTGTCGGCGTCGACGGCGGTGATCCGCAGGTCTCGGTCCGGCCACCGCGAGACCGACAACCGGGTGGCGAACGCGTCGAGCCGCTCCTCCACGGACACCGCGCCGGGCCGCCGTGAGGCCCTCACCGCCGCGCGTCCGAGCCGCCGACGTCGGGTCTCGCCCTTGCCGGGAAGCAGCATCGTCGCCACCCAGGTGAGCCCCATCGACCGGGTCATCGACGCGGCGATCTCCCCGGTGGGGTCCTCCAGCTGCGCGTCGTACATCTCCTGCAGCGGCACGCCCCCGGCCAGCTGCGCGCCGACCACCGACCCGGCCGACGTCCCCACGACGGTGTCGGCGACCGTCACGTCGACACCGTCGTCGCGCAGCCCGAGCAGCAGCCCGACCTCCCACGCGATGCCGGTGATCCCGCCGCCGCCGAGGACGAGTGCACGGGACAAGGGAGGGTCCTTCCGTCGGGCCGGTGAGAGGCAGGCATGCGGTGGCGGTTCCGTTGCCGCGGCGAAGGTGGCAGACTCGGAAGGGTGCACCACGCGAAGCTCGCTCCTCGGGAGCTCATTATCTGCTAGCGCGCCCGATCCTCCCAGGCGCGCTGACCTCTCGTCCCCACGGGAGGTCTTTTTGTTGCCCGCCGGCACACACCGATACCTCGACCCCCCGACCAGGACGGTTCCCCGATGAGCACCACCGACGGATTCCACGTCTACGACACCACCCTGCGCGATGGTGCCCAGCAGGAGGGGCTCAACCTCAACGTCGCCGACAAGCTGTCGATCGCCCGGCAGCTCGACGACCTGGGCGTGGGCTACATCGAGGGCGGCTGGCCGGGCGCGAACCCGCGCGACACCGAGTTCTTCCGCCGCGCCGCCGAGGAGCTCGACCTGCGCCACGCGACCCTCGCCGCGTTCGGGTCCACCCGGCGGCCCGGCGTCGCGGCCGCCGACGACCCGCTGGTGGCGGCCCTGCGCGACAGCGGCGCGTCCGTGGTGACGCTCGTGGCGAAGTCGCACGACCGCCACGTCGAGCTCGCCCTGCGCACGACGCTGGCGGAGAACCTCGCCATGGTGCGCGACACGGTCTCCCACCTGTGCGCGGAGGGCCAGCGGGTGTTCCTCGACGCCGAGCACTTCTTCGACGGCTACCGCGCCAACCCCGACTACGCCCTCGACGTGCTGTGCACGGCTGCCGAGGCCGGGGCCGAGGTCGTCGCGCTGTGCGACACCAACGGCGGGATGCTGCCCGACCGGGTCGGGGACGTGGTCTCCGAGGTGCTCGTCGCCACCGGAGCGCGGGTGGGCATCCACTGCCACAACGACACCGGCTGCGCGGTGGCCAACACCCTCGCCGCCGTGGACGCCGGGGCCACGCACGTCCAGGGGACCCTCAACGGGTACGGCGAGCGCACCGGCAACGCGGACCTCGTCGCGGTGGTCGCCAACCTCGAGCTCAAGCTCGACCGCCAGGTGCTTCCGCAAGGGCGGCTGCGCGAGGCCACCCGGATCGCGCACGCCGTCGCCGAGGTCACCAACGTCCCCCCCGCGTCCCGCCAGCCGTACGTCGGGGTGAGTGCGTTCGCGCACAAGGCGGGCCTGCACGCGAGCGCCATCAAGGTCGACCCGTTCCTCTACCAGCACATGGACCCGGCCCTGGTCGGCAACGACATGCGGCTGCTGGTCTCGGACATGGCCGGCCGGGCCAGCATCGAGCTCAAGGGGGCCGAGCTCGGCTTCGACCTCGCCGGACGCCCGGACGGCAAGGAGCTGGTCGGCCGCATCACGGCTCGGGTCAAGGAGCTGGAGGCGCGCGGCTACACCTTCGAGGCCGCCGACGCGTCGTTCGAGCTGCTGCTCCTCGAGGAGGTCGAGGGCGCCCGTCCGTCGTACTTCTCGGTCGAGTCGTGGCGGGTGATCACCGACTCGACGCCCGGTGACGAGGCGCTGTCGGAGGCGACCATCAAGCTGCTCGCCGGGGGCGCCCGGATCATCACCACGGGAGAGGGCAACGGGCCGGTCAACGCGCTCGACCACGCGCTGCGCGAGGCGATCGGGCAGGCCTACCCCGAGGTCGCCAAGTTCGAGCTGATCGACTACAAGGTCCGGATCCTCGACCAGGGTCACGGCACGGACGCGATCACCCGCGTGCTCATCGAGACCACCGACGGCGAGCGGTCGTGGGTGACCGTGGGCGTCGGGCACAACGTCATCGAGGCCTCGTGGGGCGCGCTGGTCGACGCCGTCACCTACGGGCTGCGCCGCAACGGCCAGCAGCCCGCGTAGCTTGCGGGCATGACGCAGCTGCACGACCTCACCGCGCTGGAGCAGGGCAGGGCGATCCGGGCGGGGGAGGTCTCGCCCGTCGAGCTCGTCGAGCACTACCTGGACCGCGCCGACCGGCTCTCGGACCGGGTGGGCGCCTTCGTCACGGTCACCGCCGACCTCGCCAGGCGGCGGGCCGCGCTCGCCGAGGAGGCCGTGCGGTCGGGCGACGCGCCCCCGGGTCCCCTGTACGGCGTCCCCACGGCGGTCAAGGACCTGAACCTCACCGCGGGCGTGCGCACCGAGCTCGGCTCGGCCACGATGGCCGGGAACGTCCCGGAGGTCTCCGACGAGGTGGTCCTGCGGATGGAGCGGGCCGGCCTGGTGAGCCTCGGCAAGACCAGCACGCCGGAGTTCGGCTCCCCGTGCTACACCGAGCCGGACAACGCCCCGCCCGCCCGCACGCCGTGGGACCTGGAGCGGATGGCTGGCGGCTCCAGCGGCGGCGCGGCCGCGGCCGTCGCCGCCGGCCTCGTGCCTGTCGCCCAGGGCTCCGACGGCGGCGGCTCCATCCGGATCCCGGCCAGCTGCTGCGGCCTCGTGGGGCTCAAGCCGTCCCGCGGCCGGGTCAGCGGCGCACCGCTGTACGGCGACCCGGTCGGCCTCGGCGTGGCGGGCCCCCTCGCCCGCACGGTGAGGGACGCGGCGGCCTTCCTCGACGTGCTGGCCGGGCGGACGGCGGGGGACCCGTTCTGGGCTCCGCCGCCCGAGCGCTCCTTCCTCGAGGCGTGCGACCTCGCACCCGGGCGGCTGAGGGTGGGCCGGTTCGTGGCACCGGTGATCGCCGACGCGCCGGTGCATCCCGAGGTGGTCACCGCCTACGAGGACGCCGGCCGGCTGCTGGAGTCCCTCGGGCACGACGTGGAGGACGTCGCCGTACCGGTGCCGCCGGAGGCCGTGGGCACCTTCGAGACCTGCTGGGCGGTGCTCACCGCACTCGCGCCGGTGCCCGTCGAGCGCGAGCACCTCCTCCGCCCGCTCACCCGCTGGCTGCGGGGACGAGGCCTGTCAGTGTCCGGGCCGCAGTTCGGGCTCGCCCTCGGCGAGCTGCGCCGCATCGGCGCCCGGGCGCTCACCGTGCTCGCCCCCTACGACCTGGTCCTGACGCCCACCGTGGCGCAGCCGCCGCTGCGCATCGGCGAGATCCGCGACGACGAGGACCCCGAGCGGGACTTCGAGAGCCAGAAGGCCTTCACGCCGTGGACGTCGGCCTGGAACCTGACCGGCATGCCGGCGGTGTCGCTTCCCCTGCACACCACCGCCGACGGGCTCCCGGTGGGGGTGATGCTGGCCGCGCGGCCCGCCGAGGAGGCCCTGCTGCTGTCGCTGGCCGCCCAGGTCGAGGCAGCTGTCCCCTGGGCCGGTGCGAAACCCGACTGCTGGTAACCCTTCACAACAGTCACATCGGACGCATAGGTTATCTCGTGCCCTTCGGTCAACACGGCCGATCTCTACGCAAAGGACACGAATGACGAAAGCGAAGACCTCGCTCTCAGCAGCCGTCGTCGCGGGCGCGCTGGTCGCCGCCGGCATCGCGGCTGCTCCCGACGCGAACGCCTCGCCCCAGCGACGCGCCATCGCCCGGACCGCTCCGGCCTGGGTGGCCAAGGCCGACAGCCTCGGTCGGGCCCCGGCCTCCGGCAGGTCCGACTTCCGCGTCTACCTCGCGCCCAGGGGCGGCCTGGAGGCGCTCAAGGCGGCCGTGGCGCAGGTGGCCGACCCGGCCAGCGCCACCTACCGGCACTTCCTCACCGCCGCGCAGTACCACAACCGGTACGACGCGACGACCGGTGCCGTGGCCCAGGTGCGCTCCTTCCTGCGCGGCTACCACCTCTCGGTGACCTCCGTGGAGGCCCACCACCGCTACCTCGCGGTCCGCGGCACCAACGCGGCCGTCGAGAAGGCGTTCGGCGTCTCGATGAAGAGGTTCCACCACAAGGGTCGGGTCGTGCAGACCAACACCACCGCGGTGACGGTGCCCGCCGGCATCGCCGGCCTCGTCACGACGGTGAAGGGGCTCGACACCTCCCCGCACCGGATCGCGCACCAGCACACCCGCCCGGCGGCGGCCCCGTCGGCCGGGTACCGCAACGGCCGTCCCTGCTCGAGGTCCTACGGCCAGGTCGCGGCGACGTACCAGGCGGACTACAAGACGCCACTGCCCGAGTTCATGGGTCAGACGCTGCCGTACTCGGTGTGCGGCTACACCGGTCCGCAGTACCGCGCGGCCTACGAGGGCAACAGCGCCCTCGACGGCACCGGCGTCACGGTCGCCATCACCGACGCGTACGCCTCACCGACCATCGTGGGCGACGCGAGCAGGTACGCCGCCCGCCACGGCGACGGCAGCTACGCCCCGGGTCAGCTCACCCAGGTCAAGGACCCCACCGCCTACAACCGGCAGAGGGACTGCAACCCGTCCGGCTGGTACGGCGAGGAGACGCTCGACGTCGAGGCCGTGCACGCGATGGCCCCCGGCGCGAACATCCGCTACTACGCCTCACCGAGCTGCTACGACAACGACTTCCTCGACACGCTGGCCAGGGTGGTCGACGAGAACCAGGCGTCCCTGGTGTCGAACTCCTGGAGCGACCTGGAGGCCAACACAAGCGCGGACAGCGTGGCGGCCTACGAGCAGGTCTTCCTGCAGGGCGCGATCCAGGGGATCGGCTTCCTGTTCTCCTCCGGTGACAACGGCGACGAGCTCGCGCACACCGCCATCAAGCAGGTCGACTACCCGGCCTCCGACCCCTACGTGACCGCGGTCGGCGGGACCGCCGACGCGATCAACGCGGCCGGCCAGTTCGACTTCCAGACCGGCTGGGGGACCGACAAGCACTCCCTGAGCGCGGACGGCACCTCGTGGGCCCCGGTCGGCTACCTGTACGGCGCGGGGGGCGGCACGTCCGGGCTGTTCAACCGGCCCGCCTACCAGGACGGGGTCGTGCCGGCTCGCTACGGCAGCGGCCGTGCGGTGCCCGACGTGGGGCTGGACGCGGACCCGACCACGGGCATGCTGATCGGGCAGACCCAGCTGTTCACGACCGGCAAGGCCTACGGCGAGTTCCGCATCGGCGGCACCAGCCTGGCCTCGCCACTCTTCGCCGGGATGAGCGCGCTCACCGAGCAGCAGGCCGGTTCGCGCGTCGGGTTCCTTAACCCGACGATCTACGCACACGCCGGCACCAAGGCGTTCGCGGACGTCAGGGGCCAGGCCCCCGACGCCGGCAACGTCCGCGCCGACTACGCGAACGGCGAGAACGCCTCCGGCGGCCTGCTGTACTCCGTGCGCACGTTCAACGACGACTCGTCCCTGAAGGTCCGCAGGGGCTGGGACGACGTGACGGGCGTGGGGTCCCCGCGCCCCGGCTGGCTGACGAGCGTCTCGAAGTAGCCTCGCTGGTTGAGGTGTCCGAGCCTCGCTGGTTGAGAGGTGTCCGAGCCTCGCTGGTTGAGGTGCCCGAGCCCCCAGGGGCGAGGGCCTCGAAACCTGGTCACCTTCGGCGCGGAGGTGAGCGTGGTTTCGAGGCCTCGGCTAGCGCCTCGGCGCCTCAACCAGCGGGGTCGTTGGTTGAGGTGCCCGAGCCCCCAGGGGCGAGGGCCTCGAAACCTGGTCGCCTTGGGCGCGGAGGTGACCGTGGTTTCGAGGCCTCGGCTAGCGCCTCGGCGCCTCAACCAACGACGCGGAGCAGACCATCCGCAGCGATGCGTGGACCTCACCGTGGCCTCGAGGCCTCCAGCAGGCGCTCGCACTCCTCGATGAGCCGTCGTCGCAGCGGCGCGCCGCGCTCGGCGAACCGCTGCTGGGCCTCGACGTACTCCTGCCTTCCGTCGGCGGTCTCGATGCGCACAGGTGCGTGGCCCAGGCCGGTCAGGTCGTACGGCGAGGCGCGCATGTCGAGCACCCGGATGTCGCGGGCGAGCTCGAAGCAGTCGGCGACCAGCTCGGAGGCGACCATCGGGGAGAGTCGGAAGGCGTGCTTGTAGAGGTCCATCCCGGCGTGCAGGCAGCCCGGCTGCTCGAAGAGCGCACGGTCCTCCCGCCCCGGCTGGAGCGTGTTGCGCGGACGCGCCTGCTCGGTGAAGAAGCGGAAGGCGTCGAAGTGCGAGCACGTGATGCGGTGCGACTCCACGACCGCGTCCGTGCCGTCCACGCCGAGCCGCAGCGGCCAGCCGCTGTGCCGCACCTGGGCCTGCGGGCGCCGGTAGACCATCGCCCACTCGTGCAGGCCGAGGCAGCCCAGTCTCGGCGGTCGGCCCGCGGTGGCGCCGAGCAGGGCGTGCAGCCCCTCGAGGAGCCGCCGCTGGGAACGGACGTGCTCGGTCGACACCGTGGCGGCACCGGCCCGTTCGACGTACCCCTTGAGGGTGAGGTGCTCGCCGGCACCCTCGAGGGCCGTGCCGAAGCCGGGGTGCCAGCGCCGTAGTGCCGATGGCCGCTGTGCGTAGTAGGTGAACAGGAAGTCCTCGACGGGATGGTCCACCCCGAGCCGCCGCCGCTCCAGGTGCGGGCGCACCCACGTGTCGACGCGCACCTCGTGGGCGGCCCGGCGCGCCGCCCAGACGGTCTCCGGCAGCGTTTCCACAGCCACCAGGGTAGGGACGGCCCGGTGTGCGTCGCGCCGGTAGGCTCACGGGGTGCGCATCGCAAGGTTCACCACAGGTGACGAGCCGCAGTTCGGCGTGGTCACGGGCGAGGTCGACGACCTCGGAATCCCGTCCGAGGACACCCGGCTGGTCGGTCTCGCCGGGGACCCGCTCTATGTCGGCGTCCAGCTGAGTGACACCGAGGTGCCACTGTCCGACGTACGCCTCCTCGCCCCTGTCCTGCCCCGCAGCAAGGTGGTGGGGATCGGCCGGAACTACGCCGCCCACGCGGCCGAGCTGGGCAACGAGGCGCCGGCCGAGCCGTTGCTGTTCCTCAAGCCGAACACCTCAGTCGTCGGTCCCGGCGACCCCGTGTTCTACCCGCGCCAGTCTCGAGAGGTGCACTACGAGGGCGAGCTCGCCGTGGTGATCGGCCGGATCTGCCGCGACGTCCCCGTCGAGCGCGTCGCAGACGTCGTCCACGGCTACACGGTCGCCAACGACGTTACGGCCCGCGACCTGCAACGCTCGGACGTGCAGTTCACCCGCGCCAAGGGGTTCGACTCCTTCTGCCCGCTCGGCCCGTGGGTCGAGACGGAGCTCGACCCGTCCGACCTCGAGGTCACCACGCACCTCAACGGGGACCTCAGGCAGCACGGCACCACCAAGGACATGATTTACGACGTGCCCAGCCTGGTGGCCTACGTGTCCAGCGTGATGACCCTGCTGCCCGGCGACCTGATCCTCACCGGCACGCCCGAGGGCGTCGGCCCCATGCAGGTCGGTGACGAGGTCGAGGTGACCGTCGCCGGCATCGGCTCCCTGACGAACAAGGTGGTCGCTCGTGACTGACGCCCCCGGCGCACCCGACTCGAGTGTCCGGGTTCGCTTCTGTCCGTCGCCCACGGGCTCCCCGCACGTCGGCCTGGCCCGCACCGCCCTGTTCAACTGGGCGTTCGCCCGGCACAACGGCGGCTCGTTCGTGTTCCGCATCGAGGACACGGACGCCGCGCGCGACTCCCAGGAGTCCTACGAGACCCTGCTGGAGGTCATGCGCTGGCTGGGGTTCGACTGGGACGAGGGTCCGGAGGTCGGCGGCCCGCACGGGCCCTACCGGCAGTCGGAGCGGTACGACATCTACCGCGACGTCGCGCAGCGGCTGCGTGAGAGCGGGCGGGCCTACCACTGCTACTGCTCGGCGGAGGAGCTGGAAGCGCGCAACCAGCAGGCGCGCTCGGAGGGCCGTGCACCCGGGTACGACGGGCACTGCCGCAGTCTCTCGGCCGACCAGGTGGGCGCCTACGAGGCCGAGGGTCGTCGGCCGGTGCTCCGGTTCCGGATGCCGGGCCGGGCACTGACGTTCACCGACCTGGTGCGCGGCGAGATCACCTTCCAGCCGGAGAACGTTCCGGACTACGTCCTGGTGCGGGCCAACGGGCATCCGCTGTACACGTTGGTCAACCCCGTCGACGACGCGCTCATGGAGATCACCCACGTGCTGCGCGGTGAGGACCTGCTGTCCTCCACGCCGCGCCAGATCGCGCTGTACGACGCGCTCGCGGAGGTCGGCGTCGGCCGTGGTCGCACGCCGGCGTTCGGCCACCTGCCCTACGTGATGGGTCAGGGCAACAAGAAGCTGTCCAAGCGCGACCCCGAGTCCAACCTCCTCGGCTACCGGGAGCGCGGGTTCCTGCCCGAGGGGCTGCTCAACTACCTGGCCCTGCTCGGCTGGGCGATCGCGGAGGACCGCGACATCTTCTCGATGCAGGAGATGGTCGACGCATTCCGGCTCGAGCGGGTCAACCCGAACCCGGCCCGCTTCGACCTCAAGAAGGCCGAGGCCGTCAACGCCTCGCACCTGCGGGCCCTCGGTGTCGAGGACCTCACCGACCGCATGCTCCCCTACCTGCAGGCGGCAGGGGTCCTGGGCGACCCCGTTCCCGAGCCGGATCGGGCCCTGCTCGGGCGGGCCGCCCCCCTCGTGCACGAGCGGATGACGACGCTGGCCGAGGCGGTCGCCATGCTCGGCTTCCTGTTCGTCGGCGAGAGCGCGTTCAGCCGCGACCCGGCCGACGCCGCCAAGCTGCTCGACGCCGATGGCCTCGCGGTGGTGAAGGCCGCCCACGAGGCCCTGGTCGCGCTGCACCACTGGGACACCGCCGCCATCGAGCAGGCGTTGAGGACGGCGCTCGTCGAGGACCTGGGCCTGAAGCCGCGCAACGCGTTCGGCCCGGTGCGGGTGGCGGTGACGGGGCGGCGGGTCTCCCCGCCTCTGTTCGAGTCGATGGAGCTGCTCGGCCGGGAGCGTTCGCTGTCCCGGTTGCGCAGTGCGCAGCAGGCCTAGCGGGATGACGCAAACCCCCGGTCGGCCCGCGGTGCCGGCGAGCGCCCCGGTCTACCCGGCCTTCCCGCACCCCGAGCCGACCCCCTACCACCTCATGCTGCGCACCTGGACCTATTCCTGGTGGAAGCCGGTGGTCGGTGTGGTCGCCGCCGTCGCGGGCTTCTTCATCGGGGCGCCGCTGGTGTACTTCGCCGTCGCGGCGCTCAGCGCCCTCGCCCAGCCGGGCGCGTTCGGCGAGCACTTCCGTGCCAACGCCGACCCGACCAACGTGACGCCGTGGTCCCTGCTGGCCACCAACCTGGGCCTCGCCTCGCTCATCGGGACCACCTGGCTCCTCATCCGTGTCATCCACCGGATGCGTCCGCGCTGGCTGGCCTCCGTCGTACCCCGGCTGCGGTGGCGGTTCCTGTTGCTCTGCCTGCCGATCGCGCTGTTCGCACTCGGCGCGCAGGTCGCGGTCGGCTCCTTGGTGCCGTCCGCCAGCGGGGACGAGCTCGGCTCCCTCAACCACTTCACCACCTCCACCGCACTGAGCGCCGTCGTGGTCCTGCTCACCACACCGCTCCAGGCGGCGGGGGAGGAGTACCTCTTCCGCGGATACCTGCTCATGGCGTTCGGCTCGTTGTTCGGGAACAAGTGGGTCGCGATCCTCGCCACCGCGACGCTGTTCGCGATCGCCCACGGCACGCAGAACTTCCCGCTGTTCTTCGACCGGCTCGCGTTCGGCCTCATCGCCGCCTGGCTGGTGACGCGCACGGGCGGGATCGAGGCCGGGATCGCGTTGCACGTCCTCAACAACTTCCTGGCCTTCGGTCTCGCGCTCGCCTTCGGCGACCTCACCTCGACGCTGAACGTCAGCGCGGTCGGCTGGTGGAACATCGTGCTGACCCTCACGCAGTCGGTCGTCTACACGGGTCTCGTGCTCCTGCTGGCCCGGCGAATGGGCCTGGCGACCCGCACGAGGCCGCCCGGGTACGGTCAGCGGTCCAGCCGGGGACCCGCCGCCGCGACGGCCTGAGGGCCGCTACCGCTGCACCACAGGGCGTTTTGGAGGCGCGCCGACGCGACGTGTATCCTCGTGCGGGCTTCGCAAGGAGCCACCCATGGGGTATGGGGTAATTGGCAGCCCGACTGGTTCTGGTCCAGTTAGTCTAGGTTCGAGTCCTAGTACCCCAGCGAGCATCCGTCGACAGGCTCGGTGGACGCTCACGATTGGACGCTGGTCCTCTGGCCTCGCTAGAGTCTCGGCTCGTTCTCGCCCCCGTTGTGTAGTGGCCTAGCACGCCGCCCTCTCAAGGCGGTAGCGCCGGTTCGAATCCGGTCGGGGGTACCCCTCGGACGTGGTCCCACGGACAGCAGTGGGCCAACGTTGTGACACGCCGGGACCGCCCGGTCGGCAGCCGGGCCTCAGCCGGTGCGACCGTGCTGCACGACGCCGTCCGAGTGCGGTGGCGGTCACCCGGCGTGGAGGTGGGGTCGGTGCCGTCGGTCGGGTTCGGCGCGTCGGAGGACCTCGCGGGTGACGGGTGCGACCTCGCCGACGCCGAAGAGCAGGAACCGCACGAGGTTGCCGATCGGGCTTCCCTCGGTCCACTCGACGTACAGGTGAGGCCTCGCTCCGGTCTGGTCACGGATGTGCAGCAGGAGGGCGGCCAGCGCGTTGGGCACGCTGGGAGAGGTCATCGTGATGACCCGGTAGGTGCGGTGCAGCACGTGGCCGCGGACCTCGAGCACCGACTCGAAGTCGGAGGGGTCGCTGATGGTGACCTCGACGAAGACGATGTCCTGGGCGTCGGGCAGGTCGTTGTCCCCGACGATCTGGGCGAGCTTGTCGGAGTACTCGGCGGGGTCGCGGGCGTCGGGTTCGTTCGCGACGAGCCGGATCGACCGGCGCGCGCAGTCCCGGACGAAGAGGTCGGCCGTGGGGTCGAGCACCACGCGGGTGGTGCGCAGCTCGAAGGAGCGCCGCAGCCGTGAGGCGATCGAGAGCACGATGATCGCGGCGATGAAGCACAGGCCGATCTTGACCCCGTCGGGCCGCTCGGTGATGTTGTCCAGCGTCGTGTAGAGCAGCACGAGTGTGGTGAGCGCGAACCCGACCATCAGCCGCCGCTGCCGCGCCCGCCGAGCGGCCAGGGTCACCGCCACCCCGGCGGAGGTGAACAGCACCAGTACGCCGGTGGCGTAGGCGCCGCCCTGCGCGTTGACGTCGGCGTGGAAGATCCAGGTGATGGCGAAGGCGATCGCGGTGAGCACCAGGACCAGGGGGCGCACCGCACGGGTCCACTCCGGTGCCATGCCGAAGCGCGGCAGGTAGCGCGGCACCAGGTTGAGCAGCCCGGCCATCGCCGAGGCGCCGGCGAACCACAGGATCGCCACGGTGGAGGCGTCGTAGACGGTGCCGAAGCCGTCGCCGAGGTAGCCGTGCGCGAGGTAGGCCAGGGCCCGTCCGGATGCCGCGCCGCCGTCGCGGAAGGCGGCCGGGGGGATCAGCCAGGTGGTCACCAGGCTGCTGGTGATGAGGTAGCAGCTCATGATCACCGCGGCGGTGGTGAGCAGCTTGCGGGTGTTGCGGATCCGGCCGGCCGGCCGCTCCTCGGTGTCGCCGGCGCTGCCGCGGACCAGCGGCATGACCGCGACGCCCGTCTCGAAGCCGGACATGCCCAGCGCCAGCTTGGGGAACACCAGGACCGCGATCGTCACGATCATCACCGGATCACCGTGCTGGCGGGTCAGCGCTTCGGTCCAGTCGCCCATGACCTGTGGGTGGGCGACCACGTGCCCGAAGGCCACCACCACCACGACCGCGTTGAGGACGAGGTAGACGACGACGAGTGGCACCGCGACACCGATCGCGTCGCGGAACCCGCGCAGGAAGACCGCGCCGAGGACAGCCACCAGCAGCAGGGTGATAGCGACGTTCTGTCCGTGCAGCACGTTGGCCACGTGCGGGTTCTCGACGATGTGTGCCGCGGCGTCCGCGGCCGACAGCGTGATCGTGATCACGAAGTCGGTCGCAGCGAAGCCCAGCAGCACCAGGACGAACAGCTTGCCCCGCCAGAATGGCAGCAGCCGCTCGAGCATCGCGATCGATCCCTGCCCGTGTGGGCTCTCGGCGGCCACGCGTCGGTAGACCGGCAACGCGCCGAGGAGCGTCAGCAGCACCAGCACGATGGTGGCGACCGGCGACAGCACGCCGGCCGCGAGAGCCGCGATGCCGGGCTGGTACCCCAACGTCGAGAAGTAGTCCACACCGGTCAGACACATCACCCGCCACCAGGCCTGCGGGCCGTGCGCCGCGTTGCCGCTGGTGTGCGGGCCGGGGTGGCCGCCGGTCGGGTCCGGCGCCTGCTCGAACAGCCAGGAGCGGACCCGCCCGCGCACCTCGGGCGGCGCCGTGCTCGTCACCACTCCATGCAAGCACCCCCGCAGGCCTCCGCCCGCCGCGCTAACGGGTCCCTAACAGGCTCGGTGGAGGCGCCGCATGGGGAACGTCAGGATCGCACCCACCGATGTCAGGATCCTGTGAGGAAGCCTTCCACCGGCTCGGGTGTGCTCTTCGATGGAGCCATGAGCACCCTCGGATCGCAGCCCAGGACCGGCCGCGGCGTGCCGCCCGCGTCGCGGATGCGGGAGGAGCCCGGGATCCGCTGGAGCATCGCCAACGGGCTGCTGCTCTTCGTCGCGATGGTGCTGATCGCTGCGGGAGCAGGAGCCCTGGTCGCCGACACCGTCCTCGTGGTGGTCGCCGGCCTCGCCTGCGCCGCGCTGCCGCGCACCGTGGCGGCGGTGACCGGGATCGTGGCCTGGGCGTGGGCCACCGGCTTCGCCGAGAACCGGTACGGCGTGCTGACGTCCTCCGTCGGCGACCTGACCCGGTTGGCCGCCTCGGCCGCCGGCGCCGTGCTGGTCGCCGCGCTGTCCCGGCGACTCCTCGGCGCCGTCGCGGCACACTGGTCTGGTGCTCAGCGTGCGTCGTCCCGCTAGGAGCCGCCTTGCCGGCTTCCTGTTCGCGGTGGCCCTTCCGTGGCTGCTGACCGCCGCCCTGACGCCGCTGCGGCCCCATGTCAACCTGATCAGCGACATCCTGCTGTTCCTGCTCACCGCGGTGGTGGCCGCGCTGGCGGGCGGGCTGCTGCCGGCTCTCGTCGCGGCGGTGCTGGCCTCGGTGCTCCTCAACTACTACTTCACCCCGCCCCTGCACACGCTCACCATCGACGAGCCGGGCAACGCGCTGGCGCTGCTGGTCTTCGTGCTGGTCGCGATGCTGGTCAGCGGTGCGGTCGACCAGGCGGCGCGCCGGACCCGCCAGCGGGACCGGGCCGAGGCGGAGTCGCGGATCCTCGCCGAGGCCAACCGGGTCCGGACCGCGCTGTTGGCGGCCGTCGGACATGACCTGCGTACCCCGCTCGCCGCGGCCAAGGCGTCCGTCTCCAGCCTGCTCAGCACGGAGGAGGCCCGGCTCGCCCCGGCCGACCGCCGCGAGCTCCTGGTCGCAGCCGATGAGTCACTGGACCGACTGACCGCGCTGGTGGACAACCTGCTGGACCTGAGCCGGCTGCAGGCCGGAGCCATGCCGGTACGGCTGCGGCGGGTCGCCCTGGACGAGGTGGTCGCCGCCGCCCTGGACGCGATGGGCCCCGCCGGCCGGGAGGTGCGGGTCGAGCTGCCCGAGACACTGCCCGTCGTGGTCGCCGACGCCGGACTCCTCGAGCGGGTGCTGGTCAACCTTGCCGACAACGCGCTGCGGCACTCCCCGCACACGCGACCGCCGATGCTCGCTGCCACGTCCAGGCCCGGCCGAGTCGAGCTGCGGCTGGTCGACCACGGCCCGGGCATCCCCTCGGCGGACCGGGACCGGGTGTTCCTGCCGTTCCAGCGGCTCGGCGACACCGACAACACCCACGGCATCGGCCTGGGGCTGGCGCTGTGCCGCGGCCTGGCCGAGGCCATGGGCGGCCGCCTCGAGCCCCGCGACACCCCAGGCGGTGGGCTCACCATGGTGCTGGCACTGCCCGCGACCGACGAGCCCCTCACCGGACCACGCGAACGTACCGGAGCCGGCCGGTGAGCCGGGTCCTGGTCGTCGACGACGAGCCGCAGATCCTCCGCGCCCTCTCGATCAACCTGCGCGCCCGCGGCTACGAGGTCATCGCCACCGCCGACGGCCGCCAGGCACTCGCCGCAGCGGCGACGAGCCCGCCCGACCTGGTGATACTCGACCTCGGGCTGCCCGACCTCGACGGGGTCGAGGTGATCGGCGGCCTGCGCGGCTGGACGACGGTGCCCATCCTGGTGCTGTCCGGGCGCTCGGACAGCACCGACAAGGTCGAGGCCCTCGACGCCGGTGCAGACGACTACGTCACCAAGCCCTTCGGCATGGACGAGCTGCTCGCCCGGCTGCGTGCCATGGCGCGACGCGGCTCACCCGTCGGCGACGAGCCGGTCGTCCAGGTGGGGGAGGTCAGCGTGGACCTCGCCGCACGCCGCGCCCGCAAGACCCTGGACGGTCAGCAGTGCGACGTACGCCTGACCCCCACCGAATGGCACCTGCTGGAGGTACTGGTCCGCCACCCCGGCAAGCTCCTCACCCAACGCGTGCTGCTCGCCGAGGTGTGGGGACCCGGCTACGAGACCGCCCAAGGCAACCTGCGTCTCTACATGGCCCAGCTGCGCCGCAAGCTCGAACCCGACCCCGCCCGGCCCCGGTACCTGGTCAACGAACCCGGCATGGGCTACCGGTTCCAACCCTGAGACCGAGGCATCGCTCGCCCGACGGCCATGTCCGAATCCCGCCAGCGGTGGTCGGCGGCGTGAGGCAGGATTCCCGTATGGACATCGAGGACACCGAGGCCTGCTACCGGGCGGTGAAGAGCCGGGACCGGCGGTTCGACGGCGTCTTCTACACGGGCGTGACCTCGACCGGGATCTACTGTCGGCCGTCCTGCCCCGCGCGCACCCCCGCGAAGGCTCACGTCACGTTCCACCGGTCCGCGGCGGCAGCTCAGGCAGCGGGGTTCCGCGCCTGCAAGCGGTGCCGCCCCGACGCCACCCCGGGGTCGCCGGACTGGGACGTCTCGGGCGACGCCGCCGGGCGGGCCATGCGGCTGGTCAACGACGGGGTCGTCGAGCGCGAGGGTGTCGAGGGCCTCGCCCGGAGGATGGGCTACACCGCCAGGCACCTGAACCGCCTGCTCAACGCCGAGCTGGGTGCCGGTCCGCTGGCCCTCGCGCGTGCGCGCCGGGCCCAGCAGGCCAGGGTCCTCGTCGAGACGACCACGATGGCCTTCGGCGACGTCGCGTTCGCAGCCGGGTTCGCCAGCATCCGGCAGTTCAACGACACCGTGCGGGAGGTCTACGCCACCACGCCGAGCCAGCTGCGCGAACGGGCCCGTCGACCCTCGCGCCCGGAGGGGGCGAGCACCGGCCTGCTCGAGCTGCGCCTGCCTGTGCGCGCGCCGTACTCCGGCCGTGAGCTGCTGCGCTTCCTGACCGCCCATCTGGTGCCGGCGGTGGAGGCCGGCGGACCGGACTGGTACGAACGGACCCTGCGGCTCCCGCACGGTCAGGGGCGGGTCCGGCTCACCCTCCCCTCGGACGCAGCCGGCGGCGACACCGCGGCCGCCTTCGTGGGATGTCGCCTGGCCGTCGACGACCTCCGCGACGTGGGCGCTGCGGTCGAGCGCTGCCGACGGCTGTTGGACGCCGACTGCGACCCGGTCGCGGTCGACGAGGAGCTGTCCGCAGACCCGTGGATGGCCGCCCTGGTGCGGCGACGCCCGGGACTGCGGGTGCCCGGTGCCGTCGACGGCGACGAGGCCGCCATCCGCGCGGTGCTCGGCCAGCAGGTCTCGCTGGCGGGGGCCGTTGCGCTGGGCGGGAGGCTGGCCGCCGCGTACGGCGCCCGCACCAGCGACGACTCGCCGCCGGGCGCGCCCGACCGGCTGTTCCCGCGTCCGGAGGACCTGGCCGAGGTGGACCCGGCGACCTTGCCCATGCCACGAGCCCGTGGGCGCGCGCTCGTGGCCCTGTGCCGCGCGCTCGCCGCGGAGGAGGTGCCGCTGGACCGCAGCGGGGACCGGGCCGAGGTCCGGGCGCGGCTGCTGGCGCTGCCCGGCGTAGGTCCGTGGACCGCCGACTACGTCGCGCTGCGGGCCCTCGGCGACCCCGACGTCTTCCTGCCCACCGACGTCGGTGTGCGCCGGGCACTGCGGGGCCTGGGTGCGGACCCCGACACAGCAGGGCTCAGCGACCGGTGGCGGCCCTGGCGCTCCTACGCGCTCATGCACCTCTGGTCGACCCTCGACCTCCGGCCCTCGGGCCGGGCCCCACGCCCGGCGACGGCACCGGGCTTCCCACAGCAAGGAGCACCCACATGTGGACCATGACCGACTCCCCGGCAGGGCCCATCCGCATCGTCGCGGATGGCGACGCGATCACCGCCATCGAGTTCACCGCGACACCGCCCCCGGACGCGTCCCCACGGTCGTCGATGAGGGTCGCCGAGCAGCGCGCCGGCGACAGGTCCGTGGGGGAGCGACGCGACGACCATCCGCTGCTCGTCGAGGCGGCTCGGCAGCTGCGCGCCTACTTCGCCGGCGAGCTCCGCGAGTTCGACCTCCCGCTCGACCCCGACGGGACGGAGTTCCAGCGACGCGTCTGGGACGAGCTGCGACGGATCGGCTACGGCCAGACCGCGTCGTACGGCGAGCTCGCCGCCCGGCTCGGCATGCCGCGCGGCGCCTCCCGCGCCGTCGGCGCCGCCAACGGCCGCAACCCCATCGGCATCGTCGTGCCGTGTCACCGTGTGGTGGGGGCCAACGGCTCGCTCAGCGGCTACGCCGGTGGCGTGGAACGCAAGCAGCTGCTGCTGCGGCTCGAGCAGGGTGCGCTGTTCTAGTGCGGGACACGCCCTAGTTCCACGGCATCAGCAGTGTGGTGGCCCCTTCGGCTGGGTACGGCGCGCGATACCGAACCGGCCGGGAGGGCACGTGACGTGAGCGCAGGTTCCGCAGGGTGACGTCGCGGATGGCGCGGGCCGTCCCGGGCTGGCTGGCCGGCCTCGGCGCCGCCGGCGGCCGGCGGGTCGACGCGCTCCTGGGGGGCCGCGCCCGCCGTTCCGTGATCGTGGTGCTGACCTGCGCGCTCGCGCTGGCGGTGGCCGACCAGGGGGCGCTGAGCGCGACCGCCGGCGCGATCCAGGACTACTTCGGCATCTCCAAGGCGCAGTTCGGGCTCCTGGGGTCGATCACCACCGCCGTCAGCGCCGTCGCGACCCTGCCGTTCGGCGTGTACGTCGACCGGGCCGACCGCAGCCGCATGCTGGCCTGGGGGACCGTGGTGTGGACGGCCGCCACCATCGCCAGCGGTCTGGCGACCAGCTATCTCGTCCTGCTGGCCACCCGCGTCTTCCTCGGCATGGTCATCGCGGTCGCCTATCCGGCTGTCGCCTCGCTGATCGGAGACTACTTCCCCTCCGCCGAACGCGGCCGGATCTACGGCTTCGTGCTGTCCGGCGAGCTGGTCGGCACCGGCGTGGGCGTCATCCTGGCCAGCCTGGCCGCGTCGGTGTTCGGCACCTGGCGCGCCGCCATGCTGGTGCTCGCCGTACCGGCCGCCGGGGTGTCCTGGCTCGTGTTCCGGCTGCCCGAGCCGATGCGCGGAGGCCCCAGCCAGATGCCCGCCGGCCAGCACGACGTCCTCTCCGCACAGCGTGTCCGGGAGGGGGCCGGACCCGATGGCGCCATCGGGGGCCCGGTCGAGGGAGACCGTGGAGGCGACGACCTGGCGGCGGAGCAGATCCGCGAGCACGGCGTCGGCCCGAGGCCGGCGCTGGTCCTGCGCCGGGACCCGAGCACGATGGGGCTGCCGGCCGCCGTCCGGTACGTCCTGCGCATCCGCACCAACGCGATCGTCATCGTCGCCAGCGCCCTCGGCTACTTCTTCTTCTCCGGCTTCCGGTTCTTCGGCATCCAGTGGATGCAGCAGCACTACGGCGTCGGCCGCGCCGCCGCGTCCTCCCTGGCCCTGCTCGTCGGGGTCGTGGCGATCGCCGGGGTGCTGGCGGGCGGCTGGTCGGCGGACCGGCTGCTGAGCCATGGCCGGGTCAACGCGCGCGTCGTCGTGCCCGCGGTCACGTTCGTGGTCGCCGCCGTGCTGTTCGCGCCCGGCATCGCGACCGGCTCCCTCGGCCTCGCGCTGGCACTGATCCTGCCCGGCGCGTTCGTGTTCGCCGCCTCGAACCCGCCGCTGGACGCGGCCAGGCTCGACGTGATGCCGGCCCGGCTCTGGGGGAGGGCCGAGTCGGTCCGCACGGTGTGCCGCGGGGCACTGGAGGCGTCGGCGCCGGTGACGTTCGGGCTGGTCGCCGGCAACGTCTTCGGCGGGCGGGGACAGGGTCTGACGAGCACGTTCCTGGTCATGCTCGCGCCGCTGCTGCTGTCCGGGCTGATCCTGCTGGTCGCCGTGCGCACCTACCCCCGCGACGTGGCCACGGCTGTCGCCTCGGAGCGGGCCATGCGCGAGGGTGACCGAGATGGTGGCTAGGACTCGTCCCCGCCGCGGGAGGCTCCGCCGTTGTCGGACAGCGCCCGGGCCAGCTCCTCGCCGCCGATCTCGCGCTCGATGTCCTCCAGGGGCCGGTTCTTCGTCTCGGGGACCTTGAACCAGAAGAAGGCGATGGCCACGATGCCCACCGCGGCGTAGATCCAGAAGGTGGGACCGCGCCCGATGGCCTTGGTCTCCTGGAGGAAGAAGAAGGAGACGATGAAGTTCACGCCCCAGTTGCAGATCGTGGCCACGGCCATCGCCTGGCTGCGGAACTGCAAGGGGTAGATCTCGGAGATCATCAGCCAGAAGACCGGCCCCAGCCCGATCGCGAAGCCGATGATGTAGACGATCACGCAGACCAGGCCGAGCACGGGCACGCCCTGGTTCAGGGCCGAGAACTGGAAGTAGGCACCGAGGACGATCAGCGCGACCGTCAACGTGGCGGTGCCGGCCAGCAGCAGTCCC
>JAICKK010000047.1 GCA_025927955.1 Nocardioidaceae bacterium
GACCGGTGCGATCACCCAGACCGGCACGATGACGGTGAACTGGCCGGCGGGCTCGGGTCTGAACCCGTCCAACGGGACGGTGACGCTGCGGCGCATCGGCACGACGTCTCCGTTCACGCTGTCCGGGACGTTCACCTCCGGCGCCTACACCGGTGCGGCGGTGTCCTCGAGCGTGCTGGTGACCACGCACACCGGCAGCGGCACCAAGGCGCACCCGATCACCCTGCAGAACTACGTGAACACGGCGCCGTTCGTGGCCTCGGAGAACTTCGGCTGAGCCCGCACCCCCACACCCCACCCCAGATACCGCACGGTGACGCTGCCCGGTGGCCCTCACGGCCACCGGGCAGTGGCACGTCCGCGGCACCTCACCGCCCCAGCAGCCGACGCAGCGACGCCGGCTCGAGGGTCTCCTTCGCCAGGAATCCCACGGCCCCGCACTCGAGCAGGTCGGCGGCGAGGTCCCCACGGCGGGCCGTCGACATCAGCACGACGCTGACAGAGGCGTCGTGGGCGAGGATGAGCCGGGTCGCCTGGGGGCCGTCGATGCCGGGCAGCCGCACGTCCATGAGCACGACGTCGGGACGCAGCGACGACGCGAGGTCCACCGCCTGCTCGCCGTCGACGGCCACCCCCACGACCTCGAACGGGTCGCCGTCCTGGGAGCCGTCGCCCTGCCCGTCCTCGAACATGGCGCGGATGGCGACGCGGAAGGACGGCTGGTCGTCGACCACCAGCAGGCTCAGCGGCGGCATGACGTCGAGCCGCTCACGAGACGCTGCCCGACAGGTAGAGCAGCACCGCCCGCACCCGGGGGTGCGCCCCGTCCGAGCCCGCCACGCCCAGCTTCGCGAAGATCGAGTTGATGTGCTTCTCGACGGCCCGCTGGGTGATGAACAGCGTGGAGGCGATGGTCGCGTTGCTGTGACCCCGAGACATCTCGGCCAAGACCTCCAGCTCGCGGGCGCTCAGCCTGCCGACGTTGCGGTCGCCGCGGCTCATGCCGGCCTTGACCAGGTGCTCGATCACCTGCGGGTCGACCACCGACCCGCCGGAGGCGACCGTCGTCACCGCGGACACCAGCTCGTCGAGGTCGGAGACCCGCTCCTTGAGCAGGTAGCCGCGACCGGCCGACCCGCTGTCCAGCAGGGAGCGCACGTAGCCCGGGTCGACGTACTGGCTGAGCAGCACGACACCGGTGTCGGGGTGGTGCGCGCGGCAGTGCCGCGCGATCTGCACCCCTTCATCGGTCCAGGACGGCGGCATCCGGATGTCGGTGAGGACCACGTCCGGGCGCAGCGCGTCCACGCTCTCGCGCAGCGTCGGCAGGTCGGCGCAGCTCGCGACCACCTCGATGTCCTCCGACAGCGACAGCAGGCCGCGCATCCCCTCCCTGAGCAGGGCGTTGTCCTCGCCGAGGACCAGACGGATGGTCATGGCGACCCCTCGGGCTCGGTCAGGGGCCAGTCGAGCAGCACCCGGTACGGCGGGGAGCCGGTCCCGTTCAGGGACGCCTCCGGGTGGTCGTCGAGCACGCCGTCCATGGCCTCGACGCGGTCGGCCACCAGCTGCATGGTGCCCGTCGACGGTGCGTGGTCGAGCCGGATGCCCACCCGCAGGCGCTCCTCGCGCGGGTCCAGGTCGACGCGGGCGTGTCCACCCGCGGCCGCGCACTCGCGGACGAGCTCCACCGAGCACCGGTAGGCCGCGGCCTCGACCGCCGGGGAGACGCGCCGTTCGGGGCCGTGGTGGGCGACCACGACGCGACCGTCGTACTTGAGCGCGGTGGTCTCCAGGGCGACGCGCAGCCCGTTGTCGGTCAGCGTCGGCGGGAAGACCCCGGCGGCGATGTCGCGCAGCTCCTCCAACGCCGACGTCGCGGACGACACCGCCTCCGCGAGCGCGCTCTCGAGCGTCGCGCGCGGGGGCCGGGCGCGGTCCAGGCAGCTCTCGACCGCCTCCAGGCGGCGCCGGACGCGCTCGTCGATGAGCTGGGTGAACCGCTCGGTCTGCTCCTCGTCGGCGGCGAGGAGCCGCTGCCGGGACCGGGCGAGGTGGCCGGCCAGCTCCCGTGACTCCTCCAGCCGGTGCCGCAGGTCGTAGGTGAGCCGGACGTTGGCCAGTGCGAGGCCCGCCGTGCCGGCGAGCCGGTCCAGGAGCGCACGGCCGTCACCGGTGAGGGCGTGCCGCTCGGTCGCGACTCCCAGCACGCCGACCTGGTCGCCGTGGTGGCGCAGCGGCACGTCCACGGCCGCACGCGTCGGAGCCTCGGAGGCCGGCGGCCAGACCTCCCGCACCTCCACGCCGCCGCCGAGCCACAGGCGCACGTCGCTGCGGTCGCTGTGGGTGGCCTGGGTGACGGTCTGCGCCACCCGCGGCAGGACGTCGTCGACCGCCAGCGTCTCGGAGATCCGCTCGACGAAGCCGGAGAGCCTCGAGTGCGGGTCGCCCGCCGCGCCGTACGCGACCCGGTCCGCCAACCGGTCCAGCAGCGACCGCGAGGCGATGACCACGGCGGCCAGGACCACGCTCGCGACCAGCCACACCCACCGGTCGAGTGCGGCGGAGCCGACCTGGCGACCCACGACGTGCGCGACGGCCGCCACGGCCAGCACGCAGGCGGCGCGGCCGATCGTCACGGTCGACGCCCGCAGCAGCGGCATGCGCAGGTGCTCCTCGCTCATGTCGGTGCCCCCACGGGACGGTCGCGGGGCTCGGCGGCCAGACCGGCTGCCGGCAGGAAGCCGCGCACGGTCGTCCCGCCTCCCGGTGTCGACTCCACGCTCACCCGGCCGCCGAGCGGCACCAGCCGCGACCCCAGGTTCGCCAGCCCCGAGCCGCCCAGGACGTCGGCCCCGTCGAACCCGCGGCCGTCGTCGGTCACGGTGAACTCCAGGTGGTCCGCGTCCGCGAGGACCCGTACCGCCACCCTCGTCGCGTCGGCGTGCTTCACGGCGTTCTGCAGGGCCTCGAGGCAGCAGAAGTAGACGGCCGTGTCGGCCTCGACACCCCCGGCCAGGACGGTGGTCGCCAGGGCCGGCGCGCTCACCTGCACGTCGACGGCCGGGCCGACGCGGCTGACGCCGTCGGCGGCGTCGCGCAAGGCGGCCTCGAGCCCGTCGACCGCGAGGATCGCCGGGACGTTCCCGGTCGACAGCCGGGTGAGCGTCTCCGCGGTGGCCGCGACGACTCCGCGCACACCGTCGATGGCGGAGGCGGGCAGCCCGCCGGGTGTGGCCCGCCGGCCCAGCGACCGCAGCATGATGAGCAGCGCCACGAGCTGCTGCTGGGCGCCGTCGTGGATGTCGCGCTCCAGGCTCCGGCGGCGACGGTCCTGCGCGACGACGACCTCCTGCCGCGACCGGCGCAGCTCCGCGGCGCGCGCCTGGACCACGTCCAGCTCGCGGGCGAGGTCCACGGTGAGCCGGGCGTTCGCCACCAGCAGGCCGGCATGGTGGGACAGGTCGTCGAGCAGGCGGCACTCACGACGGGTCAGCGCGACCCCGCGGGGGGTGCTCACGGCGAGCACCGCCAGCAGGTCGCCCTGGTAGGTCACCGGCCACACCGTGGCCGGAGCCAGCACGGCCCGGCAGCCCTCGAGGCCGGCCACGGGCACGCGCAGTGCGGTCGGCACCGCACGGTCCGCCGGGTGCCGGGCCAGCAGAACCAGCTCCTCGGGCCCCGTGAGCCAGACGGCCGCGGCGCTCGCCCGGCTGCTCGCGACCACGACCCGCGTCAGCTCGGTGAGCTCGTCGGTGTCGCCCACGCCGGAGAACCGGTCCACCAGGGACCGGACCGCGTCGCGCGGCGACAGCTCCTGGCCGAAGACCAGCCGGTTGCACAACGCCTGGGCGCGTTGCCGGATCGGCTCCGCGACGCAGGCGACGGCGACCAACGGGACGACCACGGCCCAGCCGCGGCCGCCGAGCAGCAGGCCGGTGACGCCGACCGCCGCGACGTACACCAGCGTGACCGACGCCACGAGGACGGCGATCAGCAGCGCCCGGCTGACGACCAGGTCGATGTCCCACAGCCCGTGACGCACGATCGCGACGAACATCACCACCGGGACGACGGCGAACACGGCCGGGAAGCCGACCTGGACGTCCTGGACGACCCGGGCGCCCACGTCGGCTCCTCCGACGGTGAGCATCAGGACGTGTCCGACTCCCCAGGCCAGCGACACCGCGAGCGCCGGCAGGAGCGCGGTCCGCAGCAGCCGCGCCTGCTCGGCGACCCGCACCCGGTGCGACGCCTGCGCGCTGCGCAGCCGCAGCGTCTGCGCCGTGATGCCGACGACGGGGACCAGCACGCCGAAGAACACCACGAAGAACGGGGGATGGGAGATGAAGCTGCTGCGCCAGCAGATGAGGATGACCGCGACGGTCGCGGCCACGGCGGCGACCGTCCGTAGGCGTCGCGCCGTCCCGGTCGCTCGGGGCAGGGAGCCGTCCGGGAACAGCGCCACCGCCCACAGGTAGGCCGTCCCGGAGACGAGGTGGAAGGTGAAGTGGACCACCTGGACCGGCGGCGGGCTGCCCAGCAGGTGGAACACGTCGTGGCTGGGCTCGTTGAAGGTGGCCGCGGTCCCCATCACCGCCAGGGCGAGCAGTCGGGGCACCACCTCGTCGGCGCGCTTGAGGATGAGCAGCACGCCCAGCGCGAGGTTGAGGAGGCTGAACAGGTAGCTCAGCACCACCCAGCCCAGGGATGAGGCCATCATGTCGTCGTCGCCGGCGACCCGACCGGCGTACGTCGCTAGCCGCCCGTGCCCGGCGGCGAGCGACATCAGGGCGTCGTGCAGCGCCGGGACGGCACCGGAGAGCGCCGGCAGCAGTCCCAGGACCAGCCAGGCCGACAGGCCCGCGAGGTACACGGTCGCCACGGCCTGGTAGGCCCTCGTCGCCGGAGCAGTCTCACGCCATGTCGACCGCGAGGTCATGGCTTCGTTGTACCGCGCGGAGCGTCCCGGCGGGAAGACTCCCGCCGGGACGGTCGCCTGAGGCGAGGGGCCGAGGCTCAGCCGCCGTTGTGCTGAACGTGGTGTCGGAACTCGTCCTGGCACTGCTGGATCTTGGCCTTGTCGCCGTTGGCGTCGTTGAGGCACTGACGCAGGTTCTGGACGTTCGGGCTGTTGAAGATCGACACGCCGACCGCGATCAGGGCCACCGCGATGAGCAGCCCGACGACGCCGAGGACGATGCCGGTGATGGCCATGCCCCGGCCGCTCGCGAGACCGCGCCGGGCCCGGCGCGAGGCGACCCAGCCCAGGATGATCGCCAGGAGGCCCAGCACGACTCCGCCCAGGATCGTCCACGACAACAGGAGCGCGAGGATCCCCAGCACCAGTGCGGCGATGGCCAAGCCGGCCCCCGCACGCTGGGTCTGGTAGGGCTGGCCCGGCGGCGGGGGTGGTGCGGCGTAGTAGGGGTCGTCGGTCATCTGGGTGCTCTCCGATCTGGGCGTGACGGAACGGTCATCGGGCCTGCAGCGCGTCCATGCCGACCGCTGCGGCCAGCACCAGGCGCCGGTCGAGCGTCCGCCCGCTGTCCGGGGTGCAGTCGATGGTGTAGTGGTCGGTCAGCTTCCAGGCCTGCCGGGTGTGGTTCACGAGCACCTGGTCACCGCGCATGAACACGAAGTGGTAGGGGATCGGGAGCCAGTCGGCGTAGTTGCCGATGTAGGGGACGAAGCCGACCGCCCGGCGCAGCAGCGCCACCGCCAGGCTTCGCTCCTTGGCCTCGCACGTCTCGACGCCCGTCGCGTCGTAGAGCCGGTACGTCGAGCGGAACAGGCTGCGCCCGAACACCTTCTGGATCTCACCGATCTTCTCCCCGTCGGGGCCGGTGATGTCGTAGCGCGCCGCGGGGTCGAACCGCTGGCGGGCCTTGATCCGCAGCAGCTCCACCTGCTTGGACTCGTCGGTGTAGAAGCGGATGTCCTCCTTGAACTTGAAGCGCTTCTGCTCCACGAACGCGACCGGCGGGCCCTCCTGGCCGTCGGGGGTGGGCAACGAGAACACGTAGCGGTTGATGACCATCGTCCAGCGCTGGCGCAGGAGGAAGACGTCGTGGTCGTTCGGGTCGAAGGCAGTCGGCATCCGGCGACTCTACCGGGGCCGGTCGCCGGGTGCCGCCTGCCCTCGACGCCTGTGGACAACGGTCAGCTCGGGTCCGTTGCACGGCTGGAAGTCCTCGCCCAGCGCCGGGATCTCTGCCCTGGGGGAGAGACGAGGCTCCGCCTGTGGCCCGATGTGTCGTCGCCTCGCGGCCGCGATGCTCGTCTGCATGGACACAGACGGCCCGGCCGACCTCCTCAGAGTTCTACAGGTCGGCAGAGGCCCGGCGCACCTCGCTGTGAGGTCGCGTGCGCTCCTCTAGGCTTGCGGACATGACCGAGCGCGCGGCGCGCCGGGCGGTAGCCGCTGCCGTCGTGCTGCTCGTCGCCGTCGGCGCCTCGCTGAGCCATCGCGACGCCGCCGGCATCGTCGTCGGCGTCGTCGTCGGCGTCGTGGCCGCCCTGTTCCTCGACACCACCGGCTGGCGG
Source organism: Nocardioidaceae bacterium (assembly GCA_025927955.1). Classification (GTDB taxonomy): domain Bacteria; phylum Actinomycetota; class Actinomycetes; order Propionibacteriales; family Nocardioidaceae; genus Nocardioides_B. The sequence goes on from JAICKK010000047.1 coordinate 6,547, forward strand.
CTGCTCGCCGTCAGCGGGGTCGCCGCCTCGGGCGTCGTGCTCCTCTGCGCGGGAGACCCCTCGAACATCGGCTGGTTCGCGCTCTGCGTTTTGGCCGGGTGGTGCACGCTGCGAGCGGGGGTGCCGGCCGGCGCGGCATTCACCGCCGCCGCCGCCGCGGTGGTCGTCATCGAGTGGGTCGCGGTGGACGAGGACCTGGGCTGGGGCTCCTGGATCGCCGGCACCGTCTTCACGGTCGTCGTCGCGGCGATGGCTCGCCGCCAGGCCCAGCTCATCGGTGAGCTGCGTGCCGCGCAGGCGGGGCTGGCCGACCGGGCTCGTGCCGAGGAGCGCAACCGGATCGCGCGCGAGCTGCACGACGTGATCGGCCATGCGCTGACCGTCTCCCAGCTGCACGTGTCCAGCGCCCGCCTCGCCGTCGAGGAGGACCCCGCGGAGGCCATCGCCTCCCTGGTCGAGGCGGAGCGGCTCGGCCGGCAGAGCCTCAGCGAGGTGCGCCACGCCGTCGGCCTGCTGCGCGAGGACGGCGCGTCGTCCTCGACGATGCCGCTGCCCGGCGGCGAGCAGCTCCCGACCCTGGTCGACGGGTTCCGCAAGGCCGGTGCCGACGTGTCCTACGACGTGGCCGGTGAGCCGGCGCGGCTTCCGGCGACCGTGGCGGTCACGGCGTACCGCATCCTGCAGGAGGCGTTGACCAACGCCGTTCGTCACGCGCCGGGCGCCGCGATCCGCGTGCGAGTCGAGGTCGACCCGACACGCACGGTCCTGACGGTCGACAGCGAGGGGGAGCCGCGTCCGAGCGACCGGGACGGGGTGGGACTGTCCGGCATGAGGGAGCGCGCCGAGGTCGTCGGCGGCCAGCTGGCGGCCGGGCCGTCCGGCAGGGGCTGGCAGGTGCGCGCCGTGCTGCCCGGAGCCTCCGACCCGGCGACGAGCGCGTGATCCGGGTCCTGCTGGTCGACGACCAGGAGCTCGTCCGCGCCGGCCTGCGGGGCATCCTGCGGGCACGGTTCGGGTTCGAGGTCGTCGCCGAGCTGTCGGACGGCGCGGGCGTCCTGGACGCGGTGAGGCAGACGCAGCCCGACGTCGTCCTGATGGACGTGCGGATGCCCGGGGTGGACGGCGTGACGGCTACCCGGCAGCTGGGCGCCTCCGAAGGGGCCCCGCCCGTGCTCGTCCTCACCACGTTCGAGGACGAGGACGTGCTGGCCGGCGCGCTCCGCGCGGGTGCGGCGGGCTTCTTGCTCAAGGGCGTCCCGGTCGAGGACCTCCAGCGGGCCGTCCGGACCGTCGCCGGGGGCGGCGCCTGGCTCGACCCGGCCGTCACCGCGCGCGTCCTGGCTGCCTACCGCGACGGCCCGGTCCCGCCGCAGCCCGACGAGGCGCTCGCGGTGCTGACCCCCCGGGAGCGTGAGGTGCTCGCTCTGATCGCCTCCGGTCGGAGCAACACCGAGATCGCCGAGGAGCTCTACCTCGGCGAGGGCACTGTCAAGACGCATGTGGGGCACGTGTTCACCAAGCTGCAGCTGCGGGACCGGGCTGCGGCCGTGGTCTTCGCCTTCGACCACGGCCTGGTACGACCCCGCGGCGGACCGGGCAGCGGACCCCGCTGACGGCGAGCGCCGGAGTGCGGCGGCACGCGGAGCACACTGGACGTCATGCCGGTGCCTGTCGACCGCCGCGGCTTCCTCCTCCTGAGCGGGGCGGCGCTGCTGGCGGGCTGCAGCGCGGGCCACCAGGCGTCGACGTCGCCCGGCCCGGCCGGCTCCGCGCGGGCCGCCCCGTCGTCAGCCATGACGGCAGCCCCGTCGTCGGCCCCGCCGTCGCGGGAGCCTCCTGCACTGCCCGACGTCACGCCGTGGGCGCCCGACCGCGGGGACGTCACGCCCGAGGCAAAGCTCGCCGCCGCCCGGCACGTCGAGCGGCACGGCAACGGCCCGGACAGCGCGCTGCAGGTGATCGAGGCCCAGTTCGGCGGTCTGCTCCCCGGCTCCGCGAGCGTGCTGGTCGTCTGCCGTTCGTGGCGGCGTGCCGGCGGCCGCGTGGTGCCGGGCGGTGCGACGTACGACGTGCGGCTGTCCCGGTCCGCCGCAGGGTGGCACACGACGAGGGTCCACCCGTCCCACCCCGGCCCGGCACGCCGGCGGCTGTCCCCGGACGCGAGCGCGGTGCTGCGCAGCGGCCGCATCGACCTGCCGCCCGCCGCCCGCGCCGACGTCCGCTCCGGCCGGGTCCACGACAGCGTCCTGGCCGCGATGCTGCGGATGTCGCAGCGCTACCGCATCGGGGTGAGCGTGGTCCGCAGCGGCCACCCGCTGTACGTCTTCGGCACCGACCGCCTCAGCGACCACCCCCAGGGCCGGGCCTTCGACACCTTCCGCATCGACGGCCACCTCGTCGTCGACCCGCGGACACCGCGACGGCTCGTCACGTCGTACATGGAGGCCGCCGCCGCGGCCGGGTCCTACAACGTGGGCGGCCCCTACCTGCTCGGTGCGGCCCCGCAGTGGTTCAGCGACCGTACGCACCACGACCACGTGCACGCCGGGTTCGCGCAGTAGCGAGGTCGGTCAGCCGCGCACCCGCACACCGTCCGGGTCGTACGGCGCCCGCAGGCCGGCTGTGACGGCGTGGACCGAACCGCCGACGTTGACCGCATAGCCGCCCGAGCGCACCCACTCCGCCGTCGTGACGCCCGAGGGATCGGCGACGTAGGCGAGGCCGACGCAGGCGCCGAGGGTCGCGCCCCAGGCCGCACTGGTGACCTGCCCCACGGGCCGCCCGTCGCGGAGCACCAGCTCGCCGCCCCACAGCATCGGCTCCGGGTCGTCGACGACGAAGGAGACCAAGCGGCGCCGCGGGCCCGCGGCCCGTGCCTCCTCGAGCGCGACGCGGCCCAGGAAGTCCACGTCCGTGCCGAGCTTGCTGGCGAACAGCAGGCCGGCCTCCACCGGTGAGTGGTCCTGGGTCAGCTCGCGACCGAAGGCGCGGTAGCCCTTCTCCAGGCGCAGCGACTCGATCGCGTAGTAGCCCGCGTCGACGAGCCCGAGGTCCGCGCCGGCGCCGACCAGCTCGTCGTACACGACGGTGGCCATCTCGGTGGGCACGTACAGCTCCCACCCGAGCTCACCGACGTAGGTGATCCGGGTCGCCCGCACCGTCGCCGTCCCGACGTCCAACAGCCGCGACGTGCCGAACCCGACGTCGCCGAGGTCCGTGCCGCACACCCTGGTCAGCAGCTCCCGGGAGCGCGGACCCATCACGCCCAGCACGGCGTACGACGAGGTCACGTCGACCACCCCGGTGTCGTGACCCGCGGGCGTGTGCCGCCGCAGCCAGTCGAGGTCGCGCACGGTGGTGGCCGACGAGCTCACCAGCAGGAACCCGTCCTCGGCGACCCGGGTCACGGTGAGGTCGGCCTCGTAGGTGCCGCGCCGGTTGAGCAGCCCGGTGTAGACGACCCGGCCGACGGGCACGGCGACGTCGTTGGTGCACAGCCACTGCAGCGTGGCCTCGGCGTCGCGGCCGGTGACCAGGTACTTCGAGAACGACGTCTGGTCGAAGAGCGCGACCGCCTCCCTGGTCGCACGCTGCTCGGCCGCCGACCACTCGAGCCATGCCGGCCTGCCCCAGGAGTAGGCCAGGACGGGGTCCTCGCCGGGAGGTGCGAAGACGTTGGGCCGCTCCCAGCCCATCTTCGAGCCCATGACGGCGTTGCGCTCCACCATGCGCGAGTGCAGCGGCGAGCAGCGCAGCGGCCGGGCGGACTCGAGCTCCCGGTTGGGCCACGGCACCGCGTAGTGCAGCCCGAGGATCTCCACGACCCGGGCGCGCAGCCAGCGGGGGTTCGCGTGGAAGGGCGCGAAGCGGCGGATGTCGACCGCTGCCATGTCGCCGGTGGCCTCGCCCTCCACCACCCACTCGGCGAGCGCGCGGCCGGCGCCCCCGGCCGACGCGATGCCGACGGAGTTCAGCCCGGCGCCGACGAAGAAGCCGCGCACCTCCGGCGCCTCCCCCATCAGGAACTGGTTGTCGGGCGTGAAGCTCTCAGGGCCGTTGTACAGCTTGCGGATCCCGGTCTCGTGCAGGACCGGGATCCGCTTCAGGGCGCTGTCCATCAGCACGGAGAAGTGCTCCCAGTCCTCCTCCAGCAGCGAGAACTCGAAGGGGTAGGGGATCTCGTGCGGGCCCACCCACGGCTTGGCCTCCGGCTCGAAGCCGCCCACGACCAGACCGCCGACCTCCTCCTTGAAGTAGGTCCATCCGTCGGGGTCACGCAGGATCGGCAGGTCGGGACGCATGCCGTCCACCTGGTCGGTCACCACGTAGAAGTGCTCGCACGCGTGCAGCGGCACGCTCACCCCGGCCATGGCACCCACCTGCGCGGCCCACTGGCCGGCGCAGTTGACCACCACCTCGGCCTCCACGTCGCCGGCGTCGGTCCGCACCCCGCACACGGCCCCGTCGCGGGTGAGGACGTCGAGCACGCGGGTGCGCTCGAGGATCCGGGCGCCGCGCATCCGGGCGCCCTTGGCGAGCGCCGCCGTCAGGTCGGTGGGGTTCGCACGGCCGTCGCCGGGCAGCCAGATGGCGCCGAGCAGGTCGTCGACCGACATCACCGGCCAGCGCTCGAGCGCCTCGGCCGGCGTCAGCATGGCGCACTCGAGCCCGAAGGCCTCCGCGGTGGCCGCGGTGCGCCGCAGCTGGGTCATTCGGTCCTCGGTGCGCGCCACGATGAGGCCACCGCACTGCCGGTAGCCGGTCGACAGCCCCGTCTCCTCCTCGAGCCGCTCGTACAGCTCTCCGGAGTACTGCACGAGGCGGGTGCCGCTCTCGGAGGCGCGCAGCTGTCCGACGAGGCCGGCCGCGTGCCACGTCGTACCGCCGGAGAGGCTGCCCTGCTCGAGCAGCAGGACGTCGGTCCAGCCGAGCCGGGTCAGGTGGTAGGCGGTGCTGGTGCCGATCACGCCGCCGCCCACGACCACGACCCGAGCCCGCGACGGCAGACCCTCGTCACTCGGCACTGGTTGCCTCCTCCAGGAGCGTGGGGAACCGGCGAGAGCTGAAGCCGCGCGCCGCCTTCTCGAAGCGCTCGCGCCCCCAGCTGTCGTAGTCGGCGTCGAGCGGGCTGGCGCGGGCCTGGATGGCACCCCACAGCGACCACCCGTACGCGGAGACCAGCGCCTGCAGCCGCACCCTGGCGAGCTCGTGGCGCAGCGGGGCCCCGAAGTACGACGCCACCAGCGCGTCGACCTGGTCCTCGTCGAGCCCGCACTCGGTGGCGGTGTTGCCCAGCTCGAAGGAGGCGTCGTTGTTCCCGCTGTACTCGTAGTCGATCAGCCAGAGCCGGTCGCCGTCGTCGAGGAAGTTGCCCGCCAGCAGGTCGTTGTTGCAGGGGACTGTGGGGCCGGCCCGCACGGCCAGCGCGGCGCCGGTGCGGTGGAAGGCATCGTCGAAACGGTCGTAGCCCTCGAAGAGCGGGTAGCCGCGGTCCTGGACCGTGCGCAGGTAGCGCGGCTGCCGCTCGAGCATGTCGAACCGGCCGGTGAAGCGGGGGCCCGAGTGCAGCTGGCGGACCGTCCGGCCCACCCGCTCCAGCACGCCCGGCTCGGCGAAGCTCGAGTTGTCGTAGGTCGCGCCGCTGACGAAGCCGAGCACCATCACGCCGAGGTCGGGGCGGTAGTCCACCACCGGTGCACCGACCCCGGCGTGCGCGGCGGCCACGGTGTTGGCGTGCTCGACGTCGCGGTCGATCCCGAGCAGCTCCGCGTCGCCGAAGAAGCGTCGTACGACGTAGTCGCCGGTCGGGGTGGTGACCCGGAGGTTCTGGTTCGTCAGCCCACCGGACAGCTCGACGACCGTTCGTGGCAGCCCTGCCAGGACCGGGATGCGGTCCAGCAGGGCCTCCACCTCCACCTCCACCTCCACCTGCGCGTCGCCCATGGAGACGGCCTACTCGTCGAACGCCCGGACCACGGCCTCGTCGATGGTGTGCCGGGGTCCGGTGAACCACTTCCTCGCCGACAGCCGCCACCAGATCGCCAGGACGATCAAGGTGCCGAACGTGAGGATCGGGGCGTAGTTGAAGCTGCTCCAGGCGAAGTCCTTGTTGCCGGGCGTGCCTGTCGGCGTGAACGGCAGGATGAAGTAGATCGACACGATGCCGATCTCGACGACGGCCACCAGGTTCATCCACTTGTACTTCGACCCGAGCGTCCACGAGCCCGGCTCGAAGGTCGAGCCCATCCTCCAACGGAGGAAGATGGGCACCGCGAACGCCAGGTAGAGGCCGATCACCGCGATGGAGACGATGGCCAGGAACGCCACGGGCACGCCGCCGATGCTGTAGAGGGCCGGTGCGGTGATGATCGCGCCGATGACCGCGCAGAGCATCACGGCGTTCACGGGCACCCGTGACGTGGGGTGCACCTTGGACCACAGCCGCGACCCGGGGATCGCGCCATCACGGCTGAACGCGAAGGTCATCCGCGAGCAGCTCGTCATGCAGGCGGCGGTGCAGAACAGCTGGCCGGCGGTCGAGATCAGCAGCACCAGGAAGTGCCACCCCTGGGGGAGCGCCTGGCCGAAGATCGCGTCGACCGCGCCACCCCCCTTGCTGACCCCGGCGGGGTCCTGCACCGCGAACAGGAAGGCCAGCAGCAGCACCCAGCCGCCGATCGCGGAGTAGGCGATGGAGCGCCAGATGCCCTTGGCCGCCGCCTCGGAGGCGGCCGACGTCTCCTCCGACAGGTGGGCGGACGCATCGAAGCCGGTGATGGTGTACTGCGTGAGCAGCAGGCCCAGCGGCAGCACCAGGAACCAGAACTTGATGTCGCCGATCGCGCCCCCGTCGAAGCCGGAGTTGTTGATCCTCGTCGTGAAGACCCAGCTGATCGCCTGGTGCGTCTTGGGCACGAACGCGAGGATCAAGATGACGAGCGCGGCGCCGGCGACGTGCCACCACACCGAGATGTTGTTGATGATCGCCATGAGATGGCCGCCGAAGATGTTCGCGAGGGCCGCGAGCACCAGGATGACCAGGAAGATCACGTAGGTCCGCCCCAGGCTGGCGCCGCCGGCCCAGCCCGACGAGATGGTGCTCAGCGTGAGGTCGAAGAACGTCGCGGCGCCGTAGGCCACGGACGCCGTCACGGCCAGCAGGCCGATCAGGTTGAGCCATCCGGTGAAGAACCCGGCCGCTGGTCCGCCCATCTTGGCCGCCCACCAGTAGATGCCGCCCGACGTCGGGTAGGCCGACACCAGCTCGGACATCGTGAACCCGATGATCAGGATGAACAGCGAGACCACCGGCCATCCCCAGGCGATGGCCACCGGACCACCGTTGTTCCAGCCCTGGTAGAAGGTGGTGAAGCAACCGGCCAGGATGGAGATGATCGAGAAGGAGATGGCGAAGTTGGAGAAGCCGGACCAGGAGCGGTTCAGCTCCTGCTTGTAGCCCAGCTTGGCCAGCATCTCCTCGTCCTTCGACAGGCGGGTCGAGTCGGTCATGTCTGCTCCGGTGGAAGAGGCGGCGAGATCGCGCTCAAAGTAGCGCTGCTCGTTCATGACCGTAAAGGGCCGCGCGAAAAAAGGTATGAAGTCGATCCATTGACACTCTCCGCACCAGATCACAGACTGATGGCCGTGTCGGTCACCCCCAGCCTCGCCACCAGCGACGAGCCGCGTGTCGACCTCGGCGAGACGGTGCTCGGGGCCGTGCGCGGTCACCATGCCTTCGAGGGGTGCGTGGAGCAGCTGGCCACCGCGATCCGGCTCGGCGTCTACCCCCGCGGCAGCACCCTGCCCCCGGAGCGCGAGCTCGCCGAGCGGCTCGGGGTCTCCCGGGCCACCTTGCGCGAGGCGATAGCCGCCCTGCGCGCGGCCGACTTCGTCCACACCACCCGCGGCCGAGGTGGTGGGACGGTCGTGAGCTTCCGGCCGAAGAGGCCGTCCTCACGTGGCGCCCGCGCGCTCGTGCCGCGCAGCGAGCACCTGCGCGACACCCTGGTCTTCCGTCGCATCGTCGAGCCGGGGGCGAGCGGCCTGGCCGCGGAGCGGGCTCTGAGCCACGACGAGCGCGACCTGCTCGTCTGCGCCCACGACGAGGTGGCCTCCGCGCAGGACCCGGCCGTCCACCGGCAGGCCGACTCCCGCTTCCACCTCGCGCTCGCCGCGGTCACCGGCTCGCCGATGACCCTGCGCGCCGTGACGTCGGTGCAGTCGGACCTGCACGACATGCTCAACGCCATCCCCGTCCTGGAGCCCAACATCGACCACTCCTCCCACCAGCACCGGCTGATCCTCGGCGCCGTGCTCAGGGGCGACGCCGGCCGGGCACGCCGGGTCATGCAGAGCCACTGCGACGACACCGCGGCGCTGCTGCGCGGGCTGCTCGCCTGAAGCCACGACTGGAGACCCACATGTCCCTGCCACCCCGCAACCCGCGCCTGGTCAGTCTCGAGCGGCTTCGCGAGCTCGTCGACACGGGCCAGGTCGACACCGTCGTCATCGCGTTCACCGACATGCAGGGACGGTTGCAGGGCAAGCGGCTGCACGCGTCGTACTTCTTCGACGTGGTCGTGGAGAACGGCGCCGAGGGCTGCAACTACCTGCTGGGCGTCGACGTCGACATGAACACCGTCGACGGCTACGCGCTGACGTCGTGGGACAAGGGCTACGGCGACATGGAGTTCGTGCTCGACTACGACACCATCCGGCTGCTGCCCCACCTGCCGGCCACGGCGATGGTGCAGTGCGACCTCGTGCTCACCGACCACCGACCCGTGGAGCCGTCTCCGCGCACGGTCCTGAAGAAGCAGCTCTCCCGCGCGGCCGACGCCGGCTTCGTGGCGCTGGCCGGCACCGAGCTGGAGTTCATCCTCTTCGAGGACACCTACGAGCAGGCCTGGGCGGCCGGGTACCGCGACCTGACGCCGAGCAACCAGTACAACGTCGACTACTCGATCGTGGGTACGACGCGCGTGGAGCCGGTGCTGCGCGACATCCGCAACTCGATGCACGCGGCAGGGATGAACGTCGAGGGCGCGAAAGGGGAGTGCAACCTCGGCCAGCACGAGATCGGCTTCCTCTACGACCACGCCCTGGTCACCGCCGACAACCACTCGGTGTACAAGACCGCCGCCAAGGAGATCGCCTCGGCGCACGGCAAGGCCCTGACCTTCATGGCGAAGTTCAACGAGCGAGAGGGCAGCTCCTGCCACATCCATCTCTCGCTTCGGAGCATGGACGGGGAGTGCGTGTTCTGGGACGCCGGCGGTCGCACCGCGCTCTACGACCAGTTCGTCGCAGGCGTGCTGGCGACCATGCAGGACCTCACCTTGTTCTATGCCCCGAACGTCAACTCCTACAAGCGTTTCGCGGCCGGCTCCTTCGCTCCCACCGCGGTGGGATGGGGGCTGGACAACCGCACGTGCGCGGTGCGCCTCGTCGGCCACGGCGCGGGGGCCCGCATGGAGAACCGGCTGCCGGGAGGTGACGTCAACCCCTACCTGGCGCTGGCGGCCATGCTCGCGGGCGGGCTGCACGGCATCGAGCAGGGGCTCGTGCTGGAGCCGGAGACGACCGGGAACGCCTACCTGCAGGACCTGCCCCGGGTGCCGCGTACGCTGCGCGACGCACGCGACGCCTTCTCCGGCTCGAAGGTCGTGCGCGAGCTGTTCGGCGACGAGGTCGTCGACCACTACACGAACATGGCCGACGTGGAGCTGAGTGCGTTCGAGGCGGCGGTCACCGACTGGGAGCTGCGCCGCGGCTTCGAGAGGATGTGAGTCTCACCCCACGACGTTCTTAGCTCCCGCGCTCCGCTGCTGCACCCCACGAACAACGCCGCGGGAACCCCGAGAGGCAAGGTGTACATCGCATGACAGCTTTCACCGTCGTGAACCCGGCGACCGAGCAGCCCCTGACCGACGTCGAGCTCGCCTCCGTCGAGCAGACGGACGCCCTCATCGAGAGGGCCCACGAGGCCTTCCCCGCCTGGCGGGCCGTCGCCCCGGGAGAGCGGGCCGCGCTGCTGCGCCGCTTCGCCGGCGTCGTCGACGCCCACATCGAGGAGCTCGCGGAGATCGAGGTCCGCAACGCGGGGCACACCTGGGGCAACGCCACCTGGGAGGCCGGCAACGTCCGCGACTGCCTGAACTACTACTCCGCGGCACCGGAGCGGCTGTTCGGACGGCAGATCCCGGTGCCCGGCGGCGTCGACATCACGTTCCACGAGCCGCTCGGCGTGGTCGGCGTGATCGCGCCCTGGAACTTCCCCATGCCCATCATGGCGTGGGGCATGGCGCCCGCCCTCGCGGCGGGGAACACCGTGGTCCTCAAGCCGGCGGAGCTCACCCCGCTCACGGCGATGCGGATCGGCGAGCTGGCGCTCGAGGCGGGGCTGCCCGAGGGGGTGCTGACCGTGGTCCCTGGCAAGGGCTCGGTCGTGGGGCAGCGGTTCGTCACGCACCCGCTCGTCCGCAAGGTCTGCTTCACCGGGTCCACCTCGGTCGGCAAGGGCGTGATGGCCGGGTGTGCCGAGCAGGTCAAGCGCTGCACGCTCGAGCTCGGTGGCAAGAGCGCCAACGTGGTCTTCGCCGACGCCGACCTGGCCGCGGCGGCCGCCGCCGCGCCGTACGCCGTGTTCGACAACGCGGGGCAGGACTGCTGCGCGCGCTCCCGGATCCTGGTCGAGCGTCCGGCGTACGACGAGTTCCTCGGCCTGCTCGAGCCGGCGGTCAAGGGCATGGCGGTGCTCGACCCGTCCGACAAGGGCAGCCAGATGGGACCGCTGATCTCGCAGGCGCAGAAGGACGTCGTGCAGGGGTACGTCGACGAGGTGGACGTGGCCTTCACCGGGCCGGCGCCGGACGGTCCCGGTTTCTGGGTGCCGCCGACCGTCGTGCTCGCGGACTCCACCGAGCAGCGGATCTGGCGGGAGGAGGTGTTCGGGCCGGTCGTGGCGGTGCTGCCGTTCGACGACGAGGCGGACGCGGTCGCCATGGCCAACGACACCGACTACGGCCTGTCCGGCTCGATCTTCACCGGCGACGTCGGCAAGGCGCTGCGGGTGGCGCGCGGCGTGCAGGCGGGCAACCTGTCGGTCAACTCGCACTCCGCGGTGCGCTACTGGACACCCTTCGGCGGCTACAAGCAGTCCGGCCTCGGCAGGGAGCTCGGCCCGGACGCGCCCAACGCGTTCACCGAGGAGAAGAACGTCTTCATCGCCCACTAACCCGGACTCGTCTGCGTTCCGGCCGGTCGTCCTCGAGGGCCGCCGGCAGACGGGGCCGCGTCGTCCCAGGAGAGGAACACCATGACAGGTCGTCTCGACGGCAAGGTCGCCGTCGTCACCGGAGGCTGCTCCGGCATCGGGCTCGCGACGGTGAGGCGCTTCGCCGAGGAAGGGGCGCGCGTCGTCGTCGGTGACGTCGACGCCGAGCGCGGCAAGGAGGTCGTCGACGGCATCGACGGCCTCTTCGTCGCGTGTGACGTGACCCGCAAGGACGACGTCGACGCGATGTTCAAGACGGCGAACGAGGCCTTCGGCTCGGTCGACATCGCGTTCAACAACGCCGGCATCTCGCCGCCCGAGGACGACTCGATCCTCGACACGGACCTCGACGCCTGGCGCAGGGTGCAGGAGGTCAACCTCACCAGCGTCTACCTGTGCTGCAAGGCGGCGCTGCCCTACATGCTCGAGCAGGGGCGTGGCTCGATCGTCAACACGGCGTCGTTCGTCGCGGTGATGGGCGCGGCGACCTCGCAGATCTCCTACTCGGCGTCCAAGGGGGGAGTGCTCTCGATGTCGCGCGAGCTCGGGGTCCAGTTCGCGCGTCAGGGCGTCCGCGTGAACGCGCTCTGCCCGGGGCCGGTGAACACCCCGCTGCTGCGCGAGCTGTTCGCCAAGGACGAGGAGCGGGCGCAGCGCAGGCTGGTGCACGTGCCCATGGGCCGGTTCGCCGAGCCGGAGGAGATCGCGAACGCCGTGCTGTTCCTGGCCTCCGACGACTCCAGCTTCATCACCGCGAGCACGTTCCTCGTCGACGGCGGCATCTCCGGCGCCTATGTCACCCCGCTGTGACCGTCGAGCCGGCGCGTGTGCACGTCTCGGGACCGTCGAGCCGGCGCGTGTGCACGTCTCGGGACCGTCGAGCCGGCGCGTGTGCACCGGTGGTGAGCTGACGTGTCACCCCTGATCGGCCTGAGCACCTACCGCGAGCAGGCGCGCTGGGGGGTGTGGCACCAGCCGGCCGACCTCCTGCCGACCGCGTACGCCCGCGCCGTCGAGCAGGCCGGGGGCGTCCCGGTGCTGCTGCCGCCCCAGTCGCCGGCATCGGCGCCGACGGTCGTCGAGCGGCTCGACGGGCTGCTGGTGACGGGCGGCGCCGACGTCGACCCCGCGAGGTACGGCGAGCTGCCGCATGCCCGCACGGCCGGGTGGCGCACCGACCGCGACGCCTGGGAGCTCGCGCTGCTCGATGCGGCCGGCGCGAGAGCGCTGCCGGTGCTCGGCATCTGCCGTGGCATGCAGGTGATGGCCGTGCACGCCGGCGGCCGCCTCGAGCAGCACCTTCCCGACGCCGTGGGCAACGAGAGGCACTCGCCGACCGACGACTCGTTCGGCAGCATCGAGGTGGAGACCTGCCCGGACACCCGGCTGCGGATGCTCGTCGGGGACCGCGTGGAGGTGGGCTGCCACCACCACCAGTCGGTGCGCGAGCACCCGGGGTTCGTGGCGGCGGCCTACTCCGTCGACGGCGTGGTCGAGGCGATCGAGGGGGGCGGCGACCGCTTCCAGGTGGCGGTGCAGTGGCACCCCGAGACCCGCGCGGACGCGGGCCTGTTCGCCGGTCTCGTCGCCGCCGCCACTCCCGTCGACGCGTGACAGGATGGTGACGGACCCCCCGTTGTCCCTAGCAGGTGAGGACCCGCGATGACCGACGCAGCTGCCCTGTTCGAGGACCACCGCGCCACCTTGGACGCGGCGGTGGACGCCACCCGCACCCGCGCCTACTACTCCGCCTTCAACGAGTCGCCCTCCCCCCGGGTGTACGGCGAGGACGCCGCCGCCGAGGGGCTCGCGGCATTCGAGTCCTGGCGCGGCAGGGCCTTCTCCGTGGACGTGCCGGGCGCCGAGGGCACGATCGCGACCGAGAAGTCGCCGTTCGGGTTCGACCTCGACGTGTCCTACCCGCGGATGGAGGTCGACGGGCTCGACGTACTCCTCCCTGCGGCCACCGCAGGTCTCGCCGCCTTCCGGGACGCCGGCCCCCAGGCACGCGCCGGCGTCTGCCTGGAGATCCTGCACCGCCTGCACGGCCGCATCTTCGAGCTCGCGAACGCCGTGCAGCACACGTCCGGGCAGGCGTTCGTGATGGCGTTCCAGGCGGGAGGCGCGCACGCGCTCGACCGGGCGCTGGAGGCGGTCGCCTACGCCTACGCGGAGATGACCCGCACGCCGGCCACCGTGGTGTGGGAGAAGCCGGGGCGTGGCGAGCCGCTGCGGATGGAGAAGACGTTCACCGCGGTTCCCCGGGGGGTCTCGCTGGTCATCGGCTGCAACACGTTCCCGACGTGGAACTCCTACCCGGGGCTGTTCGCGTCCCTCGCGTGCGGCAACCCGGTCGTGGTCAAGCCGCACCCGCGTGCCGTGCTGCCGCTCGCGATCACGGTGCAGGTCGCGCAGGAGGTGCTGGCCGAGGCCGGCTTCGACCCGCACCTCGTGACGCTGGCCGCCGAGGACCCCGCCGACGGGCTGGCGGCGGTCCTCGCGCTTCGACCCGAGGTCAGGCTCATCGACTTCACCGGCTCCAACGCGTTCGGCGAGTGGCTGGAGACCAACGCCCGCCAGGCCGTCGTCTTCACCGAGAAGGCCGGGGTCAACACCGTCGTGGTCGACTCCACCGACTCCTTCGCCGCGATGTGCCGCAACCTGGCGTTCTCGCTCGCGCTCTACACCGGGCAGATGTGCACCGCGCCGCAGAACCTCTACCTGCCCGCCGACGGCATCGACACCGACGAGGGGCGCAAGTCCGTGGCGGAGGTCGCCGACGGCATCGGCGCCGCGCTCGGCACGCTGCTCGGCGACGACGCGCGGGCGGTGGAGCTCCTCGGCGGCGTCGTCAACGACGGCGTGCTGGAGCGGCTGGAGGCCGCCGGCAGCCGGGGCAAGGTGTACGTCGAGTCGCGCGCCGTCCGGCACCCTGCGTTCGAGGGCGCCTTGGTCCGCACCCCGACACTCGTCGGGCTGACGGCCGCCGACGCCGAGGTGTACGAGTCGGAGTGCTTCGGGCCGGTGGCCTACCTCATCGAGACCGCCGGCACCGCGGAGTCGGTCTCCCTGTTCCGCAGCACCGTCATGGAGCACGGCGCGATGACCGCGTCGGTCTACAGCACGTCGCCGGACGTGCTCGCCGCCATGCGCTCGGCCGCCCTCGACGCCGGCGTCGCGCTGTCGGAGAACCTCACCGGCGGGGTCTTCGTGAACCAGTCCGCCGCGTTCAGCGACTTCCACGGCACCGGTGCGAACCCGGCCGCGAACTCGTCGTACACCGACACCGCCTACGTCGCCCCGCGCTTCCGGATGGTGCAGGCCCGCCGCCACCTCTGACGTCGACCCGGCGCGTGTGCAC
>JAICKK010000175.1 GCA_025927955.1 Nocardioidaceae bacterium
CCCGGGTCGTTGGTGAGCACCCGCTCGATCTTCTGCGCGGCCAGGTCGGTGCCGTCGGCGACGGTGACCTGGCCGGCGTGGATGGAGCGGCCCATGCCGACGCCGCCGCCGTGGTGGATCGAGACCCACGTCGCGCCCGAGGCGGTGTTGACCAGGGCGTTGAGCAGCGGCCAGTCCGCGATGGCGTCGGAGCCGTCGAGCATGGCCTCGGTCTCGCGGTACGGCGAGGCGACGCTGCCGCTGTCGAGGTGGTCGCGGCCGATCGCGATCGGGCCCTTGAGCTCGCCCGAGGCGACCATCTCGTTGAACCTCAGCCCGGCACGGTGCCGCTCGCCGTACCCGAGCCAGCAGATCCGCGCCGGCAGGCCCTGGAACTGCACCCGCTCGCCGGCCATCGTGATCCACTTGCGCAGCCGCTCGTTCTCGGGGAACAGCTCGAGGATCGCCCTGTCGGTGGCGGCGATGTCGGCCGGGTCGCCGGACAGCGCCGCCCAGCGGAACGGGCCCTTGCCCTCGCAGAACAGAGGCCGGATGTAGGCCGGGACGAAGCCCGGGAACTCGAAGGCGCGGGTGTAGCCGCCCTTGCGGGCCTCGTCGCGGATGGAGTTGCCGTAGTCGAACACCTCGGCGCCGCGGTCCTGGAACTCGACCATCGCCCGCACGTGCGCGGCCATCGACTCCCGGGCCCGCTCGGTGAGCCCGGCCGGGTCCTTCTCACGCAGCGCCGCCCAGTCCTCGAAGGCGACGCCGACCGGCAGGTAGTACAGCGGGTCGTGCGCGGAGGTCTGGTCGGTGACGATGTCGACGGGTGCGCCCTGATCGAGCAGCTCCGGCAGCATCTCGGCGGCGTTGCCCAGGACCCCGATCGACAGCGGCCTGCGGGCGTCGCGCGCCTCCACCGCCCTCCGGACGGCGTCCTCGAGCGAGTCGGCCTGTACGTCGAGGTAGCGGTGCTCGATGCGCCGGGTGATCCGGGACTGGTCGCACTCGACGCAGATCACCACGCCGTCGTTCATGGTGACGGCCAGCGGCTGGGCGCCGCCCATGCCGCCGAGCCCGGCGGTCACCGTGATGGTGCCGGCGAGGGTGCCACCGCCCTGCCCCTGCCTGCCGGAGGCGGCGAGCTTGTCGGCGACGGCCGCGAACGTCTCGAAGGTGCCCTGCAGGATGCCCTGGGTGCCGATGTAGATCCACGAGCCGGCGGTCATCTGGCCGTACATCGTCAGCCCGAGGTGCTCCAGGCGCCGGAACTCCTCCCAGTTGGCCCAGTCGCCGACGAGGTTGGAGTTGGCGATCAGCACGCGCGGCGCCCACTCGTGGGTGCGCAGGACGCCGACGGGCTTGCCGCTCTGCACCAGCAGCGTCTCGTCGGACTCCAGCGTGCGCAGCGTCCGCACGATCGCGTCGTACGCCTCCCAGCTGCGCGCGGCCTTGCCGGTCCCGCCGTAGACGACGAGGTCCTCGGGGCGCTCGGCGTTCTCCGGGTCCAGGTTGTTCATCAGCATCCGCAGCGGCGCCTCGGTCTGCCACGACTTCGCGGACAGCTCGGGACCGCGGGGGGCGCGGACGGTGCGGGACTGGCTCATGACAGCTCTCCTATCGCTTGCTCGACGGCGGCCACCAGGGCGCCGCCGCGGACGTCGTCGTACGCGTGCTCGATCTCGGGGGCCAGGTGCCGGTCGGGGCCCGGCCCCGCGACGTGGCGGCGCAGCAGCGCCAGCGCGGCCCCGGTGGCCGGCGAGGGCTCCAGCGGCGCGCGCAGGTCGAGGGCGCGGGCCGCGGTGAGGTACTCGACCGCCAGCACCCGGGCGAGGCCGTCGACGGCGCGGCGCAGCTTGCGGGCCGCCGACCAGCCCATCGACACGTGGTCCTCCTGCATCGCGCTGCTCGGGATCGAGTCGACGCTCGCGGGGTTCGCGAGCCGCTTCATCTCCGAGACGATCGCGGCCTGGGTGTACTGCGCGATCATGTGGCCGGAGTCGACGCCCGGGTCGTCGGCCAGGAACGGCGGCAGCCCGTGGCTGCGGGCCTTGTCGAGGAACCGGTCGGTGCGCCGCTCGGCGATCGAGGCCACGTCGGCGGCGACGATCGCGAGGAAGTCGAGCACGTAGGCGACCGGAGCGCCGTGGAAGTTGCCGTTGGACTCCACCCGCCCGTCGTCGAGCACCACCGGGTTGTCCACGGCGGAGGCGAGCTCGCGGGAGGCGACGACAGCGGCGTGCTCGACGGTGTCGCGGGCGGCACCGTGCACCTGGGGGGAGCAGCGCAGCGAGTAGGCGTCCTGCACCCGGTTGCAGTCCGGGCCGCGGTGGCTGGCCACCACTCCGGAGCCGGCCAGGATGCGCACCAGGTTGGCGGCGGACGCGGCCTGACCCGGATGCGGACGCAGTGCCTGCAGGTCGGCGGCGAACACCCGGTCGGTGGCCAGCTGGGCCTCCACGCTCATGGCGGCGGTGACGTCGGCGGCCTTGAGCAGCATGCGCAGGTCGGTGAGGGCCATCACCAGCATCCCCAGCATCCCGTCGGTGCCGTTGATCAGCGCCAGCCCCTCCTTGGCGGCCAGCTCGACCGGCGCCAGGCCGGCCGCGGCCAGCGCCTCGGCGGCGGGACGCCGTACGCCGTCGGCGTCGGTGACCTCGCCCTCGCCCATCAGCGCGAGCGCGCAGTGCGAGAGCGGCGCGAGGTCGCCGGAGCAGCCGAGGGAGCCGTACTCGTGCACGACCGGCGTGATGCCGTGGCTGAGCATCCCGGCCATGGTGCGGGCGGTCTCCAGGCGGACCCCGGTGTGCCCGGTGGCCAGCGTCGAGAGCCGCAGCAGCATCAGCGCCCGGGTCACCTCACGCTCCACCTCCGGACCGCTGCCGGCGGCGTGCGAGCGGACCAGCGAGCGCTGCAGCTGGGCGCGCAGCTCGGTGGGGATGTGCCGGGTGGCCAGGGCGCCGAACCCCGTCGAGATGCCGTACGACGGGGTGGCGGCCGCGGCCAGCTTGTCGACGGCGGCGCGCGCCTGCTCGATGGCGGCCACGGCGTCCTCGCCGAGCTCGACCGGAGCCCCGTCACGGGCGACCGAGACGACGTCGGCGAAGGACAGGGCACCGACACCGACGGTCACCGGCGCGGTCACGGGAGAGGGCTGCGACATGCCCCCCATTCCACCGCCCGGACGGGCCCGCCACCAGGGTGGCGACCCGGGCGGCGTCTCAGATCCGAGACAGGTGACCGTTCAGGCGAGCTGGTCGTGGTAGCTGGGGAGCATGAACGCCCGCTCGTAGCCCCCGCCCCGGAAGTCGGTCATCCGGTTCCCGAGGTTGGCGATGAGCGTGTAGCCCTCGTCGGCGAAGTGCTGGCGGCAGCGCCGCTTGCTGTGCTCGAGGCCCTCCGTCGAGCTGCTCCGCCCGCAGACCTCACCGACCGGGTAGCCGGCCGCGGTGAGCTGCCGCTCGGCCCGCAGCAGGCGACCGTGGCCCTTGACGCGGCCGGTGTTGAAGAGCAGCGTCACCCCCTGCGCGTGGGCATGCACGGCGAAGCGCAGCACGACCGCGACCGCCGCGCCGTAGTCGTAGTGGCTGGCCAGCGAGGTGTTGTCGATGTCGAGGTTGACGGCAAGCCTGGTGCCGCCCGCGGCGACCCGCCCGTCGACGTACGCCTGGGAGCCCTGCATCCGGGCGGCGACGTCACGCAGCCACTGCTGCTCGCTCGGGACGGACGCCTGCGCCGGGGCCGTGACGACCAGGGGCAGCAGGACCGCGAGGGGAAGGAGGGTGAGAAGCAGCCGCCGGACCATGGTCGACCTTTCGTGAGGCTCGCGTGCGGCCGGGTGCGCCGCACCCCCTCAGTATCGGCAGGTCGATGCCCGACCTGTGCAGCACCGCACCGGCACCATCGGCGGTCCCGCGGCACATCCGCGGCTCGGGACGGTGCTCGCCGAGCCCGCCGGCGACCGGGACGGCCCGAGTCGCGACCCGCGTAGGGTCGGTGCATGGGTCAGGTGCCGGCGGCCACGCGGGCGCTGCGGGTGCTGCGCTACCTGGCCACCCAGCCGGAGGCGGTCACCCTGGACCGGCTGGCCTCGGCGGTCGGGCTGCCGAGGTCGACCGCGTACCACCTGGTCACGGCGATGATCGAGGAGGGGTTCGTGGTCCACCTCCCCGAGGAGCACCGCTACGGGCTCGGCGTCGCGGCCTTCGAGGTGGGCTCCGGCTACACCCGTCAGGAGCCCCTGCAGCGGATCGCCCGCCGCCCGCTGGCCATGCTGGTCGACGAGGTCGGCCTGAGCGCCCACCTGGCGGTGCTGCACGGGCGCGACGTGCTCTACGTGCTCGAGGAGCGCGCGCCCGGACGTCCCCCTCTGGTCACCGACGTCGGTGTCCGGCTCCCCGCGCACCTGACGGCGAGCGGTCGCGCGGTCCTGGCCGCGCTGCCCGCCGTACAGATCCGGGCGCTCTACCCCGACCGCACCGCGTTCGTGGACCGGCACGACTCGGGCCCGGCCACCCCGACGGCGCTGCGGGTGCTGCTCTCCGACACCCGCCAGCGCGGGTACGCGGTGGAGGACGGCGAGGTGACCCCCGGCTTCGCCTCGGTCGCCGCCGCGGTGCTGGACCACACCGGGCACCCGGTCGCCGGGGTCGCGGTCACCTACCCGGTGGGCGCGGTGGTCGACCCGGCCCCGGTGGTGCGGGCCACCAGGCGTACGGCGGGCGCGCTGACGGCACGGCTGCGTGGCCGGTGACCGGGATCCGGCCCGCGGACGCGCGCGACGGCCCGGCGCTCACGGCGCTGGACGTCGCGACCTGGAGCCCGCGCGTCAGCCCCGCGCCCGCACCGGACCCGGCCTCGTCCTTCTTCGGCGGGGGACACCGCCCGGAGGACGTCCTGGTGGCCGAGCGGGGTGGCCGGGTGGTCGGCTACCTCATGCTGCACCAGCCGGTCCCGCTGCCCTCGCACGGCCACGTCCTGGAGGTCAACGGCCTGGCCGTCGACCCCGGGCACCAGGGGCGTGGCGTCGGGCGTCGGCTTGTGGAGGAGGCGAAGCGGGAGGCCCGGCGCAGGGGCGCCCGCAAGCTGTCGTTGCGCGTGCTGGCGCCGAACGCCTCGGCGCGACGGCTCTACGAGAGCTGCGGGTTCGTCGTCGAGGGGGTCCTGCGCGACGAGTTCGCCCTCGAGGGGCGGCCCGTCGACGACCTGCTGATGGCGTGCGCCCTGTAGGTGCTCACTCGTCGGTGCCGGTGCTGGCATGCGGCTCGCCGACCGGCTTGCTCTCCGGCGAGCCGCGCTGGCGCAGGTAGATGCTGAGCACGGCCATGGACCCGACCGCCAGGAACTCCGACTGCCAGTTCTGCAGGGTGCGCGACCAGAAGTCGGCGTTGGTGACGTACTGGCCCCACGCCAGCGGGTCCTGGAGGCGCTGGAGCCGGGTCTCGTTGAACGCGGCCCAGCCGCCGAGGGACTGGGCGAACCACGAGCCGAGGAAGATCAGCCCCATGACGCCGGTCAGCGACCACGAGAAGACGAGGGTCCGGGCACCGCCGGCCCTGGCCCACGCGGGCGAGTCCGGTCGGGCGTGCTCGCCCACCTTCTGGTCCTCGTCGCTCTCCAGGCCGCCCTTCCCCGGCTCCTTGGACTCGGGGGAGCCCTTCTGCAGGAACCAGACGGTGGCGGCGATGTAGAGCAGGAACTGGAGGTACTCGCTCTGCCAGTTCTCGGCCACGTCGGCGACGAAGTCCGCGGAGGTGAGGTAGCGGCCGAACGAGACCAGGCCGAGGTTGGCGGCGAGCTGCGCGTCGTTGAACTGGTGCCAGCCCGAGAACGCCTGCCCGGCCAGCGCGGCGACGAAGATGGCGCCGAAGAACAGGCTGAGCGAGCTCTCCTTGACGAACCTGCGCACGTCGTACCCGCCTAGTGGTGCACGGCGGCGACGACGATGAAGTAAGCCAACCCGGCGGCGATGACGACCAGGTAGCCGACGAAGACGGTCCGCATCAGCCCCCCTGCAGCGTGCAGTCGTAGGGATGGCCGGCCTTCGGCGAGCAGCCGGCGGCCATCACCTTCCAGCCGCCCTGGAACCGGGCGAGGAACAGGGTGTCGCCACGGAGCCTGACCTGCGCCATCGTGCCGTAGGCGGTGGCGCTCCGCACGGCCCCGGTGTGCGGCAGGTGCTGCTCGAGGATCGCGGCGGGGCAGCGCTTGCCCGCCGACTGCTCCAGCTCTGACCTGGTGGCCGGCGCCAGGTCAGCGCAGGCGGCCGCGGCCCCGGAGGTGTCCACGGCCCGGGCGAACCGCTGGGCGACCCGGGTCGCGTCCTGCGTCTCCGGCGACCCGCACGCGGTCACGCCGGTGGCGGCCATCGTCGTGAGCGCGACGACAGCCAGGGCCCGCGAAGTCCGCACCGGCCGATCATGTCATCCGGCGGCCGGACCACGGCGGCGGCGCGCTGCGCGTCGCCCGAGGCTACGCTCGGCACGCACACAGCCTCCCCTGATCCACAGGAGCACCGATGCAGATCTTCGCCATCGTGGTGTCGCTGGTCGTCGCGGCCGTCGGCATCGCCTTGTTCGTCAGGGCGATCATGTCGATCGTCGCGACGATCCGGGTCGGGCAGCCGGCCGCGGGCCGCACGGACCACAAGTCGGCGCGGTGGGTGACGATGCTGCGGGAGACGCTGGGCCACACCCGGATGCTGCAGTGGACGGCGGTGGGGGTCGGTCACTGGTTCGTGTTCATCGGCTTCGGCCTGCTGTTCCTGACGCTGGTGACGGCGTTCGGTCAGCTGTTCGACGCCCACTTCGCGATTCCGCTGATCGGTCACTGGTTCCTCTTCGAGTGGCTCTCGGAGGTGTTCACGCTGGGGATGCTAGTCGCGATCGTGGCGTTCATCGGCTACCGGGCGACCCGCCCGGAGAGCCGCACCCGCGGCGTGAAGGGCCGGTTCTTCGGCTCCACGATGTGGCAGGGCTACTTCGTGGAGGCCGTGATCCTGGGGGTGGGGATCTGCATCGCGCTGCTGCGGGGTGCGGAGTACGCGATCTCGAAGTACGGCGTCAACCCGGGCGGGAGCGCCACCGCGTTCCACTACCCGTTGTCGTTCTGGATCGGCGGGCTCATGTCGGGCCTGTCGGAGTCCACGCTGGCGAACCTGATCTACCTGGTCGCGATGGTGAAGATCGTCATCTCCTTCACCTGGATGATCGTGCTCTCGCAGAACCTGACCATGGGGGTGGCCTGGCACCGGTTCGCGGTGTTCTTCAACATCTGGTTCAAGCGGCACGCCGACGGGGCCACCTCGCTGGGCGCACTGCAGCCGATGATGGCCGGCGGCGTCCCGATCGACTTCGAGAACATCGAGGACCTCGACGAGGACGCCCCGCTGGGCGTCGGCAAGGTCGAGGACTTCGCCTGGAAGGGCATCCTGGACTTCACCACCTGCACCGAGTGCGGCCGCTGCCAGAGCCAGTGCCCGGCGTGGAACACCGACAAGCCGCTGTCCCCGAAGCTGCTGATCACCAGCCTTCGCGACCACGCCTACGCCAAGGCGCCGTACCTGCTGGCCGACGAGCCGCAGCGGGAGTCGCTGCCGGACGCCGTGAAGGCCGAGGCCGAGCGCGAGCTGGTGGGCGCCACCGAGGGGGACCCGTGGGCACCGTCCGGGGGGGCGGTCATCGACCCCGACGTGCTCTGGTCGTGCACGTCGTGTGGCGCGTGCGTCCAGCAGTGCCCGGTCGACATCGAGCACGTCGACCACATCGTCGACATGCGGCGCTACCAGGTGCTGGTCGAGTCCAGCTTCCCCTCCGAGCTCAACGCGCTGTTCAAGGGCCTGGAGAACAAGGGCAACCCGTGGAACATGTCGCCGAACGCGCGGATGGACTGGGCCAAGGACCTCGACGTGGAGGTCAAGCAGGTCGGCGGCGGCCGTCCAGGTGACCCGGAGGACCTGTCCGAGGTGGAGTGGCTGTTCTGGGTCGGCTGCGCCGGGGCCTACGAGGACCGGGCGAAGAAGACCACCCGCGCGGTCGCGGAGCTGCTCAACCTGGCCGGCGTGTCCTTCGCGGTCCTCGGCGACGGCGAGACCTGCACGGGCGACCCGGCGCGCCGCTCCGGCAACGAGTTCGTGTTCCAGCAGCTCGCGATGCAGAACGCCGAGGTGTTCACCGAGGC
>JAICKK010000154.1 GCA_025927955.1 Nocardioidaceae bacterium
ACGTGCCCGTGCGGTGCTCGACGAGGCGGCGGCACAGACGCCCGACGGCGCGGCCGTCGACGACACGGAGGCTCCCGACGTCGGCGCCCTGCGGGCCGCGTTGGAGTCCGCACAGGCCGCGGCGGACGAGGCGGCGCGCGAACTGGCCCTGGCTGACGACCGCGCGCGGGTCCTGCGGCGGCAGCGACGCGAGCTCGTCGACGCCCTCGAGTGCTGGGCGCCGCTGCGCGACGAGGCGCTCCGTGCCGAGTCCCTGTCGCGGCTGGTGCGGGGGCTGGGACACGACAACCAGCTGCAGATGCGCCTGTCCGCCTACGTCCTGGCGACGCGCCTGGACCAGGTGGTGGCGGCGGCCAACGAGCGGCTGGCGCAGATGCGCGACCAGCGCTACCTCCTGCAGAGGACCGGACGCGCCGAGCGCAAGGGATCCCGGGCCGGCCTCGGCCTGGAGGTCGTCGACCAGTGGACCGGCGACGTCCGCGCGCCCACCACGCTCTCCGGCGGCGAGACGTTCGTGGTGTCCCTGGCCCTCGCCCTCGGCCTGGCCGACGTCGTCACCCACGAGGCCGGCGGCACGGAGGTGGAGACGCTGTTCGTCGACGAGGGCTTCGGGACGCTGGACGCGGACACCCTCGACGACGTGATGGACCGGCTGGACGGCCTGCGCAGCGGAGGGCGCACCGTCGGGGTGGTCAGCCACGTCACGGAGCTGCGCAGCCGGATCCCCACCCAGGTCCAGGTCGAGAAGGGACGCTCCGGCTCCACGGTCGCCGTCCGCACGCTGGTCGGCTGATGGTCGACTGATGGTCTGCCGAAGGTCGGCCGATGCCTGACACCGGGTGCCGGATGCTGGCCGTCATCGACATCGACGGTGTGCTCGCCGACGTACGCCACCGGCTCTCCCACGTGTCCGGACGCCCCAAGGACTGGCCGGCGTTCTTCGCCGCAGCCGGCGACGACCCCTTGCTGGCCGAGGGTGCGCACACGGCACGCCGGCTCGCGGAGGTGTACGACGTGGTGTACCTCTCCGGTCGCCCCGAGAGCCTGCGGTCGGTGACCCAGCGGTGGCTGGAGAGCAACGGCCTGCCGCCGGGGCCGCTGCGGCTGCGGGCGCGCCGTGACTTCCGGCCCTCGCGGGTGTTCAAGGTCGAGGCCCTGCGGGAGCTCGCGCGCACCACGCCCGTCGGCGTGCTCGTCGACGACGACCCGGCCGTGCTCGAGGCCGCCCGGCTCGCGGGGTTCGACGTGCTGCCCGCCACCTGGATGGGTGAGCACCCCGAGCTGCGTGCGGCCCAGGAGGACGACGGTCGCACGTGACCCGGGCCGCCGGCCCTCCACGGCACGCCACTAGCCTCGAGCAATGACCACCCGGCACGACATCGACGCGTCGTTCACCGACCTGCCCTACCGGCACCTCGCGGACGCCGCCCTGTCGCGGGCCCGGGACTTCAACGTCAGCCATGCCGACTTCCGCTTCGAGCGGGTCCGCTACCAGGACATCCGGGTCCGGGACGGCCGCCTGGAGGGTGCCTCGGACGCCGAGGACGTCGGGTTCGCGGTGCGGGTCGTCCTGGACGGCGCGTGGGGCTTCGCCTCCGGTGTCGTGCTGACCCCGGAGGCCGCCGTCGGCGTCGCCGAGACCGCCGTCCGCACCGCCCAGGTGTCGGCGGCGATGACGCTCTCGCCCGTCGAGCTCGCCCCGGAGCCGGTGTACGACGACGCCGTCTGGGTCTCCGCCTACGAGGTGGACCCGCTCTCGGTGCCGCTGGAGGAGAAGGTGGCGCTGCTGGCGGACCGGTCCGCGCGGCTCTCTGCGGCGGGCGGCGTCCGGCACAGCAGGGGGTCGGTCGCCCAGGTCGTGGAGAACAAGTTCTACGCCGACCTCGCCGGGACCACCACGACGCAGCAGCGGGTCCGGTTGCACCCCGAGTTCGAGGTGCACGGGACCGACGACGCGTCCGGCGTCTTCGACTCCATGCGCACGATCGCCCCACCGGTGGGCCGGGGCTGGGAGTATCTCACCGACGGCTACGACTGGGACAGCGAGCTGGCCGAGCTCCCGGAGCTGCTCGCCGAGAAGCTGGTCGCCCCGTCCGTCCAGGCCGGTCGCTACGACCTGGTCGTGCACCCCTCGAACCTGTGGCTGACCATCCACGAGTCGGTGGGCCACGCCACCGAGCTGGACCGGGCACTGGGCTACGAGGCCAACTACGCCGGCACCTCGTTCGCCACCGTCGACCGGCTGGGGACGCTGCGCTACGGCTCGCCGGCCATGAACGTCACCGGGGACCGCACCCAGCCCCACGGCCTGGCCACGGTCGGGTACGACGACGAGGGGGTCGCGACGCAGAGCTGGGACATCGTCCGGGAGGGGGTCCTGGTCGGCTACCAGCTGGACCGCTCGATGGCCCACACGATGCCCGGGCTCAACGGCGGGCGCTCCAACGGCTGCGCCTACGCGGACTCCCCGGGGCACATCGCGATCCAGCGGATGGCCAACGTCTCGCTGCAGGCCGACCCCGCGGGCCCGGCCACCGAGGAGCTGATCGGCCGGGTGGACCACGGGATCTACGTGGTCGGCGACCGGTCCTGGTCGATCGACATGCAGCGCTACAACTTCCAGTTCACCGGGCAGCGGTTCTACCGGGTGGAGGGCGGCCGGCTGGCCGGCCAGCTCCGTGACGTCGCCTACCAGGCGACCACCACGGACTTCTGGGGATCGATGGAGGCCGTCGGCGGTCCCGGGACCTGGCAGCTCGGCGGCGCCTTCAACTGCGGCAAGGCGCAGCCCGGACAGGTCGCCTCGGTCTCGCACGGCTGCCCGACGTCGCTGTTCCGCGACGTGAACATCCTCAACACCACCGCCGAAGCCGGTCACTGAGCGACCGGGCAGCGACCAGCAGGGAGAGGACAGCCACCATGACGGCAGCGACCCCGCAGGACCTCGTCGAGCACGCCCTGGACACGTCCACGTCCGAGGGGTGCTTGGCCATCGTGTCGGACTCGACCAGCGCGAACCTGCGCTGGGCCAACAACACCCTGACCACCAACGGCGTGATGCACTCGGTCACCGTCACGGTGGTGGCCTTCCACGCCACGGGGTCGGGGACCGCGGCCGGCTCGGTGTCGGCCAGCGCCGCCTCCCGGGAGCAGGTGGAGCGCATCGTGCGGGCCGCAGACTCCGCCGCCCGCGCGGGCAGCGACGCCGAGGACGCCGCCGAGCTGGTCACCGGGGAGACCTCCGACGACTGGGACCAGCCGTCCGCGCAGACCTCCATCGAGGTCTACGCCGACTTCGCGCCGGCCCTCGGGGAGGCCTTCGGCCGGGCCTCGGCTGAGAGCCGGATCCTGTACGGCTTCGTCGACCACGACGTGACCACGACGTACCTGGGCAGCAGCACCGGCCTGCGCCTTCGACACGTCCAGCCCAGCGGACACTACGGCTGCACGGCCAAGCCGGCCGACCTGTCGACCAGTGCCTGGGTCGGCGGTGCGACCCGCGACTTCACCGACGTCGACGCCACCGCGATGGATGCCGAGCTGGTGCAGCGTCTGGGGTGGGCGTCGCGCCGACTCGAGCTGGAGGCCGGGCACTACGACACGGTCCTCCCGCCGACCGCCGTCGCCGACCTGATGATCTATGCCTACTGGACCGCCTCGGCGCGCGCCGCCCACGACGGGCAGACGGTGTTCTCCCGGCGCGGCGGCGGCACGCGGATCGGCGACCGGCTGACCGACCGCCCGATGCAGGTGTACTCCGACCCGGCCTATCGCCGGCTCGAGGCGGCACCCTTCGTGAGCGCCGCCTCCAGCGGCGAGGCGACCAGCGTCTTCGACAACGGCTTGCCGCTCACGCGCACCGACTGGGTCAAGGACGGCACGCTCACCGCCCTGGTCCAGACCCGGCTCTCCGCCGCGCTGACCGGCCGGCCCGTCACGCCGTACGTCGACAACCTCGTGGTCTCGGTGGACGGGGCGAGCGGCAGCACGCAGGACCTGGTCGCCGGTGTCGAGCGGGGGCTGCTGGTCACCTGCCTGTGGTACATCCGCGAGGTGGACCCGCAGACCCTGCTGCTGACCGGGCTCACCCGGGACGGCGTGTACCTCGTGGAGAACGGCGAGGTGACCGGCGCGGTGAACAACTTCCGGTTCAACGAGAGCCCGGTCGACCTGATGCGGCGGTTCTCCCACGCCTCCCTGACCGCGCCGAGCTTCTCCCGCGAGTGGGGCGACCACTTCCCGCGCACCGCCACCCCGGCGCTGCGCGTCCCCGACTTCAACATGTCCACCGTCTCCCGGGCCACCTGAGACGCCGAGGCGTCCCGTTCCGTGGTGGGTTCTTCGCCGAGGCGCCTTGTTCCGTGGTGGGACTCGCGCTGAGGCGTCTTGTTCTGCGACACAGCGCTTGACGGGTTTGCAGAACGGGACGCCTCGGCGCGCCTTCCCGAGCACAGAACGGGACGCCTCGGCGCAGGACTACGAGCGACCCGGAAGGGGGGCGGACGGGTCGTAGGGCTCGCGGGTGTAGACGAAGGTCTCGCAGACGAGGTGGTGGACGCTGCCGTCGTCGTTGCGCACCACGCGAAGGCGCTCGCCGTGGTGGTAGCCCGCGGTGCCCAGGAAGGTGCCGTCGGGCTGAGGAACGAACGCGAAGACGCGCACGCCGGTGGCCAGCCGGGTGACCTCGACCTCCCGGCCGGTCCACGTGAACGCGTGGGCGGTGTTGCCCCAGTGCCAGACGCCGAGGACCTCCTGCACAGGAACGGGCAGGTCGACCACCGGCCGCCACGGCGGCGGCTCCGTGCCCTCGCACTCCTCGAGCGTCTCGAGCAGCTCGACGCAGAACGCCTCCGGGCGCAGCCCCACGGTCGCGTTGGCCACCACCACCGCACCCGTACGACGGACAGGGTCGACGAACAGCCCCGCGAGGAACCCGGGCATGGAGCCGGTGTGGCCGACGAGCATCCCCGAGCCGGCACGGGAGAGCTGGAAGCCGAGGCCGTGCGCGGCGGCGAGCGCCGAGGCCCGGGCACCCGACTGCGGCGTGGCCATTTCCTGCAGGGTGGCGCGCGCGAGGACGTCGTCGTGGCCCTCGAGCAGGAAGCTCGCGTAGCGGGCGAGGTCCTCGACGGTGCTCCACGCCTGGCCGGCGGGCGCCATCGCGCCGGCGTCGTGTGCCGGCTCCGCGGTGAGCGTGTTCGCGAAGTGGTGCACGCTCCACCCGCTGGCGTGCGGCGCCTCCGGCAGGTAGGACGTCCGCGCCATCCCGAGCGGCCGGAGGACCCGCTGCTGCACCTGGGTCCACCAGTCCGAGCCACGGTGCCGGGCGACCAGCTCGCCGAGCAGGGCGAAGCCGGCGTTGCTGTAGTGGAACGTCTCCCCCGCCGCGAACGGCGCGTCGGCGTCGTCCAGGGAGGCGGCCAGCTCGTCGAAGGACACCCCGGGGCTGCGCTCCCACCAGGGGCCGGGAGGCTCCGAGTGCATGCCGGTGGCGTGGGCGAGCAGGTCGCGCAGCCGGCGGTCGCCGTACGCGACGCCGGGCAGGTGCCTCTCGAGCGGGTCGTTGAGGTCCAGCCGGCCCTCGTCGCGCAGCTGCAGGACGAGCACCGCCACCAGCGTCTTGGTGATCGAGCCGATCCGGTACTGCACCTGGGGCCCGGCGGCGAAGCCGTCCAGCGCGCTGCGCGAGCAGGTCCACACCAGCGCCCCGTCCCGGACCACGCCGGCGACGACCGACGGCAGACGCCCGTCGTGCTGGCCGCGGGCGAGCAGCAGCTCGAGCCGGCGTGCGGTCGGGCCGGCTACCTGGCTCATGCTCCTGTGTCGTCGGTGTCGTCGGCGCGGTCGTCGGGGGAGGCGAAGGCCTCCGGCGGCGGGCAGGAGCAGACCAGGTGACGGTCGCCGTAGGCCTGGTCGACCCGCGCGACCGGCGGCCAGTACTTGTCGGGGTCGTAGCCGGCGGGGAACACCGCGAGCTCGCGTGGGTAGGCCCGGTCCCACTCGCCGCTGAGCGCTCGGGCGGTGTGCGGCGCCCCCCGCAGCGGGGAGCCCTCCGCGGTCCACTCCCCCGTCGCGACCCGCTCGATCTCGCCCCGGATCGCGACCATCGCGGCGATGAACCGGTCGATCTCCGCGAGGTCCTCGGACTCGGTCGGCTCCACCATCAGCGTGCCGGCCACCGGGAAGCTCATCGTCGGGGCGTGGAAACCGTAGTCGACCAGCCGTTTGGCGACGTCGTCGACGGTGACGCCGGTCCGCCTCGTCAGCTCGCGCAGGTCGAGGATGCACTCGTGGGCCACCAGGTCGTCGTGGCCCTTGTAGAGCACCGGGAAGTGCTCGCCGAGCCGCCTGGCGATGTAGTTGGCCGACAGCACGGCGACCGCGGTCGCGTCGGTGAGCCCCTGCGCGCCCATCATCCGCACGTACGCCCAGGAGATCGGGAGGATCCCCGCCGACCCGTACGGCGCGGCGCTGACCGGACCGGCGCCCTGCGGGCCGTCGCGGCGGGACGGGTCGGGATGGCCCGGGTGCCAGGGCAGGTACGGCACGAGGTGCGCGCGCACGCCGACCGGGCCGACACCGGGACCGCCGCCGCCGTGCGGGATGCAGAACGTCTTGTGGAGGTTGAGGTGCGAGACGTCGCCGCCGAACTCCCCCGGCCGGGCGTAGCCGAGCAGCGCGTTGAGGTTCGCCCCGTCGACGTACACCTGGCCGCCGTGGTCGTGGACGACCTTGCAGAGGTCCCCGACCCCGTCCTCGTAGGCGCCGTGCGTGGAGGGGTAGGTGAGCATGATCGCGGCGAGGTCCTCGGAGTGGCTCTCGCACTGGGCGCGCAGGTCGTCCATGTCGAGCCGACCGTCGGTGGCCGACTTGACGACGACCACCCGCATGCCGGCCATCACCGCGGAGGCCGCGTTGGTGCCGTGGGCCGACGCGGGGATCAGGCAGACGTCGCGGGCGTCCTGGCCGTTGGCGACGTGGTAGGCACGGATCGCCAGCAGGCCCGCGAGCTCGCCCTGCGACCCGGCGTTCGGCTGGATCGAGACCCGGTCGTAGCCGGTGACCTCGGCCAGCCAGGACTCGAGCTGCCCGATCAGCTCGGTGTAGCCGGCCGCGTCCTCCGCGGGCGCGAACGGGTGCAGCTCGGCGAAGCCGGGCAGGCTGATCGGCTCCATCTCGGTGGTCGCGTTCAGCTTCATGGTGCAGGAGCCGAGCGGGATCATGCCGCGGTCGAGGGCGTAGTCGCGGGCCGAGAGCCGTCGAAGGTAGCGCAGCATCGACGTCTCGGAGCGGTGGGTGTTGAACACCTCGTGGGTGAGGAACTCCGTCTCGCGCAGGAGGTCCCGGGGCAGCGCGTCGCCCACCCGGGCGTCCACGTCGTCGAGGTCCACCTCCCCTTCGACGGAGACGCCGAACGCCGCGAGGACCGCGTCGAGGTGCTCGCGGGTGGTGGTCTCGCAGGTGGAGATGCCCACGGTGTCCTCGTCCTTGCACCGCAGGTGCAGGCCGCGCTCGCGGGCCGCCGCGACGACCTCGGCGGCCCGACCGGGCACCCGGACCGTGACGGTGTCGAACAGGCTCTCGTTCAGCACGTCCGCGCCGGCCTCCCGCAGGGCCGCGGCCAGCACCGCGGCGTACCGGTGGGTGCGGCGCGCGATGCTCCGCAGGCCCTCGGGGCCGTGGTAGACGGCGTACATCGAGGCCACCACCGCGAGCAGCACCTGGGCGGTGCAGATGTTGGAGGTCGCCTTGTCCCGGCGGATGTGCTGCTCGCGGGTCTGCAGCGCCAGCCGGTAGGCCGAGCGGCCCTCCGCGTCCACGGACACCCCGACCAGCCGGCCCGGCAGGTGCCGCTCCAGGCCGGTGCGCACCGACATGAAGCCGGCGTGCGGTCCGCCGTAGAAGAGCGGGACGCCGAACCGCTGGGAGGAGCCGACGACCACGTCGGCGCCCATGGCGCCGGGCGACTCCAGCAGCGTCAGGGCGAGCAGGTCGGCGGCCACGACGGCCATCGCGCCGCGCTCGTGGGCCGCGTCGATGACCGGCCGCGGGTCCAGGATCCGCCCGTCCGCGCCCGGGTACTGCACGAGCACGCCGCTGACCTCGCCCTCGGGCAGTCCCTCGGCCAGGTCGGCGACGACGACGTCGATGCCCATCGCCCCGGCCCGGGTGCGGACCACCGCGATGGTCTGCGGCAGGGCGTCGGCGTCGACGACGAACGGACCGGTCGCCCTTCGGTTCCCGCGGCGCACCAGCGTCATCGCCTCGGCGGCCGCGGTGCCCTCGTCGAGCAGCGACGCGTTGGCGGTGGGCAGCCCGGTGAGGTCGGCGACCATGGTCTGGAAGTTCAGCAGGGCCTCCAGGCGGCCCTGGGAGATCTCCGGCTGGTACGGCGTGTAGGCGGTGTACCAGCTCGGGTCCTCCAGCACGTTGCGCCGTACGACGGGCGGGGTGAGCGTGCCGTGGTAGCCCAGCCCGATCATCGGCTCGAGCGGCCGGTTGCGGGCAGCCGCCTCCCGCAGCTCACGGGCGGCGTCCCGCTCGGAGGCCGCGGGTGGCAGCGCGAGCTCGGCGGCCGAGCGGATGCCGTCGGGCATCGTGGCGTCCATGAGCTCCGCGAAGGAGTCGAACCCCAGGGCGGCCAGCATGGTGGCCTGCTCGTGGGCGCGGGGGCCGATGTGCCGCTCGACGAACGGCCAGGCGGCGTCGAGATCGGACAGGCGGGGGTGGTCGGACATCAGAGGCTCCTGAGGGACTGGCCGGACAGGTCGCCTCCCCCTCTGTCGGCGGCGAGCGGCACCGGCCTCCAGAGTTGCCTCACCCGCACGGTCCTGGCGCCTGAGAGGTTCCGGGGAGGACTTGCCCCTTCGGCGCTCCGACGTCACGGGCTCGTCGAAGCTCTCCCGTGCGGTGTCTGCAGCGCCACCAGAGTACCCGCCCGCCTGACACCCGAAACCCGGCGTCCCGCCGGTCGAGGTGCCCGAGCCGACGCTGGTCGAGGTGCCCGAGCCGACGCTGGTCGAGGTGCCCGAGCCGACGCTGGTTGAGGTGCCCGAGCCGACGCTGGTTGAGGTGCCCGAGCCCCCAGGGCGAGGGCCTCGAAACCACCCGCACCTGCGCGCGGAACGTGACCGTGGTTTCGAGGGCTCGGCTAGCGCCTCGCCACCTCAACCAACGCGACGCCGGCCCGGGCGCGCCGCTGGTTGAGGTGCCCGAGCCCCCAGGGCGAGGGCCTCGAAACCATGGTGACCTCGAG
>JAICKK010000224.1 GCA_025927955.1 Nocardioidaceae bacterium
ACCCTGCGCAACCCGCTCATGGATGGGAGCGGCGGTCGCGTCGAGTCCGGCGATCCTGAGGAGTCCGGCGAGGACGTCGTCGGGTCTCACGGTCGGGGTTCCGTGCCGCAAGACCATCTCGAGTATCGCACACTCCTGCCCCGATGCCCCGCTCCCGACGCCCGGCGCCGCTAACGGCCCGGCCGCCCGGGCCGCGAGGGAGACGACGGCGGCTCGGCAGTCGAAGCGGCGCATGCCCTTCTTGGTCATCCGCTCGACCGGCACCTCGTCGGCCGCGAGGAACGCCGACACCGCTCGGCGGGCGTCCTCGTCGCCGAGGTCGGGCACCCGGGTGCGCCAGGCGCTGGCCTCCAGCCGGTCCGCGAGCGAGGCCCCGGTGGCCTCCACGACCTCGAGCACGTCGAGGCCGGGCGGCAGCGAGCCGTCCAGGGCGGCGAGCACCTGCGCCGGGTCGGTGACCCTGGCCAGCCCCAGCTCGAGGTACTCGGCCTCGCTCGCGGCCCCGGTCGGTGCCGCCCCGGCGTACGAGATCCGCGGGTGCGGGTGGAAGCCGGAGGAGTAGGCCATGGGTACGCCGGCGCGCACGACCGCCCGCTCGAAGGCCCGGGAGAAGTCTCGGTGGCTGGTGAACCGCATCCGGGACCGCTTGGCGTACCGCACCCGCAGCCGCTGCGCCGGGGGTGCCTGCTGCTCGGGCTGTCCTGGCACGCTCCGCAGCGTACCGGGCGGCACGGGCGACCCGGCGGGGTCGTCGCTGGCTGACCACGGCGAGGCCGCCGGCATGGGCAGGCACACCGCATGCGCGAGGATGTCCGGTGTGAGCAGGACGGTCGAGCGCGTCGCGCCCGGGGACACCCAGCCGGACACGCGGGCCGAACGGGTCCTCGTGGTGGTCGGCATCGTCGTGCTCGCGTTCAACCTCCGCCCGGCGGCGGTCAGCGTCGGGCCGGTCCTCGACGAGATCACCAGCGGCCTGGGGATGTCGGCGGCGACGGCGGGACTGCTGACCACCCTGCCGGTGCTCTCGTTCGCGGTCTTCGGCGCCCTCGCGCCATGGCTGGCCAGGAGGGTCGGCGTGCACCGCGTCACCCTGCTGGCGCTGGTCGCGGTGGTCATCGGCCTCGGCGGCCGGGCCCGGGTGCACGACGTGCCGGCGTTCCTGCTGCTGTCGCTGACCGCACTCGCCGGGATGGCCACCGCGAACGTGCTGCTGCCGTCGCTGGTCAAGCTGCACTTCCCCCGGCACGTCGGGCGGCTGACCTCGGTCTACACCACGGCACTGGCCGTCGGGCTGACCATGGCGTCGGTGACGACCGTCCCGATGTCCGAGCGGCTGGGGTCGTGGCGGTGGGGGCTGGCCGCCTGGGCGGGCACCGCGCTGGTCGCCGCGCTGCCGTGGCTGGGACTGGTCCGCCACGACCGGGCCCTGGACACCACCCGCCGCGGCATCTCGCTCGGCACCGTGGCCCGCACGCGGCTCGGCTGGGCGCTGGCGATCTTCTTCGGGCTCCAGTCCCTGCAGGCCTACGCCGTGTTCGGCTGGTTCGCGCAGGTCTACCGGGACGCGGGCTTCTCGGCCGGGACCGCCGGGCTCCTCCTCGGCGTGATCACGGCCATGAGCATCCCGCTGTCGCTGTGGCTGCCCGCCTGGGCGGCCCGCATGCACAACCAGAGCTGGCTCGTGGTCACGGTGATGTCCTGCTACCCCGTCGGCTTCGTCGGGCTGGTCCTCGCACCGGTCGCCGGCGCGTGGCTGTGGGCGGTGATGGTCGGCATCGGTGCCGCCATCTTCCCCATCGTCTTGACGCTCATCGGGCTGCGCACCCGCACCAGCGAGGGCACCGCCGCGCTGTCCGGCTTCGCGCAGTCCGTGGGCTACCTGCTGGCGGCGGTGGGGCCCTTCGGCATGGGGCTGCTCTACCAGCTCACCGGCGGGTGGACCGTCCCCCTGCTGACGCTGACCGGGCTGATCGTCCCCCAGATGGCCGCCGGCCTGCTGGTCTCCCGCCCGGCGTACCTGGAGGACCAGATCGCCCGGCTCACACCACGCTGAGCGGGAGCAGCTGCCGTCCGGTGGGCCCGATCTCGATCTCGGTGCCCATCTGCGGGCACACGCCACAGTCGTAGCACGGCGTCCACCGGCAGTCGTCGACCTCGGTGTCGGCGTCGGGGTCCGTCCCCGCCGCCAGCGAGTCCTGCCAGTCCTCCCACAGCCAGTCCTTGTCCAGGCCGGAGTCGAGGTGGTCCCAGGGCAGCACCTCGGCGTACTCGCGCTCCCTGGTGGTGTACCAGTCGAGGTCGACCGGTGTGCCGGCGAACGCCTGGTCGGCGGCGGCGGCCCACCGCGGATAAGAGAAGTGCTCGCTCCACCCGTCGAAGCGGCCGCCGTCGCGCCAGGCCGCCTCGATGACCGCACCCACCCGCCGGTCTCCGCGCGAGAGCAGCCCCTCGACGATCCCCGGGCGGCCGTCGTGGTACCGGAACCCGACGGCGCGGGCGTACCGCTTGTCGGCGCGCACGTCGTCACGCAGCCTCTGCAGCCGTGCGTCGGTCGTCTCGTGGTCGAGCTGGGCCGCCCACTGGAACGGCGTGTGCGGCTTCGGGATGAACCCTCCGATCGAGACCGTGCAGCGGATGTCGTTGCGACCGGAGACCTCGCGTCCCTTGGCGATGACCTTCTTGGCCAGGTCGGCGATGCCGAGGACGTCCTCGTCGGTCTCGGTGGGCAGCCCGCACATGAAGTACAGCTTCACCTGCCGCCAGCCGTGGGAGTACGCCGTCGCGACGGTGCGGATCAGGTCCTCCTCGGTGACCATCTTGTTGATCACCTTGCGCATCCGCTCCGAGCCGCCCTCCGGCGCGAACGTCAGACCGGACCGGCGACCGTTGCGGGACAGCTCGTTGGCGAGCGTGACGTTGAAGGCGTCCACCCTCGTCGAGGGCAGGGACAGGGAGACGTTGGAGCCGTCGTAACGGTCGGCGAGCCCCTTGGTGACCTCGGCGATCTCGGTGTGGTCCGCGCTCGAGAGGGACAGCAGCCCGACCTCCTCGAACCCCGTCCGTCGTACGCCGTTGTCGACCATCTCACCGATCGTGGTGATCGACCGCTCGCGCACCGGACGGGTGATCATCCCCGCCTGGCAGAACCGGCAGCCGCGGGTGCAGCCGCGGAAGATCTCCACCGAGAAGCGCTCGTGGACGGTCTCCGCCAGCGGCACGAGCGGCTTCCTGGGGTACGGCCAGGCGTCGAGGTCGCTCAGCGTGTGCTTGGCCACCCGCCACGGCACCCCGGACGTGTTCGGCACCACCCGCATGATCCGGCCGTCGGGCAGGTAGTCCACGTCGTAGAACCTGGGGACGTAGACTCCGCCGGAGACGGCGAGCCGGTGCAGCAGCTCCTCGCGCGGGCTCCTCCCGGCGTCCTCGTCGCCGGGACACCCCTCGTCCTTCCACTCCCGGACGACCTCGGAGATCGCCAGCACGACCTCCTCGCCGTCGCCGAGGACCGCGGCGTCGACGAAGTCCGCGACCGGCTCGGGGTTGAACGCCGCGTGGCCGCCGGCGAGCACGATGGGGTCGCCCTCGGTGCGGTCGGCCGCGTGCAGGGGGATCCCGGCCAGGTCCAGCGCGGTCAGCAGGTTGGTGTAGCCGAGCTCGGTGGCGAACGAGACGCCGAGGACGTCGAAGGCCCGCACCGGGCGGTGGTTGTCGACGGTGAACTGGGGGATGCCGTGCTCGCGCATCACCGTCTCCATGTCCGGCCACACCGAGTAGGTGCGCTCGGCCAGGATCCAGTCCTGCTCGTTGAGCACCTCGTAGAGGATCTGCACGCCCTGGTTGGGCAGCCCCACCTCGTAGGCGTCGGGGTACATCAGCGCCCACCGGACGTCGGCCGTCCCCCAGTCCTTGGGCGTGGAGTTCAGCTCTCCCCCGACGTACTGGATCGGCTTCTGCACCGAGAGCAGCAACGGCTCGAGCAGCGGGAACAGGGACTCGGGTGCGGTGGGCGACACGGCGCGGGCACTCCAGAGGACGGGAGGAAGGGACCACCCAGGGTACGACGCCGACCACCTGATCTGGCCATTGCCCGCACACCAGGAGAGCCGGTACGACGGAGAGGTGGAGGCCGTCAGGGCACGGTACTGCTTCGACGGGAGCCGCTTCGTTCCCGGCGGGGTGACGCTGCTGCTCGAGGAGGGCCGGATCGCCGGAGTGGAGCCGCACGCCTTCGAGGTCCCGGACGGATGCGCGGTCTCGACGTACGGCGGGACGCTACTGCCCGGCCTCGTCGACATGCACGTCCACCTCGTCACCGACAGCGGTCCGGACGCCCTGTCACGTGTGGCCGGGTACAGCGACGAGGAGGTCGACGCGGTCGTGACCGAGGCGCTGCGGCGGCAGCTGGCCGCCGGTGTCACCACCGTGCGTGACCTCGGGGACCGATGGTTCAACGTGGTGGACCGGCGGGACCGGCAACGCGTCGACGGGCGCCGCGACCAGCACCCGCAGCCGCGGATCGTGGCGTCCGGGCCCCCGGTGACCGTTCCCGGCGGTCATTGCCACTACATGGGTGGTGAGGTCACCGGTGCCGACGGCATCCGTGCCGCTGTACGCGAGCGCGCCGAGCGCAGGGTGGACGTCGTGAAGGTGATGGCCAGCGGCGGGGTCAACACCCCGGGCACGGACGTGATGCGCACGCAGTTCACCGACGACGACCTCCGGCTGCTCGTCGACGAGGTCCACGCAGCCGGGCTGCCGGTGACCGCGCACGCGCACGGCACTCCCTCGGTGCGCCAGGCCCTCACGGCTCGGGTGGACGGCATCGAGCACTGCACGTGCATGACCGAGACCAGCTTCGGCGACCCGGGAGAGGACCTGCTCGCGGCACTCGGGAGCAGCGGCGTCGTGGTCTGCCCGACGCTCGGCATGGACCGCGCCGCCCAACCCCAACCGCCCCCGCCCCTGCTGGCGCTGCTCGAGCGGCTGGGGACCACGGTGGAGGGCATGCTCACCGGGCGGCTGAGGTACACGGCGCGGCTCCGGGACGCCGGCGTCCGGCTGGTCTCGGGCGTGGACGCAGGGATCCAGCCCGGCAAGGCGCACGGCACCCTGCCCGTGGCGGTCGCGGAGCTCGTCCAGGCGGGGTTCGGGGTTGCCGAGGCCGTTGCGACGGCGACGTCGCTCGCCGCGGACGCCTGCGGCCTCTCCGGTACGACGGGGCGGCTCCGCGTGGGCTGCGAGGCGGACCTGCTCGTCGTCGAGGGCGACCTGGAGAGGGACGTCGCCGCACTGCGCAGCCCGGTATCGGTGCGGCGCCGGGGCGTCGAGGTGCATCTCAACGCCAGTGGACCTCACCCCGTTCGCTGAGGTGCCGACCCCGAGCCCAACGCTGGTTGAGGTGCCCGAGCCCCAGGGCGAGGGCCACGAAACCATGGCGACCTTGGACGCGGACCCGACCATGGTTTCGAGGGCTCGGCCAGCGCCTCGCCACCTCAACCAACGCATCCGACGCTGGTTGAGGCGCCCGAGCCCCCAGGGACGAGGGCCTCGAAACCATGGCGACCTTCGGCGCAGACCCGACCATGGTTTCGAGGGCTCGGCTAGCGCCTCGCCACCTCAACCAACGCATCCGACGCTGGTTGAGGTGCCCGAGCCCCCAGGGGCGAGGGCCTCGAAACCATGGCGA
>JAICKK010000283.1 GCA_025927955.1 Nocardioidaceae bacterium
ACGGTCACCTTCGGCACGCACAAGGCCGGCCACCTCGTCGACCCGGCGGCGATGGCCTGCGGCGCCGTCCACCTCGTCGACATCGGGCTCGACCTGCCGGCGCCCGCCGTGACCGCGTTGCAGGCCGCCGACGTCGCCGAGTTGCTGCCCCGCCCGGACCCGGACGCGCAGAAGTACACCCGCGGCGTGGTGGGCGTGCGGGCCGGCTCCGAGCAGTACCCGGGCGCCGGTGTGCTGTGCGTCGCCGGCGCCGGCTGCGGGCTGGCCGGCATGGTGCGCTACCTCGGTGGCGCCGCGGGCCTGGTCCGCGTGGAGCACCCCGAGGTGGTCGTCGGGGAGGGTCGCGTGCAGGCCTGGGTGGTCGGCTCCGGGGGCGGAGCCGACGCCGGGCAGGCGCTGGCCGACTCGCTCGCCGACGGTGTCCCGGTCGTCGTGGACGCCGACGGCCTCGCCCACGTCGGCGGTCCGCTCGGGGTGCCGGCCCTGCTCACGCCGCACGCCGGCGAGCTCGCGCGGATGCTGGGGGTGGAGCGCGGCGCGGTCGAGGCCGGGCAGCTGCACTTCGCCCGGCTCGCGGCGCGGCGCTACGACGCCGTCGTGCTCCTCAAGGGCAGGCACACACTGGTCGCCGCGCCCTCCGGAGAGGTCCGGGTCAACACGGTCGGGACGTCCTGGCTCGCCACGGCCGGGGCCGGTGACGTGCTGGCGGGGCTGTGCGGCTCCCTGCTGGCCGCCGGCCTGTCGCCGCTCGACGCGGGCTCCGTGGGGGCGTGGCTGCACGGCGCCGCCGCCGTCGCCGCGGGGCAGGACGGCCCGCTCACCGCTCCCGCCGTGGCCGCCGCCCTCCCCGGCGTCTGCCGCTCGCTGCCGACCCTCGGGTCCGCGCCGGGTTGACCGCCGAGGCGTCCGGTTCTGTGGTGCGGAGGGCGCCGAGGCGTCCGGTTCTGTGGTGCGGGGGGCGCCGAGGCGTCCGGTCCTGTGTACGGCGTCCACGCGAACGGCCGCCGTACTCACGGAACAAGACGCCTCGGCGTGAAGGCCACCACGGAACAAGACGCCTCGGCGTGGAGGCCACCACGGAACAAGACGCCTCGGCGTGGATGCCACCACGGAACAGGACGCCTCGGCGGAGGGGGTTTGGCAGGATGGGGGACGTCATGACGTTCCCGGAGCCCACCGCGCGCGCGGAGGTCGTCGTCGACCTCGACGCGATCGCGGACAATGTCGCGACGCTGCGCCGACGGGTGCGGGAGCGGTCCCCGGACACGCTGATGATGACGGTCGTCAAGGCGGACGGGTACGGCCACGGCCTGGTCGGGGCGGCGCGCGCCGCCCGGGCCGGCGGCGCCGACTGGCTGGGTGCCGCGGTCCTCGAGGAGGCCATGGCCCTGCGGGCGGCCGGCGACACCGGTCCGGTGCTCACCTGGCTCGCCGTCCCCGGCGAGGACTACGCGCCGGCCGTGGACGCCGGGGTCGACCTCACCGCCTACAGCGTCGCGCAGGTCGACGAGATCGCCGCCGCGGCCCGGTCCGTGGGCCGTCGGGCGCGCCTTCAGCTGAAGGTCGACACCGGGCTGGGCCGCGGCGGGGCCACCGGCGAGGACTGGCCGGCGCTGCTGGCACGCGCCGCCGACGCGGAGCGGGCCGGCGCGGTGCGCGTCACCGGCGTCTGGTCGCACTTCGCGTGCAGCGACGAGCCGGACCATCCCGCCAACGAGGCCCAGGAGAAGGCGTTCGCGCAGGCTCTCGAGGCGGTCGAGGCGGCCGGCCTGGAGCCGGAGGTGCGGCACCTGTCCAACTCGGCCGGCGCGCTGCTGCGGCCGTGGTCGAGCTACGAC
>JAICKK010000172.1 GCA_025927955.1 Nocardioidaceae bacterium
AAGCGACCCCACCTGTTCCCGCGACGGACCATCTCGATGACCGCCGGCCCCCCGGTGGACCTCGACGACCTCCGGGGGGTGCCCCTGACCCCGGCGGTGCTGGTCGAGGCCACCGACAGGATCATGGACGACGTGACGAGCATGCTGGAGGAGATCCGTGGCGGCCGCGCGCCGGCCGAGCGGTTCGACCCGCGCGCGGCGGGAGTCCGCCCCATCGGGAACCCCTGGACCACGAAGGCGCGCGACAGGAGGCGCTCATGACCAAGGTGGCCGTCTTCGGCGCGGGCTCGTGGGGTACGGCGTTCTCCGTCGTGCTCGCCGACGCGGGCAACGAGGTCACCGTGTGGGGGCGGCGCGAGGAGCTGTGCGCCACGATCAACGAGAAGCGCGAGAACAGCGACTACCTGCCCGGCATCGAGCTCCCGGACGCGGTGCGCGCCACGCACGACCCCGAGCAGACGTTGGCCGGCGCGGACGTGGTGGTGCTCGCGGTGCCCTCGCAGACCTTGCGGGAGAACCTCACCGGATGGGCGGATCTCATGCCCACGGGGGCGATGCTCGTCTCACTGATGAAGGGCGTCGAGCTCGGCACACTGCGCCGGATGAGCCAGGTGATCGCGGAGGTCACCGGCGCCGGCCCCGACCGCATCGGCGTGGTCAGCGGCCCCAACCTGGCCAAGGAGATCGCGAGCCGGGAGCCCGCCGCGTCCGTGGTCGCGTGCGCCGACGAGGAGGCCGTCAAGAGGCTGCGAGCCCTGTGCCACTCGGCGACCTTCCGTCCCTACTCGAGCACCGACGTCATCGGCTGCGAGCTCGGTGGCGCCTACAAGAACGTCATCGCGCTGAGCGTCGGGATGGCCACCGGTCTGGGCTTCGGCGACAACACCACGGCATCCGTCATCACCCGCGGGCTGGCCGAGATAGCGCGCCTGGCGGTGTCGCTGGGCGCCGACCCCATGACGCTGATGGGCCTCGCGGGTCTCGGGGACCTGGTCGCGAGCTGCTCCTCGCCCCTCTCGCGCAACCGCACCTTCGGCGAGAAGCTCGGGCAGGGCCTGACGACCGCTGAGATCACCGCGTCGACCCGTCAGGTCGCCGAAGGAGTCAAGTCCTGCTCGTCCCTGCTGGCGTTGACCCGACAGGCGGGCGTCTACGCCCCCATCGTCGAGGCCGTGCACGCCGTCGTCGAGGGGGAGATGTCCGCCGCCGACATGCTCACCGCGCTCATCTCCAAGGAGACCAAGCACGAGCGGGACTGAGCTGTCTGCGCTCGCTTCGCTCGCGTGTCGGCACGAAGTGCGGCCCCACGGACGTACACAAACGCCGCTCAGAGCCAGGAGCGGGCGTAGAACCGGCTTTGTGTACGTCGGTAGGGCCGCCTGGGCCAACGACGCCGGGAGCCGAGCCTATGGCAGAGTCAGGTCGTCGAGGGCCGTGGCGAGGTCGTCCCAGAGGTCGTCGACGTCCTCGATGCCCACCGACATGCGCACCAGGCCGTCCGGGATGGTCGCCGGCTCGGTCTTCCAGCGGCGGCGCCGCTCGAAGGTGGACTCGACCCCGCCGAGGCTCGTCGCGTGCACCCACAACGTGGTCTTGCGGGTGAGCAGGTCGGCGGCCATGGCCCCGCCGGCCAGCACCACCGCGACGATCGCGCCGAAGCCGGGGTAGCGGACCTCGCCCACCGCAGGGTGCTCGCCGAGACGGCGCACCAGCTCGTGGGCGTTGGCCTGGGCACGTTC
Source organism: Nocardioidaceae bacterium (assembly GCA_025927955.1). Lineage (GTDB taxonomy): Bacteria > Actinomycetota > Actinomycetes > Propionibacteriales > Nocardioidaceae > Nocardioides_B. Next base: position 1,740 of record JAICKK010000172.1, read on the forward strand.
CAGCCGCACGTGCAGGGTGCGCAGGCCGCGGAGGGCCAGCCACGTCTCCAGCGTGCCGGGGGTGGCGCCGACCATGTCGCGACGCTTCTTCAGCACGTCGTACAGCTCGTCGTCCCTGGTGGCGAGGGCGCCGAGGAGCACGTCGCTGTGACCGGCGATGAACTTCGTGGCGGAGTGCACCACGATGTCCGCGTCCATCTCCAGCGGCTGCTGGAGGAGCGGGGTGGCGAAGGTGTTGTCGACCACGACGTAGGCCCCCGCCGCGTGGGCGGCCGTGACGACCGCCGGGATGTCGGCCACCTCGAGCGCCGGGTTCGTCGGCGACTCGAGCCACACGAGGGCCGCCGCCTGGCTCGCCTTCACCACGGCGTCGGTGTCGGTGACGTCGACGAGCACCACCCGCATCCGGCCGCGGGCCTCGAGGTCGGCCATCTGGCCGATGCTGCCCAGGTAGGCGTGCCGGGGGGCCACGACGGTGGCGTCCTTGCCGACGAGGTCGAGGATCGTCGAGACCGCCGCCAGGCCCGAGGAGAACGCGAGCGCGCGCCCACCCTCGAGGTCGCCCAGCGCCTGCTCGAACGCGGACCACGTGGGGTTGCCGTAGCGTCCGTACTCGACGTCGCCGCCCGCGACGTACGTCGAGGCCATCGTCAGCGGCTCGTTGAGCGGGTTGTCGGGCACGTGCGGCGGCCGCCCGGAGGTCACCGCGACCGTGGCGGGGCGGTACGGCGGGCGGGCCGGCTGCCGGCCTGTGGGATCGGGAGACATGCGGCCCAGCCTAGGGACGAGGTGCCCGGCGGCGGGCTTCGGGACCGGTAGGGTCGACTCCACCATGAGCCAGCCGGAGCGGGGGACGCGCAAGCCGCGCATCGCCGTCGTGTTCGGGGGCCGGTCCGGCGAGCACGCGATCTCGTGCGTGACCGCGGGCAGCGTGCTCGCGGCCATCGACCCCGACCGCTACGACGTGGTGCCGGTCGGCATCACCCACGACGGTCGATGGGTCCTCGAGTCCGGCGACCCCGAGCGGCTGGCGATCACCTCGGCCGACAAGCTGCCGGAGGTGGACCCCACCCGGGCGACCGTGGCGCTCTCGAGCGAGCACGAGGCCAGCGAGCTGGTCGTCCACGAGCCGAGCGCCGTGCCGCGGACCCTCGGCGAGGTCGACGTGGTGTTCCCGCTGCTGCACGGGCCGTGGGGCGAGGACGGCACCATCCAGGGCCTGCTGGAGATGGCCGGGGTCCGCTACGTGGGTGCGGGTGTGCTGGCCTCGGCGGTCGGGATGGACAAGCACTACATGAAGCTGGTGCTGCAGGCGCACGGCCTGCCCGTGCTGCCCTACACCGTCATCACGGCCCGCGCGTGGCAGCTGGACCGGGCGGCGTGCGTGGAGACCGTCGACTCGCTGGGATACCCCGTCTTCGTCAAGCCGGCGCGGGGCGGGTCCAGCCTGGGCATCAGCAAGGTGCACGGGCGTGACGAGCTGGTGGCCGCGGTCGAGGAGGCACGACGCCACGACCCGAAGGTCCTGGTGGAGGTGTCCGCCGAAGGCGGCCGGGAGATCGAGTGCGGGGTCCTCCAGGGATTCGGGACCAACCCGCCGGACGCCTCGGTGGCCGCCGAGATCGTCGTCGACCCCTCGCACGAGTTCTACGACTTCGCGGCGAAGTACCTTCCCGAGGAGCGGACCGACCTGAAGGTCCCCGCCGACCTCCCGGAGGCGCTCGTCGAGCGCATCCAGGCGCTGTCGGTGCAGGCGTTCGAGGTGCTCTCGATCGAGGGGCTGGCGAGGGTCGACTTCTTCGTGCTGCCCGACGACCGCGTGGTGATCAACGAGGTCAACACGATGCCGGGCTTCACGCCCTCGTCGATGTTCCCGCGGATGTGGGAGGCCACCGGCGTGTCCTACCCGCAGCTGGTCGACCGCCTGGTCCAGCTGGCGCTGCACCGCGACACGGGTCTGCGCTGAGCACACGGGCCGACGGGCGGGAGGTCACACGCAGGGCCGCACGTCACGGATCGTCGCCTTGATCGCGGGGGCGAGGTCCGCCATCGCCGCGGCCGGTGGGAAGTAGTCCCGGGGAAGCCGGACCTCGACGTTCTCGGCGCGCCCCACGGTCGTCATGGTGATGGGCACGGGCCGCCCCTGGATCTGCGACTCGGGGATGAACCAGCCCACGCCGTTGGTGACCTGGCAGGTCGAGAACCGGTCGAGGCCGCGGGGGTGGGGAACGCCGCAGCGCAGCTCGATCGCCGGGTCCCCCCACGCGGCCGCGTAGCCCCCGCCCGCGTCGACCTTCCGCCGGTCCTGGTCGGCCACCCGGTCCGGCAGCGCCGCCACCAGCGCCCGGCACGCTCGTGCGGTGGGCCCGGTGGCATCGGGAGAGCGTACGACGAGGGGGCCCGAGCAGGCGCCCAGCGCCAGCAGGGACGCCGTACAGGCGACGGCGCCCAGCCTCCGCAGAGACGGGCGCCGGGCCGGGCTGGCAGCAGGTCTCAGATGTGCACGACCGGGCAGGTCAGCGTGCGCGTGATGCCCGAGATGTTCTGCACCTTGGCGACCACGAGCTTGCCGAGCTCGTCGACGTTGCGGGCCTCCGCCCGCACGATGACGTCGTAGGGACCGGTGACGTCCTCGGCCAGGGTGACGCCCTTGATGTCCGCGATCTCGCCCGCGACCTCAGCCGCCTTGCCGACGTCGGTCTGGATCAAGATGTAGGCCTGCACCACCATGCCGCGCTCCTGTCGTCGTCTGGTCGGTCGCCCGCCCTGACGGCGCGCTTCGTGACCGGTCCGGCTCAACCTACCGCGCACACGCCCCCGGCAGGTACACGGTCCTGCGGCTGCGGTTGGATGGTGTCCATGAGGGTGCCCGCCGACGCCACGCTGGCCGACATCGGCGAGTTCGGCCTCGTCGACGCCCTGAGCGGGATCTACGCGCAGAGCGAGCGGGTTCTCGTGGGCCCCGGCGACGACGCCGCCGTGGTCTCCTTCCCGGACGGCCGGGTGATGGTCTCCACCGACGTGCTCGTCGAGAGCCGGCACTTCCGGCGCGACTGGGCGGAGGCGCTCGACATCGGGCACCGGGTCGCCGCGGCGAACCTGTCCGACGTCAACGCGATGGGTGGCCGTGCAGTGGCGCTGACCGTCGGGCTGGGCGCACCGCCGAGCCTACCGGTGGCCTGGGCCCTGGACCTGGCCCGCGGGATCGCGGAGGAGTCCGGGCTCGTGGGCGCCAGCGTCGTCGGCGGTGACCTCACGGCCGCCGACCAGGTGGTGGTGTCGGTCGCCGTGCTCGGCGAGGGCAGCGGCCCGCCGGTCCTGCGCTCGGGCGCCCGGCCGGGGGACGTGGTGGCGATCGCCGGGCGCCAGGGCTGGGCGGCCGGCGGGCTGGCGGTGCTGACCCGGGGCTTCCGCTCTCCGCGTGCGCTGGTCGAGGCCTACCGCCGCCCGCAGCCGCCGTACGACGCAGGGCCGGAGGCCGCCGCCGCGGGCGCCACCGCGATGATCGACGTGTCGGACGGCCTGCTGGCCGACGTGGGACACCTCGCCCGGGCCAGCGGGGTCGCGGTGGACCTCGCCGGCGACCGGTTCGAGGTGGCCGAGCCGTTGCACGCGGTGGGCGCCGCACTCGGTGCCGACCCGCTGGGGTTCGTGCTCACCGGCGGCGACGACCACTCGCTGGTGGCGACCTTCGTGGCGGGCTCCTCGCCGCCCGCGGGGTGGCGTGTCGTGGGCGAGGTGCGCGAGGGTGAGGGCGTCACGGTCGACGGCGTGCCACCCCATGGGCCGGGAGGGCACACGCACTTCTGAGCAGACGACGAGAGCCGCCCCGAGGGGCGGCTCTCGTCGAGGTTCGGTGGCGGTGCGTCAGCGGCTGACCTTGCCGGCCTTGAGGCAGCCGGTGCACACGTTCAGGCGCTTGGGGGTGCCGTTGACGGTCGCCCGCACCCGCTGGATGTTGGGGTTGAACCGACGGTTCGTGATCTTGCGGGACCACGGCCTGTTGTGACCGAAGCCCGGGCCCTTGGCGCAGATGTCACAGACGGCAGCCACCGTGAACTCCTGGGATTGCTAGATGTCGTTGCTGGTTCGAGGAACGCAGGTGCCGCGAACGGGGTCCGGGCAACCTGGACAGAATATCCGATGGCCCCGCCCGCACGCCAATCCGGTCCGCCGGCAACGGTGCTGGCCGCAGTACTAGCCTGGCCCCTCGACCGCACGAGGCGCCGGGCCGGGCGGCGACAGCGGACCGACGAGAGCATGTCAGCCAGGCAGGACGCAGACAGGAGAGGGGTGCGCGGTGCCCGTAGCCGGGCCGCCGGACGCGGTCTCGTCCCTCGACGTGCGCACCGTGGTGCGGTTCTCCCGGCTGGCGCTGTCGGCGCTCGGCGCCGCTCGGGAGGAGATCGACGCGCTCAACGTCTACCCCGTGCCCGACGCCGACACCGGGACGAACCTGTTCTTGACCCTGGAGGCCGCGCACGACGCGCTGCAGGAGGTCGCCGGCGACCCGGAGGACCCTCGGTCCGACGACGCGCGGGAGGCGCTGCGGGCCTTCGCCCGCGGTGCGCTGCTGGGTGCGCGGGGCAACTCCGGGGTGATCTTGTCCCAGATCGTCGGCGCGGCGTGCAAGCAGCTGGCGTCGGCGAACCCGCGGCAGGCCGCCGCCCCGGCGTTCGCGGAGGCGCTGGCGTCGGCCACGGAGGCGAGCTACGCGGCCGTCGGTCGGCCGGTGGAGGGCACGATCCTGTCCGTGGCCCGCGCGGCCTCGGACGCCGCGTCGGCCGCGGTCCGGGACGGCTCGACCGCGTTCGGCCAGGTGGTGAGGGCCGCGGCCGACGCGGCCCGGGAGGCGCTCGCCAAGACCCCGCAGCAGCTCGCGACCCTCGCCCAGGCCGGGGTCGTCGACGCCGGAGGCCGGGGCCTGTGCGTCGTGCTCGACGCGCTCGAGACGACGGTGACCGGCCGCCGGCGCCTCCCGACCCACGCCGCGCTGGGCACCCGAGCCATCCCCGTGCCGCTGCCCAGCGGAGACCTGGCGCCGGGCGGCCCGGCCTACGAGGTGATGTACCTCCTCGACGCCGAGGACGAGCGGGTCCCCGCGCTGCGCGCGCGGCTCGACCCGCTCGGGGACTGTCTGGTGGTGGTGGGCGGCGACGGGCTGTGGAACGTCCACGTCCACGTGGACGACGTCGGCGCGGCGCTCGAGGAGGGCATCGCGGCCGGCCGACCCCATCGCATCCGGGTCACCCACTTCGCCGAGCAGCGGGCTCGGCCGGGCGTGGGCCTGCCGGCTCTCACCGGCCCGCTCAGGGAGGGCCGCACGGTCGTGGTCATGGCCGCCGGTGCGGGCCTGGCCGACCTGTTCTCCAGGGCCGGCGCGACGGTCGTCCCGGGTGAGCCGGGCAGGCGGGCGTCGACCGCGCAGGTGGAGCAGGCCGTGGTCGCCGCCGGCACGACGGAGGTGATCGTGCTGCCCGACGACCGGGAGAGCCTCGACGTGGCGGAGGCGGCCGCCCGCACCGTCCGGGAGCGGGGCGCCGTGCGGGTGGCGGTGATCCCGACCGACGCGCAGGTGCAGGGTCTGGCGGCCCTGGCCGTCCACGAGCCCGGCCGCACCTTCGAGCAGGACATCGTCGAGATGACCGCCGCGGCCCGGCATGCCCGCTCCGGTGCCGTCACCGTGGCCCAGGAGCGCGCGATCACGATGGCCGGGCCGTGCGAGCCCGGTGACGTCCTGGGCATGATCGAGGGCGACTACGTGCTCGTGGGCCGTGACCTCCTCTCGGTGGCCGTCCAGGTCCTGGAGCGGCTTCTCGGCGGAGGCGGCGAGCTGGTCACCCTGGTGGCCGGCGCCGGCTCGGGCGACCTCGCCGACGGGGTGGCGTCGTACCTCCAGCAGGTGCGGCCCACCGTCGACGTCGTCGTGTACGACGGGGGACAGCCCCACCACCCCCTTCTCGTCGGTGTCGAGTAGGACGATCCGGCCATGAGCACCACCCCGAGACAGGGCGCCGGCACGTCGATCGGCTGGGACGCCCGGCTGGCCGCCGTGGCCGGCCGGCACGCGGCCACGATCGAGAAGGCGTTCGGCTACCGCACCGTCGGCGACCTGCTGCTGCACTACCCCCGGAAGTGGGTCGACAAGGGCAGGCTCTCGGACCTGGGCGAGATCGAGCCCGACGAGGTGGTCACCGTGATCGCCCGCGTGGTGAGCGCGACACCGCACACCTACCGCGACCGCCGCACCGGCCGCACGGCCCACCGGCTGGAGGTGGTGGTGGCCACGGAGGACCACCGGCTGCGGCTGGCGTTCTTCGACAAGCAGGCCGGACGCGCCCAGTGGCGGCAGCGGCAGCTCGCGCCCGGACGGGTGGGGCTCTTCGCCGGCAAGGTCGGCATGTTCCGCGGTCAGCTGCAGCTCGCGCACCCCCAGACCAACATGGTGGACGAGCGCGACGACGACGGCGCCGAGATCATGGCCGCGGAGTGGGAGATGCGGCCCTGGCTGATCCCGCTGTATCCCGCGACCTCGACGGTGCAGAGCTGGCAGCTCGCCAAGGCGATCACGGTGGCGCTCGAGCTCGTCGACGACGTGCCCGAGATCCTCCCGGAGAGCCTCCG
>JAICKK010000022.1 GCA_025927955.1 Nocardioidaceae bacterium
ACGACCGCCTCGTCGCCGCGCTGGTCTCGCCACCGCTCGAGCTGTCCGGCGGCCGGCTGCGCGACCGGCGCGCCGCGGACCTGCCGGTCGGCCTGGTCGCGCCGCTCGAGGCCCTTCGTGCCGACCTCGCGGCCCGGCCGTGCGGCGCGCCGGACGCCGCCCGCCTCGCCGAGCTGGGTCTGGGCCCGCGCGACCTCGCGGTGCTGGCCCGGGCCGGGCACCTGCTGCGGGTAGCCGAGACGGTGGTGCTGCTTCCGGGCGCCGACGACCAGGCGACGGACGTGCTGCGCGAGCTGCCCGAGCCGTTCAGCGTCAGCGAGGCCCGGGAGGCGCTCGGCTCGACCCGCCGGGTGGTGCTGCCCCTGCTCGCGCACCTCGACCGGACCGGTCGCACGCTCCGGATGGCCGACGACCGCAGGTGCGTGCGGCGACGCGGGAACGCACGCATGAACTGAGCGGAAATCGGTACGTCGCGGCCATGAGAGTCGTGATCACCGGAGCCAGCGGCAACGTCGGGACGGCGGTCGTCGACCGCCTCGTCGAGCAGGACGACGTCGAGTCGATCGTCGGCATCTGCCGGCGCGAGCACGACTGGCGGCCACCGAAGACCGAGTGGGTGCACACCGACGTCGCGGACGGCGGGCTGGGCGAGACCTTCCGAGGGGCGGACGCGGTCGTGCACCTGGCGTGGCTCTTCCAGCCGACCCGGCATCCCGAGGTCACCTGGCGCTCCAACGTGATCGGCACCCGCAAGGTGCTCGACGCGGTCGTGGAGGCCGGTGTGCCGACGCTGGTGGTGGCGTCCTCGGTCGGCGCCTACTCACCGCGCCAGCACCTGCAGCCCGTCGACGAGGGCTGGCCGTCCCACGGGCTCGCCCAGACGGCGTACAGCCGGGAGAAGGCGTACGTCGAGCGGATGCTCGACGCGCTCGAGGAGTCCTCGCACAGCTGCCGGGTGGTGCGGCTGCGCCCGGCGTTCACGTTCTCCAGGCGAGGCTCCACCGAGCAGCGGCGGCTGTTCCTGGGCCCCTTCGTCCCCCACCGGGCGCTGAGTCCCGGCGTGCTCCCGGTGCTGCCGATGCCTCGCGAGCTGCGGCTGCAGACCTTGCACGCCGAGGACGTCGCCACGGCCTACGAGGCGGCGCTGCTGCGACCGGTCCGCGGCGCGTTCACCGTCGCCGCGGACCCGGTGCTCGCCCCGCGCGACCTGGCCACCGTCTTCGGGGCCCGCTGGCTGCCCGTGCCGGCGCGTGCCCTGCGGGCGGCGATGGCCACCGCGTTCCGCGCACACGTGGCGCCGGCCTCGCCGCAGCTGTTCGACCTCTTGATGAGCGTCCCGGTGATGTCCACCGAGCGCGCGCGCAACGAGCTGGGGTGGTCCGCACGGCACAGCGCGCAGGAGGCGGTCGAGGCGTTCCTGCACGGGCTGAGGTCCGAGAGCGACGTCCCCACGCCGCCGCTGGCCGAGGACACCAGCGGCCCGGGAAGGTCGCACGAGGCCGCCACGGGGATGGGCGAGACCGACTGAGCCGAGGACGCCCGGAGCGGGCCGCGAAGGACCCTGGTGCCTGGAGCGACCCACGGGTAACGTTCCTCGTACCTCGCGCCGGCAACCGTCGCGAGACCGCACCCGGATCGGCGCGCTGAGGCAGACCGGCGCACATCCGGACCAGCCTGCTGGAGCCCACGGCAGGCGCCTTCGAGGCCCCCTTCGGGGCATCAGCGATGAGCGGTGAGGCATGAGCACTGTCGCCCTGTCATCCCTTTCCCGGTCGATCCCCTCCGGCGACCTCGCGCCCACCGTCAGCCGCCCCGAGCGGGCCGAGCTGACCGAGGAGCTGCTGGCACGCACCGCCGGGGCGAGCGAGGAGGAGCGCCGACGGCTGCTCGACGAGGTGGTGGTGCTCAACATCGGCGTGGCGAACGCCGTGGCCTCCCGCTACCGCTCCCGAGGCATTCCCAGCGACGACCTCCAGCAGGTCGCGTACGTCGCCCTGGTCAAGGCCGCGCAGGGGTTCGACCCCACGGCCGGGCACCACTTCCTGGCCTACTGCGTGCCCACGATCCGGGGCGAGATCAAGCGGTACTTCCGCGACCACGGGTGGGCGGTGCGCCCGCCCCGGCGGATCCAGGAGCTGCAGTCCCGCATCTCCACCGCGCAGGGCGAGCTGTCGTACGCCCTCGGGCGCTCCCCGCGCGCCTCCGAGGTCGCGCAGCACCTCGAAGAGTCGTTCGAGGACGTCACCGAGGCCCTCGCCAGCGACGGCTGCTTCACCCCGTTGTCCCTGGACCGGCCGGCCGGCCGCGAGAGCAGCACCTCGGTCGGGGAGCTGATCGGCGAGGAGGACCGTGGGCGGGCCGCCGCGGAGGCCCGGGTGATGCTGGCCCCCGTGCTTCGCCGGCTGGCCGAGCGGGACCGGCGGATCCTGCTCCTCCGCTTCTTCCACGGCTGGACCCAGCAGGAGATCGCCCAGGACATCGGGGTGACGCAGATGCAGGTCTCGCGGCTGCTCAGCCGCATCCTGTCCGACCTGCGAGCGGGCCTGTCCGAGGACGGCGGGCGGTCCGGGGGTCGGGCCGTCGGCGGCTGACCCGTCGGTGCGGGTGGCCGGGCCGGGGCCGGGGGGGCTCAGCAGTGGCCGGCGAGCGCGTCGGCCGCGACCCGGATGTCGCGCACCAGCAGGTCGTAGTCCTCGTCACGGTCGCGGCTGCGGAGCACCGCGGACGGGTGCACGGTGGGGACGACCCACTCCGGGACGTACGCACTGTGGGCGGCCCCGCCGATGTCTGAGGGCCAGTCCTGACGCCGCCCGCGCGCCTCCCCGACCCGGAAGGACGGCCCGTAGAGGGCCTTGCCCGCGGTACCGCCCAGCAGCACGACTCCTGTGGGTCGCACCAGCTCCAGCTCCGCGACCAGCCACGGTCCGCAGGCGGCGACGTGGACCCGGTTCGGCGACTGGTGGATCCGCTGCCTCCCGCGCGTGCCCGAGAAGCGGAAGTGCTTGACGACGTTGGTGCGGAAGACCGCTGTCGGGTCCAGCCCGGCGTCGGCGAGCGCCCGGTCGAGCAGCTTGCCCGCCGGCCCCACGAACGGCTCGCCCTCCCGGTCCTCGTGGTCGCCGGGCTGCTCGCCGACGACCATCAGCTCGGCGTCCTCCGGGCCGTCGCCCATCACGCCCTGGGTGGCCTCGAGGTACAGCTCGCAGCCCTGGCACTCGTCGACGGCGGCGCGCAAGGTGTCGAGCGTGGGTCGCTCCGGAACCCACCACCGCGCCCCCGGTCGTTCCATGCGCTCACTCCTCCGTGTACCGCACACGCGCCCGGCCGGCGCCATCCCGGTCGGGCGCGCCGTACCCCCGGAGGCCGCCGGCTAACGTCTGGCGACCCCTGCGTCCCGGCGGGACCGGCGCCGAGGGACGCGTGAGCCTGCGCGGGCTGGGTACGCGAACCGCCATACGCCACCGAGACCCTGGAGCGACATGGACGCGAAGAACCCCCTCGACACGGTCAAGGCAGCCGCCGGCACGGCGGTGCGGAAGGCCGCGGAGATGCTCGAGCACAAGGTCCCCGGCGTCCCCGGCTCGACGACGCCTCCCCTGGAGGAGCCCACGGAGCCGCAGGGCCCGCTGCCGCCCAAGGCGGACCAGGACGGCCCGCAGACCCGGACGCCGACCGGTGCGGAGACGGGCGCGCCGAAGACCACGGTCGGACCTCAGGGCGAGTGGCTCACGACCTCCGACGGCGTGCGCCTGCACGACACCGACCACTCGCTGAAGGCCGGCGAGCGGGGACCGACCCTGCTGCAGGACCACCACCTGCGGGAGAAGATCACCCACTTCGACCACGAGCGGATCCCCGAGCGCGTCGTGCACGCGCGGGGCTCCGGCGCGCACGGGGTGTTCGTCGGCTACGGCACCGGCAGCTCGGTGTGCAAGGCGGCCTTCCTCGCCGAGGGCACGCAGACGCCGGTGTTCGTCCGGTTCTCGACCGTGCTCGGTTCCCGCGGATCTGCCGACACCGTCCGCGACACCCGCGGCTTCGCGACGAAGTTCTACACCCAGGAGGGCACCTTCGACCTCGTCGGCAACAACATGCCGGTGTTCTTCATCCAGGACGGCATCAAGTTCCCCGACATCGTGCACGCGGCGAAGCCCCACCCGGACCGCGAGATCCCGCAGGCACAGAGCGCCCACGACACCTTCTGGGACTTCGTGTCGCTGCACACCGAGGCGCAGCACCACACGCTGTGGAACATGTCCGACCGCGGCATCCCGAGGTCCTTCCGGATGATGGAGGGGTTCGGGGTGCACACCTTCCGGCTGACGAACGCGGCCGGTGAGACGTCGCTGGTGAAGTTCCACTGGAAGCCGAAGCTGGGGGTGCACTCGCTGACCTGGGAGGAGGCCCAGCTGCTCGGCGGCCTGGACCCCGACTTCCACCGCCGCGACCTGGCCGACGCCATCGAGGCCGGTGCCCATCCCCAGTGGGAGCTGGGCGTCCAGGTCTTCCCCGACACCCCGGAGCAGACGTTCGAGGGCGTCGACCTGCTCGACCCGACCAAGATCGTGCCCGAGGAGCTCGCGCCGGTGCAGCCCATCGGGCAGATGACGCTCAACGCCAACCCGGTCAACTTCTTCGCCGAGACCGAGCAGGTCGCCTTCCACGTCGGCCACGTGGTGCCCGGCATCGACGTCACCGACGACCCGCTGATGCAGGCGCGGCTGTTCTCGTACGTCGACACGCAGCTCACGCGGCTGGGCGGCCCCAACTTCAACCAGATCCCGATCAACCGGCCGCACGCCCCCGTCAACGACATGCTGCGCGACGGGTTCCACCAGGACGGCGTGCACGGTGGCGCCGCGCCGTACCGGCCGAACTCGCTGGACGGCGGGAACCCCTTCGACGCCGACGCGGACAACGGCGCCTTCATCGAGGCGCCCGTGCGCATCCCCGAGTCCAGCAAGGTGCGCGCGGCGCCGGCGTCGTTCGACGACCACTTCAGCCAGGCGCGCCTGTTCTGGGCGAGCATGTCGCCGGTCGAGAGGCAGCACATCGTCCGCGCGTACACGTTCGAGCTCGGGAAGTGCTACGAGCAGGTCATCAAGGAGCGCCAGCTGCGAGCGCTCGCGGAGATCGACGCCGACCTGTGCGAGCAGGTCGCGACCGGTCTCGGTCTGCCGGCGCCCTCGGCGACCCTCCCGCCGACCGAGGCGACGCCGAGTCCGGCGCTCTCGCAGGTGGGCAGCCGGTGGCCCGTGGACGGCCGCATGGTGGGGATCGTCGTGGACGCCGACGACCCCGACTCCCTGGCGGACCTGTCGTCCCTGCGGTCGGCGGTCTTCGGCGCCGGCATGGTGCCGCTGGTCATCGCCGCCCACGGAGGCCAGGTGGCGGGAGACATCCCCGTGCAGCGGACGTTCGCGACCGGTCGTTCGGTCGAGGTCGACGCCCTCCTGCTGGCAGCCTGCCCCGCACCGGCCCCGGACGCGCTGCCGTCCCGGGACGAGAAGGCGGGGGCCGCCGGCGGCCCCGGCGGCAGTCCCGTCGACCCGCGGGTGCGCCTGCTGGTCGAGGAGTGCTACCGGCACGCCAAGGCGATCGGCGCCTGGGGTGGCGGCGTGGACGCGCTGCGCGCCGGCGGGTGCACGGCCGGCGACGTCGGCGTGGTCGTCGGCGACTCCGGCTCAGCCGTCCTCGACGAGGTCCTCGGCCTGCTCGCCTCCCACCGGGCATGGGAGCGGTTCCCCGCCTGACCTCCCGGCGGGGGGACGCGCCGAGGCGTCTCCTTCTGTGGCCGGGGACGCGCCGAGGCGTCTTGTTCTGTGGGCCGGGACGCGCCGAGGCGTCTTGTTCTGTGGCCAGCGCCGGTCCGGCGTCCGGCGGGGCCGCCGCCACCTGCGCCGTACGGCGAACACCGACCGCAGAACGGGACGCCTCGGCGACAACACGACAACGGAACGGGACGCCTCGGCGACGAACCCGGGACCGGGAACGGCACGCTAGGAGGTGCCGAAGTCCGGAAGGGTCAGGGAGCCGTCGTCCTCCAGCGTGAAGCCGGGGTTGTGCGCGACCTCCCACGCGTGCCCGTCCGGGTCGGTGAAGACGCCGGCGTAGCCGCCGTAGAACGTCTCGGCGGCGGGTCGTGTGACGACGCCTCCGGCGCTCCCGGCCGCCGCCATCACGTCATCGACCTCGTCCCGCGACCGTACGTTGTGGGCGAGCACCACGCCGCTGAACCCGGGCGGCTGGTCGTCGGCCAGGCCGCTGTCGGCGGCGAGCCGGTCGCGCGCCCACAGGACCAGCGCTCCACCGCCGGCCTGGAAGAACACGGTCTCCTCGACCTCCTGGCCGCGCCAGCCGAGGCCCTCGTAGAACCTGCGCGCGCGCCCGAGGTCCGCGACGCCGAGGGTGACCAGGCTGATCCGCTGCTCCATGGGGCAACAGGCTAGTGCCGTGCCGACGATGACCGGAGTCAGTCGACCTCCTCGAGCAGCCCGCGGTCCTCGACGACCTGCTGCTTGAGGACGCGGTAGCCCACCTCCTCGAACAGCACGGTGACGGTGTCCCGGTCGGCGTCCACGACGGTGCCCACCCCGAACGTCGGGTGCTCGACCCGCTCGTCCGGCTGGTACGTCGACCCGCCGGACCCCTGGGATCCCTGGGGCATGGCCGCCTCGGCCGCCGTACCGGCGCGGCAGCGGTCGCACCTCCCGCACAGCCGGTCGTCGCGCTCGCCGAAGTAGCCGAGCAGGAACTGCATGCGGCAGCGCTCGGTCTCGGCGTACCCGCGCATCATCTCCACCCTCGACCTCTCGAGGTCCTGCTGTGCCTCGGCGCGCGCGATGACGGCGTCGACCAGGTCCTGCGGCTCGTTCCCGGCCCGCAGCACGTCGGCGAGCAGGTTGAGCACCCGGCCCGACTTTCGTCGGCCGAGGCCGGTGCTCTCGGCGACGTCACGAGGGTCGGCGTCCGAGCCCAGGCGACCCGCGCGGCCCACGACCGCGGCGACGTCCTCGCGCCGGGGGACGCCGCCGGAGAAGAACCGTCCGAGGGCGAGGTCCTCGGGGCGGTAGTACAGGACGGCCGACGCGTCCAGGCCGTCCCGGCCGGCCCGCCCGAACTCCTGGTAGTACGTGTCCGGCGACTCCGGCACCTCCGCGTGCAGCACGAACCGAACGTCGGCCTTGTCGATGCCCATGCCGAACGCGGACGTGGCGGCCACCACCCGGACGTCACCGGCCATGAACGCGTCGTGGGTGTCCCGGCGCTCGCCGGCGCGCAGACCGGCGTGGTAGGTCGCCGCGCCCACCCCGCTCTCGCGCAGCATCTCGGCGTACGTCTCGGCGGAGCGCCGGGTGCGGCAGTAGACGATCCCCGCGCCGTCCCGCGCGAGCACAGCCTCCACGACGCGGGTCCGCTGGTCGTCCGCGTCCAGGCAGCGCTCCACGGAGAGGGCGATGTTGTCCCGCCGGAAGCCGGTCACGACCACCGCTGGCCGCTGCAGGTGCAGCCGCTCGACGATGTCGGCGCGCACGGGGGCGGCCGCCGTGGCCGTCGTCGCGACCACGCGGGGCCGGCCCCCCTCGCCGGCGAGCTCGTCCACGAGGTCGCCCAGGCGCAGGTAGTCGGGACGGAACTCGTGGCCCCACGCCGAGATGCAGTGCGCCTCGTCGACGGCCACCAGGCTCGGTGGGTGCACCAGGAGGCGCTGCCACACCTCGTCGCGGACGAGCTGCTCGGGAGCGAGCGCGAGGTACTCCAGCTCTCCGTCCGCGAGCGCCTCGAGCGCGGCCCGGCGCTGCGTCGGCGTCTCGGCGGAGCTGATCCGCGCGCCCCGGGTGCGCCGGTCGTCCGGGAGGTGGTCGAGCTGGTCCTTCTGCAGCGCGACCAGCGGCGAGACCAGGAGCGTGCTGCCCTCGAGCAGGACACCGGCCGCCTGGTAGGCGAACGACTTGCCGGCGCCGGTCAGTGAGACCAGCAGCACGTCGCGGCCGTCGAGAAGGGCGGTGACCGCCTCCTGCTGGCCCGGTCTCAGCTCGTCGTGCCCGAACACCTCGCGGGCCAGCCGGCGCACGTCCTGGCCATCGCGGCCACCGGTCCCTGCTCCCCCGTCGTCGCGCACCTCGCCTCGTTGCCCAGCGCCCGCCGTTTGCATGCCCCTGGGACGGCGGCGGGGCCCGCGCACCGGTCCACGTGAAGGCTGCCCGGGGACCCGGGAACAACGTGTGGTCGGCGACCGCTCGTCGCTCAGGCGGTGAGGTATCGGTCGGGGCTCCTCCCTTGCCCGGTGCCCCCTACGGCGGCGGCCATTCGGTCCACGAACGGCGGTGGCCGGACTCGACACCGGCTGGGACGCCGGCACGGCCAGCGACGGCGACCGTCGTCGACGCCCCGACGTTCACCGGTGCCTGCACCGGTGGCGGTGGTCGGTGAGGCCCCGCCGGCGATCCTGGACACGATGGCACCCTCCTCTCGGTGACCACCGCCGTCCGGTGCTGATCCGGCTACCGGTTCACCCGGTGACCGTCCCCAGGAGTCCCGCCGACCCCCGCAGGGCCGCCGGCCGCGCGAGCGGCTCGCTCGGCCCGCAGTAGCCTCGGTGCGTAGACGACGAGCGATGCGACGACGAGTCCCGCACCTGCCCAGCCGAGCCCGGGCACGGCCACCAGCCCGAGCAGCCGGGAGCCGAGCAGTGCCCCGCCTGCGATGCCGATGTTGGTGGTCGCGTTGACCAGGGCGGTGGCGGCGTCGGTGGCGTCGCCTGCCGCACGCAGCATCACCGTCTGCGTCAGCGTGGGGAAGGCGCCGAAGGCCACCCCCCACACCGCGACCGTCACGATGACGCCGGTCGTCGAGGTGACCGCGGCGGCGAGCGCCAGGCTGAGGCCCATCAGGACGATGTCGGCGGCCAGCGCCTCGTCCGGGCGGCGGGCGACGACCGCGCCGGCGACAGCCAGTCCGAGCAGCCCGCCACCTCCATAGGCGAACAGCACGGCGCCGACGTCGACGCGGGCGACCCCGTCGTGCAGCAGCAGTGGACTGACGTAGGTGTAGAGCGTGAAGTGGCCCAGCGCGGCCAGCGTGATCACCGACGCCATGACCAGCACCGCGGGACGGCGGATGCCGACCAGCACCGGCGTCCGCGGGGTCGACGGTGAGGCCCTTCGCGCGGGCGGCTGCGCCGGCAGCACCCGCACCACCACCACGGCGAGCGCGCCCAGCGCGACGGCGAGGACCACGAATGCCCACCGCCAGCCGAGCGCGGTGCCGAGCACCGTGCCGAGCGGGACGCCGAAGAGCAGCGCCAGCCCGTTGCCGACCATGAGGACGGTGACCGCGCGTCCGGGGCGGGCGGGGTCGACGAGCGAGACCGCCGCGGCGACGGCCACGGCGAAGAAGCCGGCGTGCGCCAGGCCGCCGATCGTCCGGGCGACGACCGCCACGGCGTAGTCGGGCGCGAGGGCGAAGACGACGTTGCTGAGCGTGTAGGCGCCGAGCAGGACCGCGAGCACCACACGTCGCGGCCACCGCTCGGCGACCGCCGCGATCGGCACGGACATGACGGCGACGAGGACGGCGTACAGCGACACGAGGACGCCCGCGGCAGACGACGACACACCGAGCCCGCGCCCGATCTCGGGCAGCAGGCCGACCGGCAGCATCTCGGTGCAGATCGCGAAGAACACGCACGTCGCGAGCAGCACGAGCGGCGCCCGCCGCGTGTTCGTCACCCCGCGATCCTCTCAGGCCGTCGGGTCGCGCCATCGCGCCGCGGTCAGGGGCGACGCACCGGGGGCTGGCGTGGTCGGGGCGGTCAGACCCCGCTGCCTCAACCGGGCAGGAGCCTGCTCAGGCGCCGGTGCGCCACGGCCGCGCGGGCCGCGTTCATCCCCGGTGCACCGTGAACGCCACCGCCGGGATGAGCGGATGCCGAGGCGAGGTAGAGGTTGCCGATGGCGGTCTCGGCCCGGCCCAGCCCCGGCACCGGACGGAAGAACAGCTCCTGGTGCAGCTGGGAGGTCCCACCGTTGATCGCCCCGCCGACCAGGTTCGCGTCGATCGACTCCAGCTCGTGCGGGCCCAGCACCCGGCGCGCGCGCACCCTGCTCGAGAACCCGGGCGCGAGGGCCTCGACCCGTGCCTGCACGCGGTCCGCGAACCGCTCCAGCTCGTCGTGGTCCCACCTCCCGGACAGGCCCTCCTCCCCGGCGTCGGAGACGACGTGCTGCGGGACGTGCGTGTACGCCCAGGACGACTCCGTCCCGGCCGGCGAGCGGGTGGGGTCGCTCGTGGTCATCTGCCCCATCAGGAGGAACGGCTTGTCGGGTATGACGCCCGAGGCCACCTGGCTGGTCGCCTCGGTCATCTGCGACAGGGAGTCGGCGACGTGCACCGTCCCGGGCGCGTACGCCGGGCGCGTCTGCCAGGGCACCGGGCCGTCGAGGGCCCAGTCCACCTTGACCGTGCTCGGGTCGAGCTCGAAGCGCCGCATGCCCCGCAGGACACGGTCGGGTACGTCCTCCTCGGCCACCAGCCCGCCGTACAGGTTGACCGCGTTGACGTCGGCGAGCACGCCGTGCGTGGCTGCGCACCGCTCCCCGTCCGCGCTGCGCACACCGGTGGCCCGGCCGCCCTCGACGTCGATGCGGGTCACCTCCGCGGAGCACCGGACCACTCCTCCCCGGGAGCGGGCCCGGCGGGCCAGAGCCTCGGCCAGCTGCCCGGCGCCCCCCTCGGGCACGGGGAACCCGACGGTCTGGCCGAGCATGGTCATGAGCAGGCCCATCAGCCCGGACCCGGGAGCGTTGAGGGGGATGTCGGCATGCCCCGCGTTGCCCGCGATCAGCAGCCGCGGCCCGTCGCCGCCGAAGCGCTCCCTCCCCAGACCCATGGCCGGCATCACGAGCGTCTTGACGAACCCCAGGCCGCCCACCGACGGCAGCCGTGCCAGCATCCCCAGGCCCGCCTTGACCGGTGGGAAGGGCGTCAGGAGCGCGCGCACCAGCTGGTCGCCGATCCGGTCCCACTCGGCACACAGCCCGAGCCACGCGTCCCCGTCGCCGGCGTGCTGCTGGTCCATGAGCGCGGCCGAGACGTCGCGGTCGCGGTGCAGCAGTGCCCAGGAGCCGTCCGGACGCGGATGCCCGAGTACGGAGGGCGCGTGCCGCCAGGTCAGTCCATGCTCCTCCAGGCTCATCGCTCGTATGAAGGGCGAGGCCGCGGTCAACGGGTAGAACGCGCTGCACGTGTCCTGCACGAAGTCCGGGTGCAGCCCGCGGTCGCTGCGCACGGCGCCGCCGACCTCTGGCTGCGCCTCGAGCACGAGCACCGACCAGCCCCGGTCGAGCAGGTGGTTGGCCGCGACCAGGCCGTTCGGCCCGGCGCCGACGACCACCGCGTCGTAGGTCTCCATGTGCGCCTCAGCCCGCTGCCCGGCCCTCGGCGAGCAGGGCCAGCCGCAGCAGGGTCTCGGTGTTGCGCCAGGCGATCACGGGGGCGCGTACGAACTTGGGGACCAGCTTGCCGGGGCCCACGCTGGCGTCCTCGTCCAGCTCCACGCGGGTGTGCGAGCCGACCGGCTCCAGGGTGATCAGCACCTCCGCCTCACCGAGCGGCCAGCCGGCCGCGCGCAGCCGCAGCAGCCTGCCGGGCTCGCAGTCGAGGACCTCCGTCTCGTCGTTGACCACCAAAGGCCAGGCGCCGGCGGAGTGGTGGATCTTGGCGCCCTTCTCCGGCCAGTGTCGTTCGACGCCGCGCATGCGGGTCGCACCGACGACCCACAGGGGGTAGAGCCACCCGTCCGCGAGCACGTCCCACACCTTGTCGGAGGATGTCTGGATCACTTTCGTGTTGCGAGTCATCGCGTCTGCTACCCGCATCCGCGCCTCGCCATGCGGCGCCGGTCGACGGGCGCTGCGGTGTCGCGCGCTGCCCGAGCCGGGGGGTCCGTGCTCCCCGCTCCCCCGCCCTCGCGTTGGTTGAGGTGGCGAGGCGCTAGCCGAGCCCTCGAAACCACGGTCACGTCCGCGCCCAAAGTCACCATGGTTTCGAGGCCCTCGCCCCAGGGGGCTCGGGCACCTCAACCAACGTCGGGGGTCGGGTCCGCGTCGCTGGTTGAGGTGGCGAGGCGCTAGCCGAGGCCTCGAAACCACGGCCAGCTGCGCGCGCCACCCTGACCCGGTTTCGAGGGCCTCGGTCAGGGGATGAACACGATCTTGGCGGCGTCCTCGCGCTTCTTCTGGAAGGTCTCGTAGGCCTGCGGTGCCTCCTCGAGCGGAACCCGGTGGCTGGCGAAGCCGTCGACGCCGAGCGGGTCCTCGTCGGTGAGCAGCGGCATGATGTCGTCGACCCAGCGCCGGACGTTGGCCTGCCCCATCCGGAACGTCAGCTGCTTGTCGAACATGGTCAGCATCGGCATCGGGTCGGCGGTCCCGCCGTACACGCCGATGACCGACACGGTGCCGCCGCGGCGGACGATGTCGACGGCGGAGTGCAGGGCGGCGAGCCGGTCGACCCCGCCCTTCTTCATCACCTTCTCCGCGAGCGCGTCCGGCATCACCGCGGCCATCGTCTGCGCCATCTTGCCGCCGGGCGAGCCGTGCGCCTCCATGCCCACGGCGTCGATGACCGAGTCGGGGCCCCGCCCGTCGGTGAGGTTGCGGACGATGTCGCCGAGGTCGTCCGCGTCCTGCTCGCGCAGGTCGATGGTCTCGGCCCCGAACCGGCGCACCCGGTCCAGCCGCTCCGGGACCAGGTCGACCGTGACCACCCGATGGCCGCGGTGCGCCGCGATGCGGCTGGCCATGTCGCCGATGGGCCCGGCACCGAGCACCACCACGGTCCCGCCGTCGGGGATCGCGGCGTACTCCACCGCCTGCCAGGCCGTCGGGAGTACGTCGGACAGGTACACGAACCGGTCGTCCGGCGGGCCCTCGGGCACCTTGATCGGGTTGTAGTCGGCGTGCGGCACGCGGAGGTACTCCGCCTGCGCACCCGGCACCGACCCGTAGAGCCTGGTGTAGCCGTAGAGCGCCGCGCCCATGCCCTCACCACGGACCTGCGTGGTCTCGCACTGCGTCTGCAGCCCGCGCTCGCACATGTAGCACGAGCCGCAGGAGATCTGGAAGGGCATCACGACGCGGTCGCCCGGCGTCAGGCTCGTGACCCCGGCCCCGACCTCCTCCACGACGCCCATCGGCTCGTGACCGAGGATGTCGCCCTCGGCCAGGAACGGTCCGAGCACCTCGTACAGGTGAAGGTCCGAGCCGCAGCCCGGTCGTGGTCATCCGCACGATCGCGTCGGTCGGGTCGAGGATGACGGGGTCCGGAACGGTCTCGACGCGCACGTCGCGCACGCCGTGCCAGGTGAGTGCCCTCATGGAGTCTCCGGTGGACGGAAGGGATGGGTCCGCCGGTGCGCTAGGCGGGGCTGCCGGGCTCGTCGAGGAACCGCACCGGCGGCAGCTCGTAGGAGGTCCCCTCGCCGCCGATCGCGCTGACGTCGGCCTGGGCGATGGCGTCGCGGACCCGGCCGCGGTCCCGCTCCCGGTTCTCGGCCAGGGAGACCACCACGTCGTGGCCCTCCGGCACGGGCACCGCCTCGGCGGTGAAGCCGGCCTTGGTCAGGGCGGCCACCACCACAGCGGGGTCCTGGCCGGTGGGCACCCGGTAGCGGAGGTGCTGGCCGCCCTGGCGCTCGACGTTGTCGCGAGGGTCCTTGGGACCCTTCGCCATCCGGAAGAAGTACCACCCCAAGACGATGAGGACGACGATGATCAGCAGGGGAATGCCCAACGACATGGCTGCTCCTCCCTCGGACGGCTGGCGAGGAGTCCCCTACCCACGACGGCGGCGCCGCACACATGCCCGAGTGGGCCGCGGGCCGCTGGGCCTCCCAGCGGTCCGCCCGCCACATGCCGTGCCTTGGACGGGGTACGCCGCGCCCATGACCCCGCCCGCCGGCCTGCCCGTCACCGTCGTCGTCGCCACCAGGAACAGGTGGCCGGACCTGGCGCGGTCGCTGCCGCGTCACGAGGCGCCGGTGGTCGTGGTGGACAACGCCTCCGACGACGGCTCCGCGGACCGGGTCGCAGCCCGGTTCCCCGACGTGCGGCTGAGTCGGCTGCCGGCCAACCACGGCGCGGTGGCGCGCAACCTGGGGGTGCTGCTCGCCGAGACGCCGTACGTGGCCTTCGCCGACGACGACTCCTGGTGGGCGCCGGGAGCGCTGGCCAGGGCCGCCGAGCACTTCGAGCGGTACCCGCGGCTGGCGCTGCTGGCCGCGCGGATGGTGGTCGAGCCAGGGCACCGCGACGACCCGGTGTCGGCGCTGATGCGCGAGTCACCGCTCGGCCGCGAGGCGGACCTCCCCGGTCCCTCCGTGCTCGGGTTCCTCGCCTGCGGCGCGGTGGTCCGCCGGTCGGCGTTCCTCGACGCGGGCGGCTTCGACGACGTCGTGTTCTTCCGCGGCGAGGAGGAGCGGCTGGCCCTGGACCTCGCGGCGCTCGGCTGGGGGCTGGCCTACGACGACGACCTCCAGGCGCACCACGAGCCGTCCGTGCAGCGTGACACCGGTGGGGCCGACGCCCTGTCCGCGCGCAACGACGTGCTCACCGCGGTGATGCGCCGCCCCTGGCCGGTGGTCGCGCGCACCGTGCGGGACGTCGCCCGGCGGGGACCGGCGGGCCGCGCCGGTGTCGCTCAGGCGGTGCCCCGGGTCCCGCGCGCCCTGCGGCACCGCCGCCGGCTGCCCGCGCACGTCGAGTCGGCCCGCTGCCGCCTCGACGGACCGCCGGTGCCGGGCCCCCGATTGACACCCGGGGCAGCGGGTACGCGCCCGGCATGACGACCGACCCGGAGCGACCTGCGACCGAGGTCAC
The DNA here is from genome assembly GCA_025927955.1 of Nocardioidaceae bacterium. Taxonomy (GTDB): domain Bacteria; phylum Actinomycetota; class Actinomycetes; order Propionibacteriales; family Nocardioidaceae; genus Nocardioides_B. The sequence goes on from JAICKK010000022.1 coordinate 14,880, forward strand.
CGACGCTTCCGAGGAGGAGGAGGCGCTCGAGCCGGAGCCGTCGGAGCCGGCCGGCCAGGAGCGCCCGACCTGGGAGGCCCAGGAGTCCGACCTCGGCCTCGCGAACCGCCAGACGCCCGACGACTCCTGAGCGCTCAGGACCTGTCCACCACGCCCAGCCGCTCGAGCAGGAACAGCAGGGCGGCCGCGAAGTGGTTGCCCTCCGTGCGACGCCGTACGACGGACCAGTCGACCTGCTCGCGCAGGGCCCGCATGGTGGGCAGCAGCTGGGCGATGTCGCAGTAGTGCTCGTCGAGGGCGAGCAGCTTCTCGACCGCCACGTCGGTCGCGGAGATCACCGGCATCCGCACGGAGAGCACGGCCTCCTCGCTGGCTCGGGCGAGCACGTCCTCGAGGCGGCCGCCGTTGGTGCGGTGGATGACGTCGACGACGACCCCGTCCGTGGCCACCTTGAACAGCCAGTCCTCGGGCGGCTGCTGGACGTCGAGGCCCTGCTCCCGCAGCGACTCCAGGGCCCGCTCCGCCGCCTCGGGCGGCACCAGGAAGTCGACGTCGTGGGCCGGCTCCGGGGCGCCGCGCGCCCAGCCGCCGTAGCCGCCGGCGAGCGCGAACGGCACCTGCGAGCGCTTGAGCGCGACGGCGACCCGCTTGAGCGCCTCCCGCATCTGCGCGTGCGCCACCTCGGCCACGTCGGCGGGGACGGCGGGGGCGGCGTCGGTCATGGGCTGGTCGTACCCGGGTCGTGCTGGTGCATGATGCGCGGGTCCCCAGGGGAAGGGGCCCTCATGCGCATGGCCACGTTCAACATCCTCAGCGGGCGCTCACCGGTCGACGACCTGGTCGACGAGCACCGCTTCGCCGACGCGGTGCGAGCGCTCGACGCGGACGTCCTCGGGCTGCAGGAGGTGGACCGCAACCAGCCGCGCTCCGCGCACCACGACCTGACCGCCGTGGCCGCCGAGGCGATGGGGGCCGACGAGCACCGCTTCGTGGCCGCGCTGTCGGGCACCCCGGGCGCGACGTGGTCGGCCGCGACCGGCTCCGAGCAGCCGGACTCGGCCGCCTACGGGGTCGCGCTGCTGAGCCGCTACCCCGTGCTCGGCTGGGAGGTGGTGCGGCTGCCCGCGGTCCCGGTGCGGGTGCCGCACAGGTTCCACGGCCAGTGGCGGCCGGAGTGGGTGCGGGACGAGCCGCGGGTGGCGGTGCTCGCCGACGTCGACACGCCCTCCGGGCGGCTGTCGGTGGCCAACACGCACCTGTCCTACCTGCCCTGGTGGAACGCCCGCCAGCTGCGGCTGCTGCTGCGCGCGGTGGCCACCAGGCCGGACCCGCTGGTGCTGATGGGCGACCTCAACATGGGCCGGGCGCCGGCGGAGCGGCTGACGGCCATGGAACCCCTGGCGACCGGGCTGACCTTCCCGGCGCACCAGCCCACCCAGCAGATCGACCACCTCCTCACGCGGGGCGGGGTGCGGGCGACCGCGACGCAGGCGGTGGCCCTGCCCATGTCCGACCACCGCGCGCTGGTCGCCGACGTCGAGCTGGCCCGTGCCACCTAGCACCGTCGCCGCCCCACGTTCCGCGGGCCGGCTTCCCGACGTCGTGGTCATCGGCGCGATGAAGTGCGGGACGAGCGCGTTGCACAGCTACCTCGACGCGCACCCGGACATCGCGATGGCACCGGTCAAGGAGCTGAACTTCTTCACCGGCCCGGAGCAGGCCCCGCACGACGACCCGTCCACCTGGTGGCGCGACGGCCAGTGGCACCGTGGCGTGGGCTGGTACGCCGGGCAGCTCGACCTCGACGCGCCGCTGTGCGGGGAGTCCTCGCCCGGCTACACCTCGCCGGACGAGCCGCACGTGGCGCGGCGGATGGCCTCGGTCGTGCCCGCCGTACGGCTGGTGTACCTGGTGCGCGACCCCGTCGAGCGCGCGCTGTCCCAGTACGCGCACCACCGGCGCGACGGCACCGAGCACCGGCCGATGGCCGAGGCGCTGCTCGATCCCGGCAGCCAGTACCTGTCGCGCAGCCGCTACCACGAGCGGCTGGTCCCGTTCCTCCGCCGCTTCAGGCGCTCGCAGGTCCACGTGGTGGTCGCCGAGCGGCTGATGGCCCGCCGGGTGCCGGAGATGGCGCGGGTCTACGCGCACGTCGGCGCCGACCCCACGTGGACGGGACAGGCGCTGGGGGAGCTGGTGCACGTGGCCGAGCAGCGGTACGGCGCGCCGCCGGCGTTGCGCGCCGAGGTGTGGGACCGCGTCGGCGACGACGTGCGGCTGCTGCGCGAGCTGCTCGACGACGCGGTGGACGAGTGGTCACCGATGCCGCCCCGGCGCTGAGCAGGGCCTCAGCCGGGCCCCCCCCGGTGCTCGACCGGCGCGAGCCGCCACAGCGCCCTGGCGAGCTGGACGACGTTGATCCCGGCCCGGGCCGCGGCCTCCCGGAGCCGGGCTGCGGCCACGTCCACGTCCGTCTCCAGCCGCCGGGCGAGGAGGCCGGCTACCCGCTCGACGATCCCCTCGTCCTCCAGGCGGACGGGGGTCGCGGCCGCCGACAGCCGGGTGCTGAACGACAGGTCGGCGTTCGCGACGATCCCGGACTCCAGCCCGCCCACGGCCCTGGCGAGCTCGGCCGTCCTGCCGTCGAAGGCGTCCACGGTCGAGGCGTAGAGGTTCAGGCTCGCGACGACGTCGGTGCCGTCGGTGATCGGCAGGGACAGGGTGCTGCGCACAGCGGTCACCGACTCCTCCGCGCTGACGGCCCCGGCCTCCGGCCCTCCGGCGAGGTACTGCAGCGCGTCGAGCCGGGCGACCTCGCTGTCGCTGGCGACGAGGGTGAACGTGAGCCCCTCCCGCAGCAGGCTGAGGCTCATCCCGACGCAGTCCGGGACGACGCGCAGCACCGCGACGCTGAGCTCGTGGAGCTGGGCGTCCAGCTCGTCGCCGTACCCCAGCAGCAGGGCCAGCGCCTGCGTGGTCTCAGGAACGGGCTCCACGTCGACTCCTCCCAGCCCGAGCTACGGGCAGACGGGCGTACCCGCCGCGGGACCGGGGCATGCGCAAGACTGTGGAGGATGCGACTCGCAACATCCCGACAGCAGCGTGAGGGTAGGACGCAGCCATGAGCCCAAGGACCGGTACCGGCACGCAGAACCGCAGGTCGCAGCGGAGCGCTCGCGGCGAGAGGACCCGCAGCACGGTCACGGGACGCCCGCTCGACAAGGCGCAGCTGCACGCGCTCGACGCGTGGTGGCGGGCGGCGAACTACCTGTCGGTGGGGCAGATCTACCTGATGGGCAACCCGCTGCTGCGCGACCCGCTGGAGCCGGGGCACGTGAAGCCGCGGCTGCTGGGCCACTGGGGCACGACGCCGGGGCTGAACTTCGTCTACGCGCACCTGAACCGGGCGATCATGGCCCGCGACCTGGACATGATGTACGTCATCGGGCCCGGCCACGGCGGGCCGGGAGTGGTCGCGTCGGCGTGGCTGGAGGGCACCTACAGCGAGGTCTACCAGGGCATCGGGTACGACGAGGAGGGGATGCGGCGGCTGTTCACCCAGTTCTCGTTCCCGGGCGGGATCCCCAGCCACGTCGCGCCGGAGACACCCGGGTCGATCCACGAGGGCGGAGAGCTCGGCTACTCGCTCTCGCACGCCTACGGGGCCGCCTTCGACAACCCGGACCTGGTGGTGGCCGCCATCGTGGGCGACGGCGAGGCGGAGACCGGCCCGCTGGCCACCAGCTGGCACTCCAACAAGTTCCTCGACCCGCGCCGCGACGGTGCGGTGCTGCCGATCCTGCACCTCAACGGGTACAAGATCGCCAACCCGACGGTGCTGGCCCGCATCGGTGACGACGAGCTCGCCTCCCTGATGCGGGGCTACGGCTACATGCCGTACGTCGTGGAGGGGTCCGACCCGGCCGAGATGCACCAGGCGTTCGCGGCCACGCTCGACCACTGCCTCGACGAGATCCGCGACATCCAGGCCGAGGCCCGGTCCGCGCGGAGGGCGCCGGCCGCGCGCCGGTCGTGGCCGATGGTCGTGCTGCGCTCCCCCAAGGGCTGGACCGGCCCGAAGGAGGTCGACGGCCAGAGGGTCGAGGGCTACTGGCGCTCGCACCAGGTGCCGTTCGCCGACGCCCGCGGGAACGACGGGCACCGGCGGGTCCTCGAGGACTGGATGCGCAGCTACCGGCCCGAGGAGCTCTTCGACGCCGACGGTCGTCCCGTGCCGGAGATCGCCGACCTCCACCCCGCGGGCGAGCGCAGGATGAGCGCCAACCCGCACGCCAACGGTGGGCTGCTGCTGCGCGAGCTGCGGATGCCGGACTTCCGTGACTACGCGGTCGAGGTGCCCGAGCCCGGCACCGGCGCGGTCGAGGCGACGAAGGTCCTCGGCGACCTCCTGCGCGACGTGATGGCGGCCAACATGGAGAGCTTCCGGATGTTCGCCCCCGACGAGAACAGCTCGAACCGGCTCCAGGACGTCCTGCAGGTCACCGACCGCACGTGGAACGCCGAGACCCTGCCCTACGACGACCACCTCGCCGTCGACGGGCGGGTGATGGAGATCCTGTCCGAGCACACCTGCCAGGGATGGCTGGAGGGCTACCTGCTGACCGGGCGGCACGGGCTCTTCTCCTGCTACGAGGCGTTCATCCACATCGTCGACTCGATGTTCAACCAGCACGCGAAGTGGCTGAAGACGACCGACGACATCGAGTGGCGCCGGCCGATCGCGTCGCTGAACTACCTGCTCACCTCCCACGTGTGGCGCCAGGACCACAACGGCTTCTCCCACCAGGACCCCGGCTTCATCGACCACGTCGTCAACAAGAAGGCCGACGTGATCCGCGTCTACCTGCCGCCGGACGCCAACACGCTGCTGTCGGTCGCCGACCACTGCCTGCGCAGCCGGCAGTACGTCAACGTCATCGTCGCCGGCAAGCAGCCCGCCCTGCAGTACCTCACCATGGACCAGGCGGTCGTGCACGCCACCAAGGGCATCGGGATCTGGGAGTGGGCGGGCACCGAGTCAGCCGGCCCGGTGCCTGCGGAGCCCGACGTCGTCGTGGGCTGCGCCGGTGACGTGCCGACGATGGAGGCGCTTGCGGCGGTCGACATCCTGCGGGGGTTCTTCCCCGACCTGCGGATCCGGTTCGTCAACGTGGTCGACCTGATGCGGCTGCAGGGCGAGCGCGAGCACCCCCACGGGCTGTCCGACGCCGACTTCGACTCCCTGTTCACCCGCGACAAGCCGGTGATCTTCGCCTACCACGGCTACCCCTGGCTGATCCACCGGCTGACCTACAAGCGCACCAACCACGACAACTTCCACGTCCGCGGCTACATCGAGGAGGGCACGACCACCACGCCGTTCGACATGACCGTGCTCAACAAGATCGACCGGTTCGACCTGGCCATCGACGTGATCGACCGGGTGCCCCGGCTCCAGGCCACCTCGGGCACGGTCCGGGAGGGCCTGAAGGACAAGCTCATCGAGCACCGGATCCACGTCCGCAGCCACGGCGAGGACATGCCGGAGGTCCGCGAGTGGCAGTGGGGCTCCCGTCCCGGGCCGGCGGAGCGCACGCCCGCGCCCGAGCGCAACGCTCCCGAGGCGTGACCCCCCGGCTGTCTGCACCCGCGTTCGCACCTCCCGGGACCGCCGACCCGGCGCGTCTGCACCTCCCGGGACCGCCGACCCGGCGCGTCTCCACCTGTCCGACGTCGTCTACGGGGCCCTACCGCGGAAGCCCTGTCAGATGGCTGCGGCGAGCACGGAACCCGCTGAGCGCTGGCCGCGGCGACCGTGGCGGACCGAGAGCCAGCTCGCGTGCCGTCCACGTGAACGACAACCGGACCGTGGCCCCTGGCGAGACCGAGTGGGCCAGAGTCGCGTCAGCGGTCCGCGCGGTAGGTCGGGGGGGTGCGTACGCGCCGGGTCGACGGGGTCGAGGCGTGCGGACGCGCCGGGTCGACGGGGAGCGGGTCAGTCGGAGTCCGAGGAGGCTGTGCGCCGGGAGCCGTCGCCCTCGCGGCTGGTGAAGTAGCGGGTGGGGTCGCTCGCGGCTCGGGCCCCGGCTTTCAACCAGCGGCGCACGGCGGAGGGGTCGCGACGCTCGAGCTCGTCGAGGTAGTCGCGGCGCCGGCCGGCGATCTGCGCGACGTCCGCCGCGGTGCGCGCCCGGCGCAGCATGGTGAAGCTCAGCCGCCAGGCCAGGATCAGCTCATCGGTGGCCAGGTCACCGAAGGAGGCGGTCACCGGCGCCGGGGGCGCCTCGCGCACCGGGCCGGGTCCGGGAACGGCGGGGTCGACCATCTCGAGCACCGGGGGTGCCGGGACGTGCGTGCGCAGCCGGTGCAGTGCCGGTCGCAGCAGGACAGGGCACGTCGCCGCCGCCGCGAGGACGACCATGAAGCCGGGGGCACCGAACAGCTTGACCAGGCCCACGGAGCCGACGACGAGCAGCGCTGCGGTCGGACCGACCCGGCCGGCACGCAGCAGCGTCGGGACGGGGCGGTCCCCCTCGGAGGAGCCCCGGGCGCCGAAGCCGGTCGCCTCGGCCAGCACGGCGGCCACCACAGCGGTCCACACCAGGCCGGAGACCGGGGTGGTCAGCAACCCCAGGAAGCATCCCGCAACCGCAAGAACGACGACAGCTCGACACCAGACCCGGTCCGCAGTGCTCACGCCAAACCTCCCCGCCTTTCCTAGGGGGCCGTCCGTCAGCGGCCCTGCCGAGATGTCTCGCGTATACCCATTAGGCGCGCTCGTCACGCACCGATGGAGGGGCCGTCTTTACCAATTTTCTGGCCCGTTGCCCGGCCTTGGTGGTGGCGTCATGTCCGCGCATCTCCTTGTGGCACGGGCCGTCCGCCCCCGTCGTACGTCGGTCGGTGCCGTCGCGGAACGGGACGCCTCACCGTCCGGCGGCCTCGAGGAGGGTCTCGGCGGCGGAGCGCAGGCCGCCCATCTGGTCCAGCTCCTGGTCCTCGTGCTCGATGTTGACGGCCATGTCGGGGTCGACCTGCTCGAGCGCCGAGAGGAAGCCGCGCCACCACGCCACGTCGTGACCGCGTCCCACCGCCACGAAGTCCCACGAGGCCTCGCTCGGCCACCTGCTGAGGGTGTAGTCACCGCCGAGGCCCACGGCGTCCGGAGCGTCCGGAAGGACCCGCGTGAACCGGTCGTCGAGCACGCCGTTGACGCGGGCCGCGGGGTTGATCCGGGTGTCCTTCGCGGCGGCGTTGAACACCAACCCGCCGAGGTGCCTGACCGCCTCCACCGGATCGATGCCCTGCCAGAACAGGTGGCTGGGGTCCATCTCGGCCCCGACGTGCGTGGCGGCGGTCTCGGTGACCAGGCGCTCGAGCGTCGCCGGGTTGTAGACGACGTTGTGCGGGTGCATCTCGATGGCGACCCTCACGTCGTGGTCGGCGGCGTGGGCCTGGACCTTCCTCCAGAACGGCACCGCCACCTCGTTCCACTGGTAGTCCCGTACGTCGAGGAAGGCGCTGTGCCAGGGCAGGACGTTCCAGACCGGCTTGGTGCCGGAGGGCCCGGCGGCAGGGGTGCCCGACATCGTGACCACGCGCGGGACACCCAGCAGGGCGGCGATCTCGATCGAGTCGAGCACGTCCTGGGCGTGGCGGGGCCCGACCACGGGGTCGGGGTCGAGCGGGTTGCCGTTGCAGTTCAGGGCGGTCAGGGTCAGGCCGGCGTCCTCGAACAGGCCGAGGTACTCCTCGCGCGCCCCCTGGCTCGCGCGGATCTCCTCGACGGGCAGGTGGACCGGTGGCAGGAAGCCGCCGGAGTTGATCTCGGCGCTCTCCAGGCCCAAGGACGCGAGGGTCGTCAAGGCGTCGGGCAGCGGCCGGTCGTGCAGGCAGGCGGTGTAGGCGCCGAGCTTCATGGGGTTCCTCTCGTTCGTGCGTGGCAGAGGTGCGGTCAGGAGGTGGTGGCGAGGGCGTGCGGGGGGACCGGCTGCAGTGCCACCTCCCGGCCGTGGGCGTGCGCGGACTCGACCACGGCCCGCAGCACCCGCAGGTTGTGCAGGCCCGCGGACAGCGGCGGGCACGGTGGCAGGTTCTCGAGGCCGGCCACCTGCTCGAGCAGGGCGCGCGCCTGGAAGGAGAACAGGTCGTTCTGCCCGTAGCCGACGCCCGGGAAGTCCATGGGCAGGCCGCCGGTGAGGTACGGATGGGCCGGCCCGACCGGGACGGTCCGGAAGCCGCTGGTCGCCGCCGGTGTGGAGCGGTCGGCCACCAGGACCTCCCCCGGGCGGTCGAGGTCGAAGGACGCGGCACCGTCGGTGGCGAACAGCGAGAAGCCCAGGGAGTTGGCGTGCCCGAAGGCGGCCCGGGACGCGGTGACGGTGGCGGTCGAGCCCGAGGCGTAGGTGGCGGAGAACGAGACCGTGTCCTCGTTCTCCACGGCCTGCCGAACGTCGCTCAGCTCCGCCTTCGCGTGGCCCACGACGGCACCGAGAGGCACCGCCCGCTCCGTGATGGTGGTGCCCATCGTGGCGCCCCGCACCGACGCCAGCGGACCGCCGAGGAGCTCGACCAGGTCCACGAGGTGGCTGCCGATGTCGGCGAGCGCGCCGGAGCCCGGACCGCCCCGGTAGCGCCAGCTCATCGGGCCGGTCGGATCCACCGCGTAGTCGCACCAGTAGTGGGCGTCGAGATGCACCAGCGACCCGAGCGCCCCGGACGCCAGCTGCTCGCGCACGGCCGCGATGGCCGGGGACCTGCGGAAGGTGAACCCGACGGCGGCGATGCTGTCGGCCGCCGCCGCTGCCGCGACCATGGCCTCGGCGTCGGCCACCGAGGGCGCGAGCGGCTTCTCGCACAGCACGTGCTTGCCCGCCGCGAGCAGGCCCTCGACGATCTCGCGGTGGAGCGGGTTCGCCACCGCGACGCTCACCACGTCGATGTCGTCGGCCTCCGCGACCGCCTGCCAGGTCGTCTCGGCGCGGGCATAGCCGAACCTCCTCGCCGCGTCCCCGGCGAGCGCCGGGTCGGCGTCCGCGACGGCGACGAGCCGGACGTCCGGCAGGCCGGGGCCGTAGAGCGTGGGGGCGGTCCGGAACCCGGCCGCATGGGCACGTCCGACCATGCCGACCCCGATGACGGCCACACCGAGAGAGCTGTGCATGGCGGCACCCTTCGATATTTGAAGCGCTTTAAGAACTGGTACGATGGTGCCCCTGCCGGTGCCCGGTGTCAAGCGTCATCCGGCCCGGACCAGCCGACGAGAGGACACCGTGGCCCCAGGACCGAGACGACGCCGGCCACGGCTCGAGGACGTGGCGGCCGAGGTGGGCGTCTCGACCGGGACCGTGTCGCTGGTGCTCAACGGCGCCCCCGGGCCGAGCGCGGCGACACGGGACCGGGTCCTCGCGGCGGCCGCCGAGATCGGCTACCGCGCCGACCGGACCGCGGCGCGGCTGGCGCGTCGCCGGACCCAGCTGCTCGGGGTGATGCTCGACGTCCGCAGCACCTTCCACGCCGACCTGGCCGCCCACCTGCAGGACGCCGCCGAGACGGCCGGGTACGACGTGCTGCTGAGCAGCATTACCCCGACCCGCGACTCCCGTCGCGCCGTCGAGACGCTGCTGGACTCGCGGTGCGAGGCCCTGGTCCTGCTCGGTCCGGACGAGTCCACGTCCCGGCTCGACGCCCTCGGCGAGCAGCTGCCGGTGGTGGTGGTCGGCCGCCGGCTCCGCAGCTCCTCACTCGACGTCGTGCGCAGCGCCGACGACGTGGGGGTCGCCGCCGCGGTCGAGCACCTGGCCGGCCTCGGCCACCACGACATCGCCTTCGTCGACGGTGGCCGCGGCACCATCGCCACGGACCGGCGCGCCGGGTACCTGCGCGGCATGCGCCGACGCGGCCTCGAGCGGCACGTCAGGGTCCTCACCGGCGGCGAGACGGAGCAGGCGGGGGCCCGCGTCGCGGACGAGCTGCTCACCGGAGAGCGGCTGCCGAGCGCGGTGGCGACCTTCAACGACCGGGTGGCCCTGGGTCTGCTCGGCGGCCTGGTGCGCGCCGGTCTCTCCGTGCCGGAGGACGTGTCCCTCGTCGGCTACGACGACAGCCCGTCGGCCCGGCTCCCCCACGTGGACCTGACCACCGTCAGCCAGGACACGAGGCTGCAGGCCGAGAGCGCCGTCCGCGCCGCGCTCGAACGGCTCGACCACGGGCGCACGACGCCGAGCGAGGTCGTCCTCGACCCCCGGCTGGTGGTCCGTCGTACGACGGGGCCGGTCTGAGGCCACGCCCGGCCAGCGCGTCACTCACTCCTCGTGCTGCAGCTCGGCCCGCTCCCTCTCGTCGATGACGGGTGCCGCCACATGCGGGTGCCCGTCCTGCGCAGCAGGCTCGACGACCCTGCTCGCGTCGACCCCCTGCAGCTCGTGGCTGAGCTCCTCGAGCTCCTGCCCGCCGGCCATCTCGGCCGCGAGCCGGTCGAGGGTCAGCTCGTCGCGGTGGGCGTCGAGGACGACGCGGCCGAGCTTGAGGACCACGAAGTGGTTGCCGACGAGGTAGGCGTGGTGAGGGTTGTGGGTGATGAAGATGACCCCGAGCCCGGCGTCGCGGGCGGCGACGATGTACTTCAGCACGACGCCCGACTGCTTGACCCCGAGGGCGGCGGTCGGCTCGTCGAGAATGATGACCCGGGCGCCGAAGTAGATGGCCCTGGCGATGGCGATGCACTGGCGTTGACCGCCCGACAGGCTCCCCACCGGACGGTCGAGGTCGGGGATCACGATGCCCATCTTCGTGAGCTCCTCGCCGCAGACCTTCTTCATCTTGACGATGTCGAGGACGGGCCCTCGCCTGACCTCGTTGCCGAGGAAGAAGTTCCGCCATACCGACATCAGCGGGGCCAGGGCGAGGTCCTGGTAGACCGTCGCGATCCCCGCCGCCTGGGCGGCTCGAGGAGAGCCGAACCGGCGCACGATGCCGTTGAGCTTGAGCGAGCCGTCGCTGTAGTCGTGGAGGCCGGCGACGATCTTGATCAGGGTGGACTTGCCGGCTCCGTTGTCGCCGAGCACGCAGGTCACCTCACCGGCGCGCACGTTGATGTTGACGCCGCGCAGGGCGTGCACGTTGCCGTAGCGCTTGCCCACGTCGTCGAGCTGGAGCAGTGCCTCGGCGGCCGGAGCGTGCTCGGCGCGCTGTTCGGTGATCGTCATCGTGCGTCCGCCTTCTTCTTGACGTACATGTTGACCAGCGTCGCTCCCAGCAGCATGGCTCCCAGGAACGTCTTGAACCAGTCTGGGTTCCAGCCGGCGTAGGTGATGCCGAGCTGGGTCATGCCGAAGATGAGGGCACCGACGCTCGCACCGACGACCGAGCCGTACCCGCCGGTCAGCAGGCAGCCGCCGATGACCGCGGCGATGATGTAGATGAACTCGTTGCCCACACCGGCGCCCGACTGCACGTTGTTGAAGTTGAAGAGCATGTGCATGCCGGTCACCCAGGCGCAGAACCCGACGCCCATGAACAGGCCGATCTTCGTCGCCGTGACCGGCACCCCGACCGCGCGAGCGGCGGCGGCGTCCCCGCCGGAGGCGAGGATCCAGTTGCCGACCGTGGTGCGCAGCAGCAGGAAGCCGCCGATGGCCGTCAGCAGGACCCAGAACAGGACCGTGATGTTCAGCTTGACCGCCCCGATGGTGACCTGGGCGGCGAAGACCTTCTGCGCGCTGCCCCACCCAGCCATGTCGGTCATGTCGGCGCTGGAGACGCCGCCGGTCACGATCCTGGTCACCGCGAGGTTCACGCCCTGAAGCACGAAGAAGGTGCCAAGGGTGACCAGGAAGCTCGGAAGCCCGGTGACGTGGAGCAGCCAGCCGTTGAACGCGCCGATGGCCAGGGAGACGACCAGCGCGATGATCACGCCGGTCCACACGTTCAGCCCCAGGTCCCACGCGGTGAGCGCGGCGGTGAGACCGGACGTGGTGACGCCGACGCCGGCGGACAGGTCGAACTCCCCGCCGATCATCAGCAGGGACACCCCCACCGCCATGATCCCGATGGTGGACGAGCCGTAGAGGATGGTGCCGACGTTGTCGACCGAACGGAAGGCCGGCGCGACGGCGAGGAAGAGCACGGCGATCGCGATGGCCCCGATCAGGGCCCCGACCTCCGGGCGGCTCAGGAACAGAGCCGCCCGGGACCGGGTCGCGACCCGGTCGTCGCCAGCGGTGACGGTTGTCGCGGTCATGGTCTGGTCACCGTGTGCCGTTCGCGGCGAACTTGCTCACCGCGCCGACGTTGTTCTTGTCCACGAACGACGGTCCGGTCGCGGTCGGCTGGCCGCCACCGATCGTGTCGCCGTTGGTCTTGTACAGCCACAGCGAGTCCACGGCCAGGTATCCCTGGAGGTACGGCTGCTGGTCGACCGCCCACTGCACGGTGCCGTCCTTGATCGCGTTCACGAGGTCCTTGTTGGTGTCGAACGTGGCGATCTTCGCGTTGCTGTTGGCGCTCTTGGCGCCCTTGGCGGCGTCGAGGGCGTACTGCGCGCCCAGGGTCATCACCCAGTCGATGGACTTGTCCTGTGACAGCTTCGCGTTGATGGTGCTGGTGACCGCGGAGTCGTCGGCACCGTTGACGTACACGCGCTGCACCTTGAAGCCGAGACCCTTGCTGACGCCGTCGCAACGCGCCTCGAGCTGGGACTGACCCTGGTCCTGGATGGCGCACAGCACGTTCTTGGCGCCCTCCTGCTTGAGCCGGGCTCCGGCCGCCGTGCCGGCGGTGAACTCGTCCTGGCCGAAGTAGCCCAGCGCACCCAGCTTCATGGCGTCGGACTCGCCGGCGTTGAACATGACGACGGGTATGCCGGCCGACACCGCCGACTTGATCGCGCTCCCCAGTGCCCCGGTGTTGGGATCCGTCACCGCGATGCCGTCGACCTTCTTGTCGATCGCCGCCTGGATCAGCTGCGCCTGCTTGGACGCGTCGTTGCTGTTGGAGTACTGGAACGTGACGTTGTCCTTCGAGGCGGCCGCCTGGGCGCCCTTGCGGATGATGTCCCAGAAAGCGTCGCCGGGCTGAGCGTGGGTGATCATGGCCACCGTCATCTGCGGCGTGCTCGCGTGGCCCGCGCCGCTGCCGGAGCTCGTCGATGCCGGCTTGCCTCCCGACGAGCTGCATGCCGCGAGCGACGCTGCGGCCACTGCCGCGGCGGCAACGAGCCCGATCGTTCGTCTGCGGTTCATCTGGTCCTGCCTCTCGGGTTCACGGCCCTCGCGCGGTGCTTGACGCATCGTCCGGGTCCGCAGTGAAAACGGCCTGGGACAGTCGTAGTCGGTGAGGGGGATCACCGTCAAGGCTTTGTCAGAACATTTTCACGATTGCGACCAGAGAGGCGGGCGAACTACTCCAAAAGGGACCCGCGGGCGTTCGTGGCCAGGAACCGGCGACGCCGCCGTCCCCGGACGCGCCGCGACCGGCGCGCCGCGCTGCGCGCCATCTGTGCCGCGCCCACGAACCCGGCGTCGGCACCGAGCGCCGCCGCCACGATCGTCGGCTCGACGCGGTGGCCCCGTCCGGTGAGGGTCTGGGAGAACGCTGCCCGGGTGGGCGCCAGCAGCAGCTCCCCGGCCTCGGACACGCCCCCGCCGACGACGATGCAGTCCGGGTCGAACGCCGCCGTCATACCGGCGAGCCCCGTCCCGAGCCAGGCGCCGATGTCCGCGAGGAGCTCGACCGAGAGCTGGTCGCCGTCGCGGGCGGCCTGCGTGACCAGTGGCCCGGTGAGCTCGTCGGGGTTGCCGCGGACGATCTCCCGAAGGCGGTGGGCGACCGGGGAGTTGCCGACCACCAGCTCGCGCGCCTCGCGCACCAGCGCGTTGCCCGAGGCGTACTGCTCCCAGCAGCCCCGGTTGCCACAGGAGCAGCGGTGACCCCCGGGGACCACCTGCATGTGGCCGAACTCCCCCGCCATCCCGTTGGCGCCGCGGTAGACCCGCTTGTCGATGACCAGGGCGCCACCGATGCCGGTGCCCAGCGTGATGCACAGCACCAGCCGGTGCCCCCGCCCGGCGCCGAAGTAGCACTCGGCCAGGGCCGCCGCGTTCGCGTCGTTGTCCACGACGATGGGCAGCCGGATCCGTCCCCTGAGCGCATCACGCAGCGGCGTGTCGCGCCAGGCGAGGTGGGGGGAGAAGAGCACGCTGGACCGGCTGGCGTCGACGAAGCCGGCCGCGCCGATCCCCACCGCGGCGATGTCGTGGTCGGCCGCCAGCGACAGCACCATCTCGACGATGGTGTTCTCGACCTCGCTGACGCTCTGCCCCGGCGTCAGCCTCCGCTGCCGGTCGAGGATCCGGCCCCAGGAGTCCACGACGCCGCCGAGCACCTTGGTGCCGCCGATGTCGATTCCGATGGTCAGCGGGTCCCAGCGGGCGATCATCCCCCGCCGGGGAAGTACGTCGGACATGGGCCGACAGTACTGTCTGCGCTCGCTCGGGTCGTCGGCACTCGCTCCGCTCCGCAGACCCACGCTGGTTGAGGTGCCCGAGGCGCTAGCCGAGGGCCTCGAAACCACGGTCAGGTCCGCGGGATCCCGGCCACACGCTGGTTGAGGTGCCCGAGGCGCTAGCCGAGGGCCTCGAAACCACGGTCACGTTCGCGGGATCCCGGCCACACGCTGGTTGAGGTGCCCGAGGCGCTAGCCGAGGGCCTCGAAACCACGGTCACCCTTCGCGCGAACGTGACCTGGTTTCGAGGCTCGCAAGCTCGCACCTCAACCAGCGGGGGTAGCCGCCCG
>JAICKK010000284.1 GCA_025927955.1 Nocardioidaceae bacterium
AGCGACGGTACGGCGGGCGCGTGGGCCGACCGCGTCGCGGCCTTCGGCGGCGGCGAGGGCGTGCTGGGCGCCGCGATCCACTCGGTGCGGGCCGTGCCTCGCGACCAGATGGGCGACGTCGCCGGCTGGGCGGAGGAGAACAAGGCGCCGCTGCACGTGCACCTGTCCGAGCAGGTCGCGGAGAACGACGCCTGCCGCGCCGCCTACGGCGCCACGCCGGCCGAGGTGCTGGCCAGGGCCGGCGTGCTCGGTCCCCGCACGAGCGCCGTGCACGCCACCCACCTCACCGACCGCGACGTCGCCCTGCTCGGCGACAGCCGCACCTACGCGTGCTTCTGCCCCACCACCGAGCGCGACCTCGGCGACGGCGTCGGCCCCTCCCGGGAGCTGGGCGCGGCGGGCTCGCCGCTGACGCTCGGCTCGGACAGCCACGCGGTCGTCGACCTCTTCGAGGAGATGCGGGCGGTCGAGCTGGACGAGCGGCTGGCGACGCGGCGGCGGGGTCACTGGTCGGCCGAGGAGCTCCTGCGGGCAGCGACACACGACGGACACCAGTCCCTCGGCTTCCCGGACGCCGGGCGCATCGAGGTCGGCGCGCGGGCCGACCTGGTGACGCTGGACACGGCCAGCGTTCGCACCGCGGGGACGGGCGCCGACGAGGCGACTGCCGTCTTCGCCGCCTCCGGGGCCGACGTCGTCCGGGTGCTGCGCGACGGCGTGGACGTGACCGTCGACCCGGCCGAGGTCGGTGCCGAGCTGGACCGGGTGGTCCGCGGGCTGTGGGAGGAGCACTGATGGGAGCGCGCACGAGCGAGCGGGCCACCTCCCTGCTGCTGACCGGGATCGGCGAGCTGACCACCCACGACCCGGCGAACGGCGGCGTGCTTCACGGCGCGGCCCTCCTGGTCGAGGGCGGGAGGGTCGCCTGGACCGGTGCCGCCCGGCAGGCGCCGGCCGCCGACTCCGTGCACGACCTGGGCGGCCGGGCCGTCATCCCCGGCTTCGTCGACTCCCACAGCCACCTGGTGTTCGCCGGCGACCGGGCCGAGGAGTTCGCGGCCCGGATGACCGGCACGCCGTACTCGGCCGGCGGCATCCGCACCACCGTCGCCGCCACCCGCGCCGCCTCCGACGAGCAGCTCGCGGCCAACCTCGCCCGCCTGGTCGCCGAGATGCACCGCCAGGGGACCACCACCGTCGAGGTCAAGAGCGGCTACGGCCTCACCGTCCGCGACGAGGCCCGCAGCCTGGCGATCGCCCGGCAGGTCACCCCCGAGACCACGTTCCTCGGCGCGCACGTCGTGGCGCCGGAGATGGCCGGGGACCCCGCCGCGTACGTCGACCTGGTGACCGGCCCGATGCTCGACGCGTGCGCGCCGTACGCCCGCTGGGTCGACGTGTTCTGCGAGCGCGGCGCCTTCGACGCCGACCAGGCCAGGGCCGTGCTCGCCGCCGGCGCCGCGAAGGGGCTGCGGGGCCGGATGCACGCCAACCAGCTCGGTCCCGGCCCCGGCGTGCGGCTGGCGTGCGAGCTCGGGCTGGCCGCGGTGGACCACTGCACCTACCTGTCCGGCGACGACGTCGACGCCCTCGCCGGCTCCGGGACGACCGCGACGCTGCTGCCCGGCGTGGAGTTCTCGACCCGCTCGCCGTACCCCGACGCCCGCCGGCTGCTCGACGCCGGCTGCCACGTGGCGCTGGCCAGCGACTGCAACCCCGGCTCGTGCTTCACCTCCTCGATGCCGCTGTGCGTGGCCCTGGCGGTGCGGGAGATGGGCATGTCACCGGCCGAGGCGCTGCACGCGGCGA
>JAICKK010000050.1 GCA_025927955.1 Nocardioidaceae bacterium
CCAGGTGCGGGTCCAGGTGCGGGTCCAGGTGCGGGTCCAGGTGTGGGTAGAGCGGGAGCTTGGCGGCGAGGTTCTCGACCCGGCCCCGCAGCTCCGCGGCGAGGTCCTCGTCGAGGGAGCCCTTCAGGGCCTCGGCGATGACGTCGGCGACCTCGTGGAACTCGGCCGCGCCGAACCCTCGGGTGGCCAGAGCCGGGGTGCCGATCCGCAGCCCCGAGGACACCATCGGGGGGCGGGGGTCGAAGGGCACGGCGTTGCGGTTCACCGTGATGCCGATCCGGTGGAGCCGGTCCTCGCCCTGCTGCCCGTCCAGCTCGGAGCCGCGGAGGTCCACCAGGACGAGGTGGACGTCGGTGCCGCCGGTCAGGACGGTGATGCCCGCCTCGGTCACGTCGTCGGCCATCAGGCGGTCGGCCAGGATGCGCGCGCCCTCCAGGGTGCGCTCCTGCCGGTCCCGGAACTCGGCTCCGGCGGCGACCTTGAACGCGACCGCCTTGGCGGCGATCACGTGCTCGAGCGGACCGCCCTGCTGGCCGGGGAAGACGGCGCTGTTGACCTTCTTGGCCAGGTGGGCGCGGCTGAGGATCACCCCGCCGCGAGGGCCGCCGAGCGTCTTGTGGGTGGTGGTGGTCACCACGTCGGCGTACGGCACCGGGTTGGGGTGCAGGCCGGCCGCGACCAGACCGGCGAAGTGCGCCATGTCCACGAGCAGGTAGGCGCCCACGAGGTCGGCGATCCGCCGGAACTCGGCGAAGTCGAGCCGGCGGGAGTAGGCCGACCAGCCGGCGACGATCATCCGCGGCCGGTGCCGCAGCGCCAGCCGCTCGACCTCCTCCATGTCGACCCGGAGGTCGGAGGACCGGACGTGGTAGGGGACGACGTCGTAGAGCCTGCCGGAGTAGTTGATCCGCATCCCGTGGGTCAGGTGGCCGCCGTGCGCGAGGTCGAGGCCCAGGATCGTGTCCCCCGGGTCGAGGAGGGCGAACATCGCCGCCGCGTTGGCCTGGGCGCCGGAGTGCGGCTGCACGTTGGCCGCCTCGGCCCCGAACAGCGCCTTGACGCGCTCGATCGCGAGCGACTCCACGACGTCGACGTGCTCGCAGCCGCCGTAGTAGCGCCGGCCCGGGTAGCCCTCGGCGTACTTGTTGGTGAGCACGGAGCCCTGCGCCTCGATGACCGCCCGCGGGGCGAAGTTCTCCGAGGCGATCATCTCCAGGGTGGTCTGCTGGCGCACCAGCTCCGCCGAGATCGCCTCGGCGACGTCCCGGTCGAGCTCGCTCAGCGACCGGTCGAGGATGTGGGTCACGGTTCTGACTCCTTCGGTTGTTGCGGAAGCAGCAACATAGATGTCGCCTATGCAACTGTCAACCGGACGCCGCTTCCACCGTGCCCGCCTAGACCGATCGCCCGACACCGCTGCCTGAGGCGGCTGCAGGGGTTGACAGTGGTCCCTGTCGCTCCTACGTTGCTGCAACAGCGTTGCTGACGAAGCAACTTTGACGGTTTGGATGGCATCCCATGACCAAGCGCTCTGCTCCCGCCCTTGCCGCCCCGGTCGACGCCGGGGCGCCGGCCGACACGGTGGGCGGCATCGACCCGGCGACACGACGGCGCGTCATCGCGGCCAGCTTCGTCGGGAACTTCGTCGAGTGGTTCGACTACGCCGTGTACGGCTACCTCGCCGCGACGATCGCGACGGTGTTCTTCCCCGACAGCGACCGCACCACAGGGCTGCTGCTGACCTTCGCGGTCTTCGCCATCTCGTTCTTCGTCCGCCCGCTCGGCGGCCTCGTCTGGGGCAGCCTCGGCGACCGCCTCGGCCGGCGCACCGCGCTCTCGTACTCGATCCTGGTGATGTCCGCGGCCACGTTCTGCATCGCGCTGCTGCCGAGCTACGCAGCCGTGGGCCTGCTCTCGCCGGTGCTGCTCCTCGTCGTGCGCGTGGTCCAGGGCTTCTCGGCCTCCGGTGAGTACGCCGGGGCCTCGTCGTTCCTCGTGGAGTACGCGCCGCGTGGCCGGCGCGGGATCTACGCCGCGGTCGTGCCCGCGAGCACCGCGGCGGGCCTGCTGTTCGGCTCGCTCATCGCCGCCGGTCTCACCGGACTGCTCAGCGACCCGCAGATGCACTCCTTCGGCTGGCGGCTGCCCTTCCTCCTCGCGGCACCGATGGGCCTGGTCGGTCGCTACATCCGCTACCGGCTGGAGGACACCCCGGCGTTCCTCGCCCTCGAGCAGGACGACGAGGTGGCCCGCACGCCGGCTTTGGAGATGTTCCGCGTGCACCGCAAGGCGCTGCTGCTCGCGCTGGGCGCGGCCCTGCTCAACGCGGTCGCGTTCTACGTCCTGCTCAGCTACATGCCGACGTACCTCTCCGAGGAGCTGGGCTTCGGCCAGACGGAGTCGTTCCTGGCCACGACCGTCTCGCTGGCCACCTACATCGGCTTCATCTTCCTGACCGGGCTGGCGTCGGACCGGGTGGGCCGCAGGACCATGCTCCTGGCCGCCTCGGTGATGTTCGTCGTCTTCACGGTGCCCGCGTTCGCGCTGCTCGACCGGGCGGGCTTCCTGGTCGTCGTCCTCCTGCAGGTCGTGCTGGGCGGGATGCTGACCCTCAACGACGGCACGCTCCCGAGCTTCCTGGCCGAGATCTTCCCGACCAAGGTCCGCTACAGCGGCTTCGCGGTGAGCTTCAACGTCGCGAACGCGGTCTTCGGCGGGACCGCGCCGTTCGTCGCCACCCTCCTGATCTCCAGCACGGGCAGCCACATCGCACCCGCCTGGTACCTCGTCGCCGCGGCCGCGGTGTCCGGGCTCGCCGTACTGATGAGCCCGGAGACGTCCCGCGACCCGCTGCGCGAGTCCTGAGAACCCAACCGCACAACGAAAGGCAGTGAACAATGTCCGTCACCGATCTCGAGCGCCTCAAGGTCATCCACAACGGCGAGAAGGAGCAGCAGACCTTCTCCACCGAC
The DNA here is from genome assembly GCA_025927955.1 of Nocardioidaceae bacterium. GTDB lineage: Bacteria > Actinomycetota > Actinomycetes > Propionibacteriales > Nocardioidaceae > Nocardioides_B. The sequence continues at coordinate 2,973 of JAICKK010000050.1, forward strand.
GAGATGGAGCGCCGGCTCTCCTCGCTGCGCAAGCTGATGGCCGACGAGGGCGTCGACGTCGTCCTGCTGACGTCGTACCAGAACATCAAGTACTACTCGGACTTCCTCTTCACGTCGTTCGGCAGGCCCTACGCCTACGTCGTCTCGCAGGACCAGGCGTTCACCGTCTCCGCGAACATCGACGCGGGCATGCCGTGGCGGCGTACCTTCGGCGACAACGTCGTCTACACCGACTGGCACCGCGACAACTACGTGTGGGTCATCCGGGAGACGCTGCGCACCCGCGGCATCTCGCCCGCGCGGGTCGGCGTCGAGGACGACTCGCTGCCGCTGGAGATGCGCGGGAAGTTCCAGGCGGCCTTCCCCGACGCCCTTCTCGTGGACGTGTCCAAGCAGGCGATGCGTCAGCGGATGGTCAAGTCGCCCGAGGAGATCGAGGTGATCAAGCACGGCGCCCGGATCGGGGACATCGGGGGCGCGGCCGTCCGTGACGCGATCGTCGAGGGGGTCCCCGAGTTCGAGGTGGCGCTCGCCGGCACCAACGCCATGGTCCGAGAGATCGCCCGCACGTTCCCGCACAGCGAGATCCGGGACACGTGGGTGTGGTTCCAGTCCGGCATCAACACCGACGGGGCGCACAACTGGCCGACGACGCGGCAGGTGCGGCGTGGCGACATCCTGAGCCTGAACTGCTTCCCGATGACGTCGGGCTACTACACCGCGCTGGAGCGCACGCTGTTCTTCGGCGAGCCGGACGCCCGCTCCCTCGAGCTGTGGGAGATCAACGTCGAGGTGCACCGCGCCGGCCTGGAGCTCCTCCGGCCCGGGGTCGCCTGCCAGGACGTCGCCCACCGGCTCAACGAGATCTACGTCGCCCACGACCTGCTGCCGAACCGCACGTTCGGCTACGGCCACTCCTTCGGCGTGCTCAGCCACTACTACGGGCGCGAGGCCGGCCTCGAGCTGCGCGAGGACATCGACACCGTCCTGGAGCCCGGGATGGTGGTGTCCATGGAGCCGATGATCATGGTGCCCGAGGGCCAGCCGGGCGCCGGCGGGTACCGCGAGCACGACATCCTGGTGATCACCGAGGACGGCGCGGAGAACATCACGAAGTTCCCGTTCGGGCCCGAGCACAACATCGTCGGCGCCTGAGCCGGGCCGGCACGTCCGGTGGCGCCGTGCCCGTGGGTACGGCGCCACCGCCCGGCGCTGATGAGGCGGAGGGGAGGCGGATGGGAGGATGGGCGCGATGGCACCCACGAGCAGCAGGGCCACGGACTCCGGCGAGACGCGGGGAATGTCCGTCCTCCAGAACGGGCTGGCGGTGCTGCGCGCGTTCACCGTCGAGGAGCCGGTGCTCGGCGTCTCGGAGATCGCCACCAAGGTCGGCCTGCACAAGAGCACCGTGTCGCGGATCCTGGCCACGCTGGAGACCGAGGAGCTCGTCGAGCGGGAGCCGACCTCGCGCCGGTTCCGCCTCGGTCTCGGGGTGATCGCGATGGCCGGCCCGCTGCTCGCGGACCTCGACGTGCGCCGGGTCGCCTTTCCCGCGCTGGGCGCCCTGAGCCGGCGCGTCGGCGAGACGGCCGCCCTGATGGTCTGGGACGGCGGCGAGGCGATCTGCGTCGAGCAGGTCCCCAGCCCGCACCAGGTCAAGCACACGACGCCGCTCGGCACCCGCTACAACACCGCCTCCAGCTCGTCGGTGCAGGTCTTCCTCGCCCACCTCGACCCCTTCACCGTGCGCAGCCTGCTGCTCAAGGGCATCATCGACTACCCCGGCCTCGACGAGGGGTCCTTGGACGCCTACCTCGTGCGGCTGCAGGAGATCGGGGAGCGCGGCTACGCGGTCAACTACGGCGAGACGTCCCTCGAGGAGGTGGGGATCGCCGCCCCGGTGCTGGACCACCGCGGCGAGCAGGTGGCCGCGGTGCTGCTCTCGGCCCCCCGCTTCCGGGTGTCCTCCGAGCAGCTCGGCCTGCTCGCGGAGGCCGTGGTGGCCGCGGCCCGCGAGGTGACCGAGCGCCTGGGCGGGTCCATGACCCGACCCAGCCACGCTGGTTGAGGTGCCGAGGCGCTAGCCGAGGCCTCGAAACCATGGTCACGTCCGCGCGAAACGTGGCCACCGTCCGCGCGTGGGTGCGGGTGGTTTCGAGGCCCTCGCCCTGGGGGCTCGGGCACCTCAACCAGCGTGGGCTCGGGCACCTCAACCAGCGTGGGCTCGGGGAACCTCGACCAGCGTCGGTCGAGGGCCTGGGCGCTAGCGCGACCCCGTCCCGGCCGCCAGCCGCAGCCGATGGCGCAGCTTCAGCGCGAGGTGGAGCGAGAGCGCCCGTGGCGTACCGGTCGGGTCCCCGCCGACCCAGGTGAACGCCCGCTCCAGCCGTGCGTACAGGGACTGCCGCTGCACATGGAGCGCCTCGGCGGTCCGGGTCTTGTGGCAGCCGGTGTCGAAGTAGGTCTCGAGGGTCTCCAGGAGCACCTCGCGCTCGGTGCCGCCCAGGGCCAGCAGCATGCCGAGCTGTCCGAGGACCAGCTGCTCGGCCCGCGGCAGCAGGTCCGCGGCCCCCAGCAGGTCCACGCCCATCACGGCGGCGGCGTCGACCACGACGCTGCGCCCGTACGCCGCGCGCAGGTCGACCGAGCCGAGCGCACAGCTCATCGACGTGGCCACCGCGGCCAGCTCGGGCACCACGGGACCGACGCCGATGACCAGGTCGTCGCGCTCGCGCGCCCAGCCCCCCAGCGCCTCGACGAGCTCGGCGCGGGTCCGGGACGCCTGCCGCCGGCCCTCCATCGACACCACGACCCGGGCGTCGGAGTCGGCGAGCGCGAGGGCGGGGTGGCCGTACCTGCGCAGAAGGGCGTCCAGGCCGTGCAGCCCCGAGCTCGAGGTCGGCCCGTGGATCGCGATGCCCAGGGCCGGGTCCGACGCGGAGATGCCGATCACCTCGGCCAGGCGCAGCAGACGCTCGCCCTGGTGGTCGGGCTGCGTGGCCAGCCGGGCGAGCTCGGCGGCGGCGAGGTCCCGGGGAGAGGGAGGTCGCGACTTGAGCAGCGCGAGCCCGATCGCCTCGCAGGCGCGCTCCCCGGCGCCGGCGAGCAGCTCGAGGTCGGTCCCAGGCGGGGGATGACAGGTCAGGGTCGCGGCGTGCACCCCTCGCACCATGACCCGGTAGGTCGTCGCGACGTGGTCGAGGCTCTCGCCCACCTGGCCGAGGAGGCGACCTGAGGTGTCGAAGACCGCCGCCGAGGCGCCGGTGCGCGCGACCAGGACCTCGAGCAGCGCCTGCACCCCTCCGCCGTCCGACAGCACGCCGGACAGGGCGTGCGCCAGCTCTCCCGAGTGGCGCAGCCGGGTCACCGAGTCGTTGACCAGCTCGGCGTTGACCGCCTCGGTGACGCCCACGAACGGGACCACCGCGCGGAGCTCGACGACCGGCAGCCCCAACGCGTCGGCCTCGGCCAGCATCGGAGCGGGCAGCGCGCGCATGCGCGGTCCCGTCTCGATCGCCACTCCGGCCACCTGTCGCGCCGCCAGCTCGCGGACGTAGCGGCGCTGCTCGCTCTCGGGCGCGCTCGAGAGCATGTCGCCACCGGTCAGGAGGAGCTCGCCGCCGCGGAGCAGGGAGGCGATCTCGAGCACCTCGCTCGAGTGCACCCAGCGCACGCGAGCCTCCAGGCCGCGCGACCCGGCGCGCACCACCGGCCGCGCGGCCCGCAGGGTGGGATGCGCCAGCACGGCCGCCACCGTCACGGACATGACACAACGTCAGGCAGAAGCGCTGTCATGGCTGACATTATGCACCTTGTTGACTGTGACCCGCGTTACTGAGGATGGGGGTCAGACGCCGGACCCGGCCCGATCGGAAGGTTTCCCATGGCCACACCCACACAGTCGCACGAGGTCACCGTGCTCGACATCGAGCAGCGACTGCAGCCCGTGCCCGAGGCGGCTCGGACGAGCCGCGTGTCCGGACAGTTCTGGATCTGGTGCGGTGCGAACATCGCGCCGATCAACTGGGTGCTCGGTGCCCTCGGCGTCGACCTGGGCCTCGGCCTGTGGGACACCGTCCTGGTGCTGGTCCTCGGCAACCTCATCGGGATGTCGCTCTTCGGGTTCTTCGTGCTGCTCGGCCAGCGGACGGGAGCCACCGGAATGGTGCTCTCCCGTGCGGTCTTCGGGCGGGTGGGCAACTACCTGCCGGCCACGATCCAGGCGTGCCTGGCCATCGGGTGGTGTGCGCTGAACACCTGGATCATCCTCGACCTCGTCATGGCGCTGTTCGGGAAGCTCGGCATCGTGGACCCGTCGGCGCCCAACCACGGCCCGCGGATCATCACCGCCGCGGTCATCATGACCGCGCAGGTCGCCATCTCCTGGCTCGGCTACCGGGCCATCTCCGCGTTCGAGCGGTGGACCGTCCCGCCGACGATCGCGATCCTGGTCGTCATGTCGGTCACCGCGTGGTTCTTCCTCCACATCGACTGGGGCTACGCGGGCCCGGCCGGCCACGTGCTCAGCGGCGGTCCCCGGTGGGCGGCGATGACCGGTGTCATGACCGCGATCGGCATCGGTTGGGGGATCACCTGGTTCACCTACGCAGCGGACTACTCCAGGTTCGTGAGCAGGTCCGTCCCGAGAAGGCGCCTCTACGTGGCCAGCACCCTCGGACAGTTCCTTCCGGTCGTCTGGCTGGGCGTGCTCGGTGCCACCTTGGCGACCAAGAGCGCGACCACCGACCCCGGCCAGCTCGTGGTCGACAACTTCGGCGTGCTGGCGATCCCGGTGCTGCTGCTGGTGGTGCACGGCCCGATCGCCACCAACATCCTCAACATCTACACGTTCTCCGTGGCCACCCAGGCTCTCGACATCAAGATGCCGCGGCGTGCGCTCAGCGTGATCACCGGGATCTTCGCCATGGCGGTGGTCGTGTTCTTCATCTACAGCGGCAACTTCGCCGCCACGCTGGACTCCTTCCTCTCCGGCATCGTGGCCTGGATCGCCACCTGGGGCGGCATCATGCTCGTCCACTACTACTGGATCCTTCGTGGACGCCCGCTCGGCACCGACCGGCTCTTCGACCCCGTGGGCACCCCCCGGCTTCCGGCCGTGAACTGGGCGGGGATGGTCGCCTTCGGCGCGGGCATCGTGATGACCTGGCTGTTCATGTACGGGATGGTCCCCGCGCTGCAGGGCACGGTCGCCCGGGCGATGAACGGGGTGGACCTGTCCTGGCTCGCCGGTGGTCTGACCAGCGCGCTGGTCTACGCGGCCCTCGGCCCCGTGGTGGCCCGGAGGTACAGCGACCAGCCGGGCGCCGTCGAGGCGGTCGTCGAGGGGGTGCCGGCGTGAGCTTCCCGTGGCCCCACGGGTCGACGTCGGCCGCGGCCTTCACCTTCGACGTGGACGCCGAGTCCTGCGTGCTGGCCCACGACCCGGCGTCCTCCTCGCGGATGTCCCTGATGACGCACCAGGCCTACGGCCCGCGGGTCGGCGTCCCGCGCCTGCTGCGCCTGCTGGAGCGTCAGGAGGTGCGCGCCACGTTCTTCGTCCCCGGCTTCACCGCCGACACCTACCCCGACGTCGTACGACGGATCGTCGACGGTGGCCACGAGATCGCGCACCACGGCTACCTCCACGAGCCGATGCAGGGCATCTCCGCGGAGCAGGAGGCGTCGTACATCGACGCGGGTCTGGAGGCCCTGGACCGCCTCGGCGTCACGCCCGTCGGGTACCGGGCGCCGTGGTGGGAGATGAACTGGCACACCGCCGACCTCCTGGTCGAGCGGGGGTTCCTCTACGACTCGAGCCTGCTCGACGGCGACGTTCCCTACCGGTTCAGGGGCGAGCGCGGGAGTGGGTCGCTCGTCGAGATCCCGGTGGACTGGGCGCTCGACGACTGGGAGCAGTACGCCTTCTACCCGGGATGGACCGGCAGCGGAGTGATCGAGAGCCCCCGCAAGGTCCACGAGATGTGGCTGCTGGAGGCCGAGGCGCACGCCGCGGAGAACGGCTGCTTCGTGCTGACGAACCATCCCTTCATCTCGGGCCGGCCGTCCAAGGCCGCGGCCCTGGAGCGGCTGGTCGAGGACGTCCGCGCGATGGACGGGATGTGGGTCGCGACGCTGCGGGAGATCGCGGAGCACGCCCTGGTCGCGGTGGACGAGATCCGCACGGTCCGTCGGGTGACCGCCCCGCAGCGGCGGCTCGACGGCCGCCCGGTCGCTCCTGGGGCCCTGGTGGCGGCGCTGGACGGGGTCGGCTGAGAGGACCCCTCTACGCACGTACGGCGGGCAGGGCGGCTGACGTCCGCGGGCCGACCCGGCCGTCGTGGCACTCCAGCACCCGGTCCCCGGCCCGCAGATGGCCGATGTCATGGGTGACGACGACCGTGGCCAGGCGCAGCCGTGTCGTGACCGTGCGCAGCAGCTCCATGATCTCGGCGCCCCTCTCGCGGTCGAGGGCCGACGTCGGCTCGTCGACCAGCAGGACCGAGGGCGTGCCCATGAGGGCCCGGGCGATGTTCACCCGCTGTCGCTGGCCGCCCGAGAGCTGCGCGGGACGTCGCCCGGCGTGCTCGGCCATGCCGACGGCCTCGAGCAGGCCCAGCGCCTCGTCCCTCGCCCGGCGGGGCGAGCCGCCCCCGAGGCTGGCCATCACCGTCAGCTGCTCCAGGACGGTCAGCGAGTCGACCAGGTTGGGCTGCTGGAAGACGATCCCGATGCTGCCGCGCCGCAGCGCGGTGAGGCCGCGGTCGGAGAGCCGGGTCACGTCGGCGCCGTCGACGAGCAGCCGGCCAGAGTCGGGGCGGGTCAAGGTGGCCGCGACGGCCAGCAGGGACGACTTGCCGGAGCCGGAGGGGCCCACCAGGGCGACGAGCTCGCCGGGCCGCACGTCGAGGCAGACCCCCTCCAGCGCGGTGATGCGGCTCGCGCCGTCCGGATAGGTCAAGGTCACGTCATCGAGCAGGAGAGCAGCGGTCATCGGGCACTTCCCAGGGCAGTCAGAGGGTCGATGGAGGTGACGCGGCGGACGGCGAGCGCGGCGCCGGCGACCCCGAGCAGGTTGAGGACGGCCAGCGGCAGCGCCAGTGTCGGCACGTCGAGGACGAAGGGGACGCGCCCGGAGACCAGGGAGCCGGCCACCACGACGAGGAGGGCGCCCACAAGCGTCCCGCCGAGGAGCAGCACCACGGCCTGCCCCAGGGCGTCCCTGAGCAGGTAGGCCGTCGAGGCGCCCAGCGCCTTGAGCACGGCGATGTCGCGGGAGCGCTGGATCGTCCACACCGTGAAGAACGCGCCGATCACCAGTGCGGAGATGACGAGCAGGAACCCGCGGATGAGGTTCAGCGAGCCGTTCTCGGAGGTGTAGGAGCCGATGGCCTGCACGGACGCCGCGAGCGGCACGCTGGTGTAGCCGGCCGGGACGACGACGTGGTCAGCGGTGGCCACGACCGTGGCGCTCCGCTGCGCTCCGGTGATGTCCTGCCAGTCCGCGAGGTCCGTCCAGACGACCGGCGTGTGGGAGAACGACGCCTCGCCGTGGACGCGGGCGACGACGAGCTCGCGGGTGCCGATCCTGACCTCGTCGCCGGGTGCCGCACCCAGCTCGCTGGCCGCCTTCTCGGCCAGCACGACGCGGCCGCGTGCCACCCCCGAGGAGTCCGGCGCCACCGACGAGCGGGGCTCCACGCCGATGGACGTCACCGGTGTCGTGCGGTCGCCGGACTGGGCGCGAACGGTCGCGAACCCCAGCGGCTCGCCCTCGATCCGGGCGGACGAGGGCACCCTGGACGAGGCGAACGACGACCGGTCACCGGAGAACACCAGCCGCTCGGTGGCCAGGCCCGTCACGGCGGACGTGCTCTCCCGACCCAGCCCCTGCGTCAGACCGCTCAGCAGACCGACGAGCACGGTGATCATGACGACCACCGCCGTCATCAGCGCGAACCTGCCACGAGCATGGACCAGGTCCCGCCACGCCACGAACACGTCCACCACATCCTTCCGGTTCCAGGGCCGTCCCCCGGCCGTGCACCAAGCCTCGCGGTCTCGTCCGCGCGGCTCATCGCGCCCGAGACGGGTCTGCGGTCAACCTTTCGGTTGATCGGCAGGGGCACGTCGCTGCCTATGCTGGCGGGGTGCCGTCCGAGTCGACCCCCACCGCTCGGGCGCCCCAGCTGCTCCGCCTCGGCGTCCACGTCCTGGTGGGCGTGCTGCTGGTGACCATCGCGGTCACCGCGGTGTCCGGCGGCGGGCCCGAGTGGCGCGTCCTGGCCGCCACGGCCGCGGTCGCCGGCGCCTACGCGGCGGGTCTGCTGCCCGTCGTACGGCGGGACAGGCAGTCGACCGCGGTGTGGGGCGCCGCCCTGAGCCTGGCGTGGGTCGCGCTGGTCCTGGTGACCCCGAGCGGCGTCTGGCTGGCGTTCCCGCTGTTCTTCCTGGCCCTGCACGTGCTGCCGGTGCGGGCCTCCCTTCCGGTGGTCGCCGTGCTCACCGCCGTGGCCGTCGGGGGCTTCGCGTGGCACCAGGGCGGCTGGAACGTCGGCGGGGTGCTCGGTCCCGTCCTCGGCGCCCTCGTCGCCATCGGCACCGTGCTGGGCCTGCGGGTCGTCAACGACCAGAGCCAGCGCCGTGGCGTCCTGGAGGAGCGCGACCGGCTCGCCCGGGAGATCCACGACACCCTGGCGCAGGGCCTCAACAGCATCCACCTCCTGCTCGGCGCCGCCGACGCCCATGTCGAGGCGCGTCCGGACGAGGCTCGTCGGCTCATCGCGCAGGCCCGCACGACGGCGGCGGAGAACCTCGACGAGGCCCGACGGTTCGTGCGGGCGCTGGTCCCGACCGACCTGGCCGAGAGGTCCCTGACCGAGGCCCTGCTGCGGGTGACCTCGCGCAGCCAGGCCCCTCCGGTGTCGCTGGAGGTCAGCGGTGAGCCGGTGCTGCTGCCCGGGGCGGTCGACGTCGCGCTGCTGCGCATCGCCCAGGAGGCCGTGGGCAACGCGGTGCGCCACGCGCACGCCTCGCGCATCGCGGTCACGCTCAGCTACATGGACGACGAGGTGGCGCTCGACGTGGTCGACGACGGGAGCGGGCTGGCCGCCGACACGGGCGGCTTCGGGATGACCACGATGCGCGAGCGCGCCGAGCGGCTCGGCGGGGAGCTCGTCATCGAGTCCACGCCCAGCCAGGGGACAGCGGTCGCGGTGAGCGTGCCCTTGGGCCAGCGATGAGGCAGCGATGATCCGGCTGCTGCTCGCCGACGACCACCCGGTCGTGCGCGCGGGGCTTCGCGCGGTCCTGGAGCTCGAGCCCGACTTCGTCGTGGTGGCGGAGGAGGCCACCGCCGAGGCGGCGGTGGTCCGCGCGGGCCGCGGAGACGTCGACGTCGTGCTGATGGACCTCCAGTTCGGCGACCGGCTCGACGGGATCGACGCCACCCAGCGGATCCGGGCCCTTCCGGACCCGCCCCGGGTGGTCGTGCTCACGACGTACGACATCGAGGGCGACGTCCTGGCGGCGATCGGGGCAGGGGCCGCCGGCTACCTGCTCAAGGACGCCGAGCCCGGCGAGATGGCCCGCGCCATCCGGGCGGGCACCGGGGACACCGTGCTGGCGCCACGGGTCGCGCAACGGCTGGTACGGCGCAGCCTGCAGCCCGACACCGCGTTGAGCGCCCGGGAGCTGGAGGTCCTCGGCTCGGTCGCCGAGGGGCTCTCGAACGAGGCGATCGGCCGGCGGATGTTCCTCAGCCAGGCCACCGTGAAGTCCCACCTCGTCCACGTGTTCAGCAAGCTGGGCGTGGAGAGCAGGACCGCTGCCGTGGCGGCCGCACGCGAGAGGCGCCTGATCCGCTGAGCAGCGCCGGGTCATCGACCGACGAGCAGGACGCCGCCGTAGGACACCCCGGCCACCAGGGTCCAGCTCGCGAGCGCGAGGCCCAGCGAGCGGCCGCCCGTGCGCAGCAGCGTCGGCAGGTGGATGCCGGTCCCGAGTCCGACCAGGGCGGCCGTGAGCAGCACCTGCTGGGCGGTCCTGGCGACCGAGAGGGCCTCGGCCGGCAGGACTCCCGTGGTCCTCACGGCGATCGTGGCGAGGAAGCCGGCCACGAACAGCGGGACCACCGGCGGCCGGCGAGCCGTCACGTGCGCCGAGCCGGCCCGGCGGCTGCGCGCCAGCGCGACCCCGACGACCAGGGGCGCCAGCAGCACGACGCGGCTCAGCTTCACCACGACCGCGCTGGTGAGGGCGCCGGGGACGCGGTTGGCGGTGGCGACGGTCTGGCCGACGTCGTGGACGCTGGCTCCCACCCAGCTGCCGAAGGCGACCGGATCCAGACCGAGGATGCCGTTGAGCGCGGGGAGCAGGAAGATCGCGGCGCTCCCGCACAGCGTGACCAGGGCGATCGCCACCGCGGTGTCCTCCTCGTCGCCGTCGGTGACCTCCTTCATGGCGGCCACGGCGGACGCGCCGCAGATGGAGAAGCCGGTGGCGACCAGCAGCGAGCGGTCCGCGGGGATCCCCATGAGGCGGCCCAACAGGCGGGTGCCGACGAACGTGACGGCGACGGTCACCACCACCACGGCGAGGCCGACGAGACCGATGCCCGCCAGCTCGCCGAGCGCCAGCTGCAGCCCGAGGAGCACGACCGCGATGCGCAGCAGCCGGTGCGACGCGACGTGGGTGCCGGCCCGGAGGGCGGGGCGGTGCAGGCCCAGGTTGACCGCGAGCGCGCCGAGGACGACGGCGGCGGTGGAGGGGTTCACCGCCGGTACCACGTGAGCGACGGCGAAGGCGACCGCCGTGGCGACGGCCACGCCCAGCAGGCCGGGCAGCGACGCCCGCAGCCTGCCCGGCACCTGGTCGTGGGGGCCTCGTCGCGCGACCGGCGGCACGTCGCAGTCCGGCCGGCAGCGGCTGGTGGTCGTGTCGCTCACCCTCGTCCCCTCCCCGTTCTCGCGTCGTCGCTCCACCATGGCGCGGACGCGGGGGGCGCAGTAGGTGGCACGGGCCGATCGGGCCATCAGCGCCGTGGATGGCTGCCCATAGGGTGTGGCTATGGGACTGCAGCGCGTACCCGACCTCGACTCGCTCGAGCTGCTGCTGCAGGTGGCGGCGACGGGGAGCCTGGGGCGGGCCGGAGCCGTCCACGGCCTGAGCCAGCCGGCGGTGAGCGCCCGCATCCGCACCATGGAGAGGCTGGTGGGGCTGCCCCTCGTCGAGCGAGGTCCGCGCGGCTCCTGCCTCACCCCACAGGGCGCCCTGCTCGCCGGTTGGGCACAGGACGTCCTGCGGTCGGCGGCCGCGCGGGACGCGGGCGCCGCGTCCCTGCGGGCCGACCAGGACGGGCGGCTGCGGGTCGCGGCCAGCCTGACGGTCGCGGAGCACCTGCTCCCCGTCTGGCTGGTCCGGCTTGCCGCGCAGCGGCCCGACGTCGTGGTGAGCCTGTCGGCGATGAACTCCACGGGTGTCGAGAGCGTGGTCCTGGAGGGCGCTGCCGACCTGGGGTTCGTGGAGGGGCCGCACGTGTCGGCGGCCCTGCACTCGCAGGTGGTGGCCGTCGACCGCCTGGTCGTCGTGGTGCACCCCGGCCATCCGTGGGCGCGCAGGCGTCAGCCCCTCCCGGCCCGGGAGCTGGCGGGGACCCGGCTGGTCCAGCGTGAGCCGCACTCCGGGACCCGGCAGGCGCTGGAGACCGCGCTCGCGGACTGCGAGCCCCTGGCGGCACCCCTGCTCGAGCTGTCCACCACCAGTGCGGTCCGCTCCGCCGTCGTGGCGGGGGCGGGCCCCGGCGTGCTGAGCAACCTCGCCGTCGAGGACGACGTGGCGGCGGGGCACCTCGTCGAGGTCCGGGTCGCCGGCGCGGAGCTGGCTCGCCGCCTGCGCGCCGTCTGGCCGGCGGGTCAACGGCCGAGCGGGCCCGCGCGCGACCTGCTGCTCATCGGGCGCCGGGCGCGACGCTGACGGCCGGTCCGACGGGGCGGCATACTGCGGTCATGGCGTACGACGAGGAGCTCGCCCACCGGATCCGGAGCATCGTCGGGGACGAGCCCGGCGTGAGCGAGAAGCGCATGTTCGGCGGGCTCGCGTTCCTCGTCCACGGGAGCATGGCGGTCAGCGCCAGCGGCCAGGGCGGCCTGCTGGTGCGGGTCGACCCGGCGGGCACCGAGACGCTGGTGGCCCCACCCCACGTGCGCCGCTTCGAGATGCGCGGCCGCGAGATGGACGGCTGGCTGCGGGTCGACCGCGCAGCCGTCGAGGCCGACGAGGAGCTGCGCCGCTGGGTGGAGATCGGTCTGGGCTACGCGCGCTCGCTGCCTCCCAGGTGAGCGAGGGTCAGGCCCTCAGGCGGTCTCGACGGCCGGGGCGGGCGGCGCCGGCACGAGGGACGGGCCGCTCTCCGGATCGGCGAGGTTGGCGCCCAGCCCCTTGAGCAGCGAGAGGATCGCGGGCAGCGCCACCGTCGGCCACAGCTGCCTCACGTCCAGCGAGGTGGTGCTCGCCAGCGTGAACCAGGTGATCAGCCCGTAGACGATGACGGACCCCACCCGCTCGCCCAGGTCCACCCAGTAGGTCCTGCTCCAGTTGTGCTGCGTCGCCATCGTGGCTCCCTCGGTGAAGGCGTGGCCGGTTGCCAGCGGCTGTCGTCGGCGCGTTCCACTCGAGGTAGGCGACGCGTCGGTGACGGTCCCTGTACTCAGGGTGCCAGTCCGGCGACCGCAGTCAATAGTCCTTCGGGACTATGTCGCCTGTGTCTGCGCCGGGGCGCGCGAGCACGAGGAGGCCGTTCGCGGGCAGCGTCAGCCCGGCCGAGGCGGGCTGACCGTGCAGTGGCGGGCCGGCCGCGCTCAGGTGACCGTCGTTGCCCTTCGGGTCCGGGTTCGGGAAGTGGTCGTAGACGTCGCTGTTGAGGACCTCGAACCAGTCGCCGGGACACGGCAGGCCCAGCTGGTAGCCGCCGTACTCGAAGCTCGACTCGGACAGGCTCGCCACCACGACGACGTCCTGGCCCCCGTCCGCCGAGGCGCCCGGCACCCAGCGGTGGAAGGCGACCACCCGGTTCGCGTCGTCGGTGTGGTAGACGTCGACGGTGTCCGAGCGCAGCGCCTCGTAGGTCCGCCGTACCCGGACCAGGTCGCGGGTCCACCGGTGCTGGTCGACCATCGCCGCGTCGAGCCCCTCGGCGCCCGCCCACCAGACGAGCAGGTCGGGGCGGTGCGGGTTGTCCGACCAGAGCTTGTCCTCGAGGAACTCCTGGCCCATGAACAGCAGCGGGACGCCGGGCGCCGTCAGCAGCAGGCCGGTGGCGACGCGGGTCCGGCTGCGGGCGTACCACGAGCGGGAGTCCTGGGAGTCGGCCAGCCGGGCGATCCGCGGGTGCCGGTGGTCCCCGTCCGCGTCCAGGACCAGGTCGTGGTTCTCCAGGCAGTGGTAGGACTGCCAGGCGAACGGCTGGTTCGCCGGCTTCTCGAGCCCGTGACGCAGGCCGGCGAGGTCGACCGGCGCGGAGGCGCCGTGCGCGACCTGGGCGAGCAGGTCCCGGACGCCGTCCCGCAGGCCGTCCGCGTAGCCGAGGTCGAAGCCCATGCCGTCGGGCGGTGGCAGCAGGGCCAGCCAGCGGTGGTCCTTCCAGTACTCCGCGACGAGGACGGCGTCGGACGCGCGCGCCTTCAGCGCGGCGGTCAGCTGCTGGCAGAACGACCAGCCGCCGTGGTCGTCGATGACGCTGACCTCGTCGAACCGCAACCCGTCGACGTGGTAGTCCGTGAGGAACATCAGCGCGTTGCCGAGCAGGTAGTCCCGCACGCCCGGCTTGGCGTAGTCGAACACGCGCCCGCCGGCCCAGTCGGCATCGGTGAAGTACAGGTTGGCGCCCGCCGTACCTGGCGCCGGGAAGTCGAACCAGTCGATGCTCTGCGCGTCGAGGTTGCCACCTGCGTGGTTGTAGACCACGTCGGCGACCACCGCGATGCCGTAGAGGTGGCAGACGTCCACGAACGCCTTGAGCTGGTTGACCTGGCCGGTGAGCTGGCCGGCGGTGAGCGGGGCCGCGCCCTTCCCGGCGAGCAGGGCGTTGACCTTCGCCAGCGCGGCCTCGAGGCCGTCGGGGCCCACGCAGTAGTCCATCTCGGGTGAGAACAGGTCGGTGCCGTTGTAGCCCAGGCTCCACTCGCCCTGGAACTCCACGAAGGGCAGCGGCTGGACGGCGGTCACGCCCAGGTCGGCGAGGTACTCCACCCGGTCGAGCGCGTCAAGGAGCTTGGCCACCCGCTGCGGCCGCGCGTCGTGGCCCTGTGCGTCCTGGGCGAACCACACCCCGATGTGCAGCTGGTAGACCACCAGGTCCTGGAAGCGCGGCGCGACGAAGGCCTCGTCGTGCCACGGGTAGTCGTCGGTGACCACGAGGCAGTCGCAGTCGGGATAGCCGTCGAGCTCCAGCTCACGCGCCCAGGGGTCGCGCTTGAGGCCCGAGCCGCCCGGTCCCACGACCAGGAACCGGTAGAGCGTGCCCTTCGCCACGCCGGGCACGAAGCCCGTCCAGTGCCCGGTCGCCGGGTCTGCTCGCAGCTCGTCCGCTGCGGCCGGCTGGTAGCCGGACCCGCCGCCGAGCACGACGTAGACGTGCTCCGCCCCGGGTGCCCAGACGCGGAACGTCGCGCCGTCGGCGACGAGTGCGGCGCCCATCGCCGTGTCGGCGTCGACGTGGTCCTGCGAGACGACCAACCCGCTACCTCTCCCGGGTGTGGGAGCGCTCGGGTCGGGCATCGACCCACTCGACCAGCCGCCGCACGCTCTCCGGGAGGTCGTCGTCGGTGAACCGCGAGCGCACCACCGAGCCGCTGTCGTCGAGGACCACCTCGTAGAGCGTCCGGTCGGGTCCCGAGGGACCGCCGCCCGCCGGCCGCGCCTCGCGAAGCCCCGCGGCCCGCACCTTCTCGGTGAACGTGTGCGCGTCCTCCTCACCCAGGGCGCTCGCGCTCAGCTCCGTCCGGGTGGTGATGCCCGCCAGCCCTCCACCGCGTACGACGGACACCTTCACGTCAGCACGCCGACCTCACGCCAGGCCTTCTCCACCGCGGCGCGCTCGGCGTCGCCGAAGGAGGAGGCGACGTCCATGGTCTGCGCCGCGGCGTCGCTGAACTGTGCAAGGGAGCCGAGCCGCTCGGTCACCGTGCGGTACCAGATCGCTCCGGCGGTCTCCCAGGCGTGCCCGCCGAGGGCGGTCGCGACGAGGTAGAACGCCCGGTTCGGGATCCCCGAGTTCGTGTGTACCCCGCCGTTGTCGTTGCGCGGGTCGTTGTCGTCGGGCAGGTCGACGTAGTGCGCCATGTCGGCCGGCTGCCTGTCCCCGTCGTACGCCGTGCCCGGCTCGCTCATCGACCGCAGCGCCTTCCCCATCGACGGCACGAGCGTGCCGGCTCCGATCAGCCAGTCCGCCTCGTCGACGGTCTGGTCGAGATGGCGCTGCTTGACCAGGGAGCCGAACACGTCCGAGAAGTGCTCGTTGAGCGCGCCGGACTGCTTGCTGTAGGTCAGGTCGGCGGTGAACGAGGTGACGCCGTGGAAGAGCTCGTGGCCGACCACGTCGAGCGCCTGCACCAGGGCGCCCTTGACGAACAGCTGTCCGCTGCCGTCGCCGTAGACCATCTGCGCACCGTTCCAGAACGCGTTGTCGAAGTCCACGCCGTAGTGCACCGAGGAGATCAGCTCCATGCCCGCGCCGTCCAGCGAGTCGCGACCGAACACCTGCTGCAGGAGGTCGTAGGTGGCCGCGGTCCCGTCGTACGCGCTGTTCACCGAGGCGTCGTCGACGGGCGGGTCGTCCTCGCCGCGCTTCCGGGTGCCGGGGAGGCCGGAGCGACCCTGCGACTCGTTGTCGTAGACCGTCTGCCGCCGGGTCGGCGAGGCACCTTCGAGCCCGGCGAACAGGTTGGCGGTCTCGGCGCCGAGCTCGAGCCGCATCCGGCTGAGCAGGGAGCGCTGCGTGCGCATCGAGGCCGAGGCGGCCAGCGCCGCCAGGGCCGCATCCCGCTGCTCGGGGGTGCCCTGCCTGGCGACCCGGGCGAGCAGGTCCGGCGGTGCGATCGAGCAGGGGGTGCGAGGAGGGGTGCGACGAGCGGTAGAGGTCGTGGGCATCGGTGGGCTCCTTCCGCCCCGTGACGAAGAGCGTTCCCTGCCCAGGCAAGCACCGCCCGGGTGGTCGTGGCCATGGCCCGTCGGAGCCATCCTGGGCGCGGAGATGGCCCGGATGGCGCATTGACGCCCCGAGTCCGGGCGCCCTAGGAAGAAGAAGGTAGAAGAACCCGCGGGTCGACCGCAGGTTCGCACCCGACCTGGTCACCGCCCGCGTGCCGCCACTCGACGCGAGGAGCACGACATGACGGACACAGGATCCGACAACGGCTCGATGCCGGTCCCGGAGCGGACGTTCCCGGAGGCGGTGGCCCGGCTGGGGGACCGGGGGGAGAGCGTGCGCCGGGCGCACGCCTACCTGAGGCGGTTCGGCTACCTTCCCAACGACGACCTGGCGCGGGCGTACGCGTCCTGGCGTCCCGCGGTCGCCTTCGCGCCGGACGACGCCGACGTCTTCGACGAGCACCTCGAGTCGGCCGTGACCTTGTTCCAGAGGGCGTACGGGCTCGAGGAGACCGGTGAGGTCGACGAGGCCACGCTGGAGCTGATGGGCCGGCCCCGGTGCGGCTTCCCCGACATCGTGACCGCGGACGGGCTCGCGACCTTCGTCGCCCAGGGCAACAAGTGGCCCGGTCCCAACGTCACCTACAAGCACGTCAACTTCACCCCGGACCTCACGGCCGACCAGGTGCGGACGGCGATCCGCGGGTCACTGGACCGGTGGGCCGCGCAGGTGCCGCTCAGCTTCACCGAGGCCGCGACCGCGGACATGGAGATCGGCTTCTTCTCCGGCAACCACGGCGACGGTGCCACGAACGCGTTCGACGGTCCCAGCGGCGTGCTCGCGCACTGCTTCTACCCGCCCCCGAACGGCGGGTCGATCGCGGGTGACTGCCACTTCGACGAGGCCGAGACCTGGACGGTCGACCTGCCCCCCGCGGGGATCGACCTCCCCACGGTGTCGCTGCACGAGCTCGGGCACGGGCTCGGGCTCAACCACTCCAACGACGTCAACTCGGTGATGTACGCCTTCTACGGCGGGCCCCGTCGCGAGCTGACCGGCGACGACATCGCCGGCATCCAGTCGATCTACGGTCCACGGTTCCGCTGGGCGTCCCTGGGCGGCGTGGTGAGCATGCCGGTCGTGGCGCGCAACGCCGACGGGCGGATGGAGGTGTTCGTGCAGGGCGCGGACGGGGCGCTGTGGCACATCTGGCAGACGGCGCCGAGCAACGGGTGGAGCGGCTGGGCCTCGCTCGGTGGCTGGATCACCACGCCGGTGGTCGGTCAGAACGCCGACGGGCGGCTGGAGGTGTTCGCCCGCGGTGCCGACGGGGCGCTGTGGCACATCTGGCAGACGGCGCCGAACAGCGGCTGGAGCGGCTGGGCCTCCCTCGGCGGCGTGGTGAGCATGCCGGTCGTGGCGCGCAACGCCGACGGGCGGATGGAGGTGTTCGCCCAGGGCACCGACGGGGCGCTGTGGCACATCTGGCAGACGGCGCCGAACAACGGGTGGAGCGGCTGGGCCTCGCTCGGTGGCTGGATCACCACGCCGGTGGTCGGTCAGAACGCCGACGGGCGGCTGGAGGTGTTCGC
>JAICKK010000056.1 GCA_025927955.1 Nocardioidaceae bacterium
CCGGCCATCTCCTCCAGCCGCGGCCGCAGCCCGAAGGCGTCCATGTAGAGGAGCACGCCGGGCACGGGGGTGTCCTGGTCGGGGGAGGCGAGGTACGCGTCGGCAGTGCCGTCCGGGGTCGTGACGTCGACGGTCGAGGTGCGAAGGGCCATGCCAGGAGTGTGCCACTGCGCTCTCAGGGGGCGGTCAGGCGATCGGCGCTAGCGTCGGGGTGTGACCTCGCTGCTCGACCACCTCCTGCACGTGCCGGCTCCCCTGGTGCTCGCAGTGGTGGCCGCGCTCGTCTTCGGGGAGGCGGCCGTCTTCCTCGGCTTCGTGCTGCCCGGTGAGACCGCTGTGCTGCTCGGCGGGTTCCTGGCCTCCACGGGCCGGCTGTCGGTCGTCGTGGTGGGCGTCGTGGTCGTGGTCGCCGCCATCGTCGGCGACTCCGTGGGCTACGAGGTCGGGCGGAAGTTCGGGCCGCGCCTGCTGCGGACCCGGATCCTGCGCCGCCACCGGCACCGCGTCGAGGGCGCCCGCAGGTTTCTCGACGGGCGCGGCGGCTCGGCCGTGTTCGTGGGCCGGTTCACCGCGTTCCTGCGCGCGGTGACCCCGGGCCTGGCCGGCCTCAGCGGCATGCGCTACCGCCGGTTCCTCGCCTGGAACGCCGCCGGAGGGCTCGTCTGGGGCACCGGCTGCGTGGTCGCCGGCTACCTGGCCGGCAGCTCCTACCAGAGCGTCGCCCGCCACCTCGGTCAGGGCGGCGCGATCGGGGTCGTCGCGGTGGCCGTCGCCGCGCTCGTGGGCTGGCGGGTCGTCAAGCACCGGCGCGCGCACTCCGAGGACCACGGCGAGGGCGGCGACGACTCGGCCGCCGACCGCAGCGCCCCCGCGGCCTGAGCCCCGAGGACGCCGAGGCGTCCCGTTCCGTGGTGGTGGGGGCGCTGAGGCGTCCCGTTCCGTGGTGGTGGGGGCGCTGAGGCGTCCCGTTCCGTGGTGGTGGGGGTGCCGAGGCGTCTTGTTCCGCGATCTGGTCCCCCGCCCACTTCGCAGGACGGGACGCCTCGGCGGCTCCGCGAGGGCAGGACGGGACGCCTCGGCGCAGACCCGGGGTCAGGCAGCGGCGGCGGCAGCCGTGTGCTCGACCGGCACGGCCTCGTCCCTGCGCGGAGGCCCCGGCGGCGTGCCGTCGCCGAAGGGGCGGCCGCCGAGGGCCTCGCGCCCGTGCGGGGTGAGCCAGCCCGACAGGTCGGGTCCCTTGGGCACGATGCCGGTGGGGTTGATGTCGGTGTGCACGACGTAGTAGTGACGCTTGATCTGGGCGAAGTCGATGGTGTCCCCGAAGCCGGGGGTCTGGTAGAGGTCGCGCGCGTAGGCCCACAGCGCGGGCATCTCGGTGAGCTTGTTCCGGTTGCACTTGAAGTGGCCGTGGTAGACGGGGTCGAACCGCGCCAGCGTCGTGAACAGCCGGACGTCCGCCTCGGTGACGTGGTCCCCGACGAGGTAGCGCCGCCCGGTCAGCCGCTCCTCGAGCCGGTCCAGCGCCGCGAACAGCCGGTCGTAGGCGCGCTCGTACGACGACTGGCGGCCCGCGAACCCGCAGCGGTAGACGCCGTTGTTGACGTCGGCGTACACCCACGCGTCGACCTCGTCGATCTCGTCGCGCCACGCCTCGGGGTAGAGGTCGGGGGCGCCGTCGCGATGGTGGTCGCGCCACTCCAGGGAGAGGTCGAGGGTGATCCGGGGAAAGTCGTTGGTGGCCACCTTCCCGCTCGGCACGTCGACGACGGCCGGGACGGTGATGCCCTTGGAGTAGTCCGGGAACCGGGCGAGGTAGGCCTCCTGCAGGCGCTCGATGCCGAGCACCGGGTCGCGCCCGCCCGGGTCGAGGTCGAACGTCCAGCTGCGCTCGTCGTGGGTCGGCCCGCACAGCCCCATGCTGATGGCGTCCTCGAGGCCGAGCAGCCGGCGCACGATGATCGCCCGGTTGGCCCAGGGGCACGCTCGGGCGGCGACCAGCCGGTAGCGTCCCGGCTCGACACGCCAGCCGCCCTGGCCGGAGCCGTCCACGGTGATCCGGTCCTCGATGTAGGCGGTGTCCCGCTCGAAGTCGTCCTCGACGTAGCCCTTGTCGGCCATCACGCTCCCCTCTGGTCCCGAGCGGGTACCCAGATCCGGCAGCGTCAACGTGCCTGCTCCCGCTGCACGGCGAGGCGGACGGTGGCGTTGGCGGCGCCGTACCCGTCGTACCCGCCGCGCCGCTCGAGGAGCTCGACGTAGAAGCCGGTCGCCAGCACCGGGGTGTAGGCGTGCAGCAGCTCGCCCCGGCCGACGCGGTCGTAGAGCACCCCGTGGCGGCGTAGCTCCTCCACCCGGTACGCGGGCAGGCCGAAGCGCGCCTCGAGGTCGGCGTAGTAGTTGTCCGGCACCCGCAGCAGCTCGACCCCGGCGGCCCGCAGCCGGCACACCAGCGCGAGCAGGTCCGCGCACGCGAACGCCACCTGCGTGACGCCGAGCGGACGCGACACCCCGGTGGCGGCGTCGACGGCGTTGAGGACCAGCCGCAGGTCGCCGCGCGGCGGCCGCAGCGCGCGGCTGCGCAGTCGGCCCCGCGGCTCCATGAACTCCTCCACCGGGCCGGGGGCCAGCCCGAACAGCGTCCGGAAGAAGCCGGCCTCGCGGTCCAGCCGATCGGGCGGCACGCCCACCCCGACGTGGTCGATGCCGAGCAGCGGCCCGCCGCCCGGGGGCCGGTCGGCGGCCGCGACGTCGGCCGCGAAGTCGTGCTGCCAGTCGTCGCTGTCTCCAGCGGCGGCGCTGACGAACACGTGCAGGCCGCTCGGTGAGGTGATGCCGGGCAGCCGCGCCTCGTCCGCCCCGCGGGCGCGTTCCACCTTCGGCCACAGCAGCGCGTCCGCCCGCGCCGCGACCCCTGCCACCGGCGGTGCCACCAGCCCGATCGCGGTGTCGGTGCCCGCGGCGTCGTTGACGACGACGTCGGCCGCGCCGTTGCGCCACCAGGTAACCGGCTTCGTGCGGTGCCGGCCGTGCGGCGCGAAGCCGAGCCCCTCGAGGAGCGCGCGCACCGGCGGGGAGCCGGGCACCTCGACGAACGCGGTGGAGACGCTGGCCGCGGGCGGGGGCACGGCGGCCAGGACCGGGCCGCCGGCGGCGGGCAGCCGGCCGGCCACCTCGTCCTCGAGGAACACCAGGGAGCGCATGGCGTCGCGGGCGGTCTCGGACGCCTGCTCCTCGCGGACCAGGTCGCTGAAGACCTCCAGGGACAGCGGCCCGGCGTACCCGGCCGAGAGCACCGCGAGCACCACGCCGGCGACGTCGAGGGTGCCCTGTCCGGGGAAGCACCGGAAGTGCCGGCTCCACTCGAGCACGTTCATGTCCAGCAGCGGGGCGTCCGCGACCTGCAGGAAGCCGATGCGCTCGCCGGGGACGTCCACGAGGGCCTCCGGGCCGTCGCCCCGGGCGAGCAGGTGGAAGGTGTCGACCGCGAGGGTGAGGCTCGGGTGGTCGGCGGTCTGCACGGCCCGCCAGGCCTGCCGGACCCGGTTGACGTGGCGCCCCCAGGCCAGCGCCTCGAAGGCGACGACCACCCCGTGCTCGGCGGCCAGCTCGCCGACGCGGTGCAGCTGCTCGGCGGTCAGGTCGGGGTCCGCCAGGCTGCTCCCGGCCACGTTCGAGCACGCCAGCACCGTCCCGGCACCCAGCTCGGCGGCGACGGCGAGCTTGCGGCGGACCCGGTGCAGCACGGCGTCGAACTCCTCCGGCGGCACTCCCTCGATGTCGCGGACCGGCTGGAAGAGGTCGACGTCCAGGCCCAGGTCGGCGCACCTGGCGGCGATATCGCGCGGCGGCAGCGGGCAGGAGATGAGGTCGGGGTCGAAGATCTCGACCCCGTCGAAGCCTGCGGCGGCGACGGCGTCCAGCTTGTCGGTGAGCAGGCCGCTCACCGAGACGGTCGCGATCGCCTTCCTCATGCGGTCACCGACCCGTCAGCTGCCGGAAGTGGGCGGCCATCCGGTCCGCGTCCGGCGTCAGGCCGGTGAACAGCTCGAACGCCCCGACGGCCTGCTGGACCGCCATCCCGCCACCGGGTACGACGCGACAGCCCCGCGCGCGAGCCACCCGTACGAGCTGGGTCTCGAGCGGGAAGTAGACGACGTCGGCCACCCACAGGTCGGGCCGCAGCAGCTCGGCGGGGACGGGCATCCCGTCGTGGCCGAGCATCCCGACCGGCGTGGCGTTGACCACGCCGTCGGCCTCGGCCAGCGCCGCCGCCAGGTCGGTGGCCGGCGACACCCGGTCGTCGCCGAACCACTTGGCCAGCCGCACCGCGGCCTCCTCGGCGCGCAGGCCGTCGGTGTCCAGCACGGCGACGTGGTCGGCACCCTGCTCGAGCAGCGCGTACCCGACCGCCGTGCCGGCACCTCCGGCACCCACCACCACCGCCCGGTCGCGGACCGCGTCGGGAAGGACGCGGCGGAACGCCCGGCCCCAGCCGGACCAGTCGGTGTTGTGCCCGACCAGGCGACCCCCGCCGATGACCACGGTGTTGACCGCGCCCAGGGCGGCGGCCTCCTCCGAGAGGCCGTCGATCAGCGGCAGCACCGCCTGCTTGAACGGGTGGGTCACGTTCAGCCCGTCGTACCCCAGCCTGCGCGCCCAGCACAGCAGGTCCGGCAGGTCGTCCGCGGTGAGGCCATGGGCGTCCGCGTCGACGGCCCGGTAGGCCAGCGAGAGTCCCATGGCCCGGCCCTCGCGCTCCTGCATCGCAGGCGTGAGGGAGGCGCCGATGCCGGCTCCCACGAGCCCGAGCACGAGCGACCTCACCTCGCACCACCCCCCGACACGACCTCCGGCCGGCGGACCCTGGGGGAGGGCAGGCGGCGGACGCCCACCTCCCGGGTGGCGAGCCTGTGGGTCGCGGCCGGCCCGGTGAGCACCGCGACCGCGGACACGACGCAGGACACGACGGCGAAGATCGCGACCTTGTACCAGTTGCCCGCGTCCCCGGCCATCAGCGCGCCGGAGATGGTCGGGGTGAAGCCGGCCAGCGCGAACCCGAACTGGGTGCCGATCGCCATGCCGGAGAGCCGGACCTTGGTCGGGAAGTACTCGGCGTAGGTCGCCGGCCACACGGCGTTGGGCATGCTGTAGACGACCCCGGCCAGGGCGATGCCGGTGACGAAGACCAGCGGGGTGCTGCCCAGCGAGATCGCCCACAGGAAGAGCGTCACGAGCACCGCCGAGCCGAGCGCGCCGCTGACGAACACCGGCTTGCGGCCGACCCGGTCCGAGAGCACCGCCCACAGCGGGATCACGCAGATCGCGACGATGTTCGCGACGATCGCCAGCCACAGCATCGCCGTGGAGCTGATCTTGGCGCCGTACGCGTCGGAGGTCGCGAAGCTCAGGGCGAAGACGCCGAAGGTGGTGTTGACCATCGCGATGAACGCGGCCACGAACACCCGGAGCACGCCGACGCCGTGACCGCGCAGGAGCACGCCCACCGGTGCCTTGGGGACCTCGTGGTCGACCCGCTCGGCCTGGAACTCCGGCGTCTCGTCCAGGGAGCGCCGGATCAGGTACCCGACCACGACCATGACCGCGCTGATCCAGAACGGCACCCGCCAGCCCCAGCTGAGCAGCTGGTCGTGCGGCAGGACCGCGGCCAGGGGGAGGAAGACCGCTGGCGCGATGATCTGGCCACCCTGGGTGCCGCCGAGGGTGAAGCTGGTGAAGAAGCCGCGCCGGTGGTCCGGAGCGTGCTCGAACGACATGGAGTTGGCCCCGGCCTGCTCGCCGGCCGCCGAGAGACCCTGCAGCAGGCGCAGCACGACGAGCAGTGCCGGCGCGAGCAGCCCCACCTGCGGGTACGTCGGCAGGCAGCCGACCAGGAAGGTGGACACGCCCATCAGGAGCAGCGTGGCCACCAGCACCCGCTTGCGGCCCAGGCGGTCCCCGACGTGGCCCATGAAGAAGGAGCCGATCGGACGGGCGACGTAGGCGACCCCGAACGTCGCGAACGCGGCGACGGTCGCGGCGCCCCTGTCGGCCTCCGGGAAGAAGATCTCGGGAAACACCAGCGCCGACGCGGTGCCGTAGATGGCGAAGTCGTAGTACTCCAGCGCGCTGCCGCACCACGCGGCGATGGCGGCCTTGCGCGGGGTGCGCGCCGGTGTCGGCACCGGTGGATGCGCGTCGAGGTGGGTCATGGCGAGCCTCTCTCCGTGGGGGGTGGCGCGAAACTAGGAGTGAGTGCCGTCACATGGCAAGCGTTTGCCATTCTTTGCCATATCGTGGGCTCCATGGTCCCCGGCCCGGCGAGGAGACGCCCCACGCTGACGGACGTGGCGACCGCTGCCGGGGTCGCCGCCTCCACCGTCTCGCGGGCCTTCACGAACCCTGCCAGGGTGAACGCCCACACCCGTGAGCACGTGCTGAGCGTCGCCGCGCGGCTGGGCTACGCCCCCAACCCCGCGGCCCGCGCGCTGGAGTCGGGGCGGACCCGCACCCTTGCGCTGCTCGTGCCGGACATCACCAACCCCTACTTCGCGGGCGTCATCAAGGGCGCGGAGCGGGCGGCCGCCGCGGCGGGGCTCACCCTGGTGCTCGGCGACACCCAGGAGAGCGCGTCGGTGGAGGAGCAGCTGGTCCGACGTCTCGGCCCCTCGGTCGACGGGCTGGTGCTGGCGGCCTCGCGGCTGCCCGATGACGGGCTGCGCCGGGCCGCGGAGGAGAACGCGATCGTGCTGCTGAACCGGGCGACGACGGGGGTCGACTGCGTGGTCGCCGACTTCGACTCGGGGACCCGGCAGATCGTCGACCACCTCGCCAGCCACGGACACGAGTCGTTCGTGTTCCTCGGCGGCCCGGCGGGGTCCTGGTCAGGGGCGCGCCGGTGGCGCGGGCTGCAGGGCTCGGCCGCCGAGCGGGGCCTGGACGCGACCAGGTTCGGGCCCTACACGCCGACGCTGGAGGGCGGACCGGCCGCGGCCGACGCCGCGCTGGCCGCAGGGGCGACCGCCCTCGTGTGCCACAACGACATGCTGGCCATCGGCGTGCTCCGACGGCTGGCGCAGCGTGGCGTCGCGGTGCCCGAGCGGGTCAGCGTGGTCGGGTTCGACGACATCTTCGGCGCGGACTTCTGCTCCCCGCCGCTGACCACGCTCGCCGAGCACACCCGCGACGCCGGCGCCCGTGCCGTCGAGGTGCTGGTGCAGCAGTCGCGCACCACCGAGACGGCGTCCTGGGTGCTGCCCACCCAGCTCGTGATCCGGGCGAGCACCGGACCCGCGCCCGGCCGTTGAGCCGGGCCCGCGTCATCCGCGCAGGAGGTCCTCGAAGGGCGTCGGGTTGGTGAACGGGTCGACCGGGCCCGACCGCGGCCGGCCCTGCACGGCGTCGGCGAGCTCGCGGGCGGCCCGCTCCACCCGTCGCGAGAGCGCCGCGTCGGTGCCGAAGTCCTCGGTGGCCGCGAACACCGCGGTGGGGACGACCGCGGCGCGCAGGTAGGCGAACAGCGGCCGCAGGGCGAACTCGAGCGCCAGCGAGTGGCGCGCGGTGCCGGCCGTGGCGGCGACCAGCACCGGCTTGCCCTCCAGCGTCCCGTCCTCGAGCACGTCGACGAACGTCTTGAACAGCCCGCTGTACGACGCGCTGAAGATCGGCGTCACGGCGATGAGGGCGTCGGCGCGGCGGACCACGTCGACGGCGTCGGCCAGCGCGCCCGAGGGGAACCCGGTGAGGAGGCTGTCGGTCAGCGCGTGCGCGTGCTCGCGCAGCTCGACGACCTCGACGAGCACCTCCTCGCCGTACAGGCGAAGGGCCCGGTCCGTGGCGGCGGCGAGCTGGTCGGCCAGCAGCCGCGTCGAGGACGGCTGGCTGAGGCCTGCCGAGATGACGGCGACCGTGCGGCGCCGTCCTGAGCCTGTCGAAGGGGTCATGCGGGGACCTCCTCCGTGCTGGCGGCCGCCACGAGCGAGGCGTGCGTCGGGGCGTCGGGGACGTGAGCGGGCCTGAGCGCGGCGAACTCCCTGCGCAGCACGGGCACGACCTCCTCGCCGAGGATGTCGAGCTGCTCCAGGACGGTCTTGAGCGGCAGGCCGGCGTGGTCGATGAGGAACAGCTGGCGCTGGTAGTCCCCGACGTACTCCCGGAACCTCAGGGTCCGCTCGATGACCTGCTGCGGGCTGCCGACCGTCAGCGGCGTCTGGGAGGCGAAGTCCTCCAGCGACGGGCCGTGCCCGTAGACCGGCGCGTTGTCGAAGTACGGCCGGAACTCGTTCACCGCGTCCTGGCTGTTCCTGCGCATGAAGACCTGCCCGCCCAGACCGACGATGGCCTGGTCCGCCGCGCCGTGGCCGTAGTGCTCGAAGCGACGCCGGTAGAGGCCGACCATCTGGCGGGTGTGCGAGGCCGGCCAGAAGATGTGGTTGGCGAAGAAGCCGTCGCCGTAGTAGGCGGCCTGCTCGGCGATCTCCGGGGACCGGATCGACCCGTGCCAGACGAAGGGCGGCACTCCGTCGAGCGGACGGGGCGTCGCGGTGAAGCCCTGCAGGGGAGTGCGGTACTTGCCCTCCCAGCTCACCACGTCCTCGCGCCAGAGCCGGTGCAGCAGGTGGTAGCTCTCGATGGCCAGCGGGATGCCGTCGCGGATGTCCTTGCCGAACCACGGGTAGACCGGGCCGGTGTTGCCGCGGCCCATCATCAGGTCCACCCGGCCGTCGGAGAGGTGCTGCAGGGTCGAGTAGTCCTCGGCGATGCGCACCGGGTCGGTCGTGGTGATCAGCGTCGTCGCGGTCGACAGCAGCAGCGTCGAGGTCTGGGCGGCGATGTAGGCCAGCGTGGTCGTCGGCGCCGACGGCACGAACGGCGGGTTGTGGTGCTCGCCGGTCGCGAAGACGTCGAGCCCGACCTCCTCGGCCTTCTTGGCGATCTCGACCGTGGCCTTGATCCGCTCGTGCTCCGTGGGCGTGGTCCCCGTCGTGGGGTCGGTGGTCACGTCGCCGACGCTGAAGATGCCGAGCTGCATGGGTGCTCCCGGTTGTAGTTGCTGTTTCAACTACCCTCAACACCGCTGGACCGCGAGTATTCCCCTTCGCGGGCGACCCTTCAGGGGGTGCGGCCGGTCGGCGCCTGCGCCCTGGACGCCGCGATGGACCTCCTGGCCGCGGTGGCGGCCATCATGCCCAGGCCGAACATCACGAAGGCGTTGATGCCGTGGAGGCCGCCGACGGCCGGCGAGGAGGATCCCGCGGCCGCCAGGCCCCACTGCACGATGACGTCGGCGAGGATGAGCGCGGCCCACCGGACGCCCCCCTCGATGTGCGCGAAGAAGGCCACGACCAGCAGGACGATGGCCACCACGGAGACGACGATGGCGCCGGCGCCGTGCAGCACGATCCCGGTCGCGCCCCCGAACCCGCCGTTGCCGGACTCCAGCACCGTCTTGCTCAGCGTGTGCCCGTCGTCGACCCAGTGGCCGATCCCGAACAGGGCCGACGCGATGAACGCCGCCTGCAGCGCCACGATGACCGGCACCAGCAGGGCGAGAACGCGGTACGTCGACTTCACTGTTGTCCTCCCAAGGTGGGCACCCGGCCCGGTTGGCCGGTCATCGCGATTGTGCCTCCCACGTGGGGGGCCGGCAGGATGCCACACCGTCGGAGGGGTCAGCGGCAGACGTGGACCCCGGGGGCGCATCGCCGGACGACCTCGAACGTCCGCTTCGCGCTGCGGCCGGGGTACTGTCCGGTCGCCGTGACGGTCTTGGTGCCCCAGTAGACGTCCACGCCGAAGCTCGCCGTCAGGGTGCCACGGGAGTCGGCGCGCGCGCTCCGGGTGGAGACCCGTCGCCCCTGGTAGGTCACCGTGACCCTCTCGCCCGCGGCCAGCCCCGTCACCGTCACACGTTGGCGGTCGGAGGCGCGGACACGCTGCTGGGCGATCCTGAGGCCGAGCACCTTGTTCGCGACCACGCGCACGGTGTCCGTGCCGGTGCGGTCCCTCTCGGAGCCGGTGACGGAGGCCGTCACCGTGCCCTCGCGAACGCCGGTGGGGATGGTGACCGACCGCTCGACCCGGCCGGTCCGCGTGGCATGACCGGTCGCGACCAGCCGGCCGCCGATGCGGACCGCGTACGGCTCCGCGCCGTCGAGGCCGCCGGCCCTGACCGTGATCCGCTTGCCTCGCAGGCGCAGGCCGTTGCTCGCGACGACAGCGAGCTTGTGCGCCTGACGCCTCACGGTCACGGTCGCCACCGCTGTGGTGGTCCCGTTGTCGTTCCCGGCGGTCAACGTGTACGAGGTGGTGCCGACCCGTGTCGGCCTGACCGTCAGCGTGCCGTGGAGCGGCTTCGCGCCGGCCCATCCTCGCGACGCCGTCACGCTGGTGGCTTCGTGCGAGCTCCAGGTCAGCGTGGCGGGCTGTCCGCGACGGATCCTCGCCTTCCCCACGGTCAGGTCGATCGTCGGCGCGGCACCGGTCGCGACGGCGCCGGTCGGGTCGGAGAGGTCGGAGACGGACCCGTAGCCGGCCTTGGCCGCCGTCACCTCGACAGTGACCACCTTGTGCTTCTGGGCGCCGGTCACCAGCAACGTGCTGGTGACCGCCCCCGGGATCTCCGCGCCGTCCGCGAACCACTGGTAGCGGTAGACGTCCGGCGTCGGCGAGGTGGCGCCCGAGCCCGCAGACAGGATCCGGCCCACCTTCGCGGTGCCGCTGATGCTGGCCTCCGGCGCGGTGGTGAAGACGGCGGCCGCGACGGCGTCGGTGGTCGTGCTCGAGCCGGCGGTGTCGAAGTGGTCCTTGGTGTAGGTCGCGATGACCGTGAGCGCCTGCCCCGCGTCGTCGGGCCCGGGGGTGTAGGTGTCGCCGTTGCCGACGGTCGTCACGCCTCTCTTCCACACGAGGGCCACCTCGGCGTCGGAGGGGTCGAACCCGCCCACGGAAGCGGTCAGCGGTGAGCCGACCGTCGGGTTCCCGGTGACGGTGGGCGCGGATGGCGTGATGACGCCACCCTCGACCGGCCCGGCGGAGCTCGACGTGAGGCGCGCGTCGTCGTACCCGTCGCGGCTGGCGCTGACCTGGTAGGTGATCCCCGCGCCCGCGTCGGCGTTCGTCGGTGTGTACGTCGGCGAGGTCGCTCCTGCGACGGGCGACCCGTCCCGCAGCCACTGGCCGGACAGCGTCGCCGACGGCGTGCTCTCGACGCTCGACGTGGCGGTGAGGGTCTGCCCCACCTTCGCCGTGCCGTCGACCGAGAGCGACCCGGTGAGGCTCAGCCGGCCCGCGCCCACGACGTCGGTGGGCTCGGAGAGGTTCGAGGCGGAGCCGTAGCCGGCCTTGACCGCCGTGACCTCGACCGTCAGGGTCGCGTTCCGCTGCGCCGAGGTCAGCCTGAAGGACCTGCTGTCGGCGCCGCTGAGCGAGGCTCCGTCAGCGAACCACTGGTAGGCGTAGGAGTCCGGCGTGGGGGAGGCGACGCCCTCGTCGGCGGTCAGGGTCCGCCCGACCTCGGCAGGGCCCGAGATGGTGGCGGTCGGGCCGGTCGCGAAGGTCGCGTCGGCGACGGCAGCGGTGGCCGCGGACGTCGTCGAGCTGGGCGCGTAGCCGGCCTTGGTTGCCGTCACGGTGACCGTGACCGTCCTCCCCGCCTCTGCGGGCCCGGGGATGTACGACGCGGAGTCCGTGCCGACGTCCGAGCCGCCGGCCTTCCACCGGTAGGAGACCGAGTCCGGGTCAGCGTTGTAGGGACCGTCGGTGGCTGTGAGGGGTGAGTCGACCCTCGCGGCCCCGGCCACGACGGGGGGCCCGTCGGGCAGCACCGCTCGGACGATCGCGATGACGTGCGACTCGCCGGCGGAGAGTGCGGTGACGGTGTCCGCGTCGAGCCCGGCAGGGGGGCTGGTCTGCCCCCGGCTGTCGTCGCCCCAGGCGACGACCTGGCCGTCGGAGGTGAGCGCGAACGAGTCGTTGTACCCGGCGGTGACGGCGACCACGGTCTTGTCGTCCAGGCTCGCCGGGACGACTCCCTCGCCGGTGCTCGGGTCGCCGCCCCAGGCGGTCACCTTGCCGTCGGAGGTCAGTGCCAGGGTCTGGTACAGGCCGGCGGCGACGGCGGTGACGGTCCTGCCGTCGAGGCTGGCCGGCGGCGTGGACGCGCCGTAGGGGCTGTACCCCCAGCCGGTGACCCGACCGTCGGAGGTCACGGCGAAGGAGTTGTAGGCGCCAGCTGCGATCGCGGTCACGGTCGTGCCGTCGAGGCTGGCCGGGACGTTGGTGGCGCCGGTGTCGGAGTACCCCCACGCGGTGATCGTGCCGTCGGAGGTGAGGGCCAGGTTGTGGTAGCCACCGGCGGCGATGGCGGTGACGGTCTTGCCGTCGAGGCTGGCCGGCACGTCGGTCTGCCCGTAGCTGTCGTCGCCCCACGCGGTCACCTTGCCGTCGGAGGTGAGCGCTAGCGAGTGGTACCGGCCCGCGTCGATCGCGGTGACGGTCTTGCCGGTGAGGCTGGCCGGCACGTCGGTCTGCCCGGCGTAGTCGTTCCCCCAGCCCACGACCCGGCCGTCCGAGGTCAGCGCCAGGTCGTGGTACCCGCCGGCAGCGATGGCGACCACCGTCCTGCCGTCGAGTGCCGCCGTCGTGCCGGGGTAGACAGCATCCCCCCAGGCGGCGACCGTCCCGCCCTCCGTCGCCGGGACCGGAATCCCCTGGACTGCCTCGGCGGGCAGGGCGAACCCACCCACCGTGAGCAACGCGAGGGTCAGCAGGGCGAGCAGGGTGCGAGACAGGGCAGTTCGCATCGGGTGGTCCTTCCGGGCAGGTGGGGCGAGAGTCGCCTCCCGGCAGAGAACCGGCGAATGGCTCGTGCCGACCAGCGTGGGTCGTCGTCCTCTTCGGCAGTGGCACCGCGAACATGTGGACTTCCGCCGCGGCCGCTCAGCGTCGGGTCAGCAGCAGCGCCTGCGCCGAGCGCGCGACCAGCCCCCGCTCGTCGTACACGCGGGAGACGGCGGTCGCCACGCTGCCCGGCCCGAGGGTGGTCTCGGCGTCCAGGCAGACCCACTCGCCCACCGGGCTCCGGAGCAGGTGCACGCTCAGCTCGGTGTTGACGAACCCCCACTCCGCGGGGTCGAGGGCCGCGGACACCCCCGACGCGGAGTCCACGCACGCCATCAGCCGCTGCGTCGGGCTCATCTGCTCGCCGTCGAGGAGGTCGACGCGGGGGCGCATCCAGACCAGGCCGGGACCCGGCTCGGTGACCGCTCCGCGGATCCATCGCCACTCCACCGCGTCGAGGTAGCCGCGCGACCAGCCGGCCGGCGGCTCCTTGCCCACCCCGTCGCGCGGGGAGTGCGGCGGCGGGCCCCCGAGGTCGCCGGGCCCGCCGGCGGTGTCCGGGAACAGCCACGCGGTGGCCCGCGCGCAGGGGCGGCCGCGGTCCTCGTCGACCAGCGTCGCCTCGCACATCTGCACCGACCGGCCCGGGCGTACGACGGACGCCTCCACCCGCAGCGGGGTCAGCGGAACCGGGCCCAGCAGCTCCATGGTGAACCGGCCCACGACCCGAGGGGTGCCGTCGGTGAGCAACGACTCGACGGCGCGCGTCAGCAGCGCGGCCGGCGGCCCGCCGTGCTGGCTGTGGGCGCTCCACGGCCCGGCGCTCGACGGGGTCGGGGTGAACCGGTCGGGTCCGGCCGCGACGAAGAAGGGCTGCACGCGGACATCATGCCGACAGGCCCTCCGCGAGGTGGTCGGCCCCCGACCTCGCCGATTTCCTCATCGTCCGCGGCCCTGTGTATCCTTCCAACTCGTTTGCCCCTTTAGCTCAGTCGGCAGAGCGTCTCCATGGTAAGGAGAAGGTCTACGGTTCGATTCCGTAAAGGGGCTCTGGGCAGGTGTCCGTGCTCCGGCGGTCGTCCGGGAGCAGGGGCCGTGCCCTGCGCGGCGGGGTAGCTCAGGTGGTTAGAGCACACGGCTCATAATCGTGGTGTCGCGGGTTCGAGTCCCGCCCCCGCTACCGCCGAACAGCATGACCGGCCGCCGGGTTGCGGCTGGATGACACACTTGGCAGGTTGCCCGCCCGGGCGACGAGACCGGCAGAAGTCGAAAGCAGAGGCAGTTCCGTGGCCAGCAAGAGCTCAGATGTTCGCCCCAAGATCACCTTGGCCTGCGTGGAGTGCAAGAACCGCAACTACATCACCAAGAAGAACCGGCGCAACGACCCGGACCGCATGGAGCTGAAGAAGTTCTGCCCGTTCTGCCGCCAGCACACCGCCCACCGCGAGACGCGGTAGCACCGGCCCGGCGGACCGGCTGGGCGCATCGCTAGGTTGGCCCCATGGCAGTCGACGCTTCTCTGTCCGGGCGGACGTTCCCTCCGACCCCGCCGTACGTCGTCTCGCGGGAGAGGATCGTCGAGTTCGCGGCCGCGACCGGTTCGACGTACGACGGAGGGGCGGCCCCCGCCACCTTCCCCATCGTGGTCGCCTTCGCCGCGATGACCGGCCTGATGGAGGACCCGAGCGTCGGCATCTCGCTGCACCGGGTGGTCCACGGCGAGCAGCGGTTCACCTACACCCGCCCCGTGGTGGCCGGTGACGAGCTGTCCGCGACCCTCACCGTCGACTCCCTCCGCCAGATCGGCGGCGCGGACATCATCGGCACCCGCAGCGAGATCGTCGACGGCGACGGCAGGCCGGTCTGCACCGCCTTCGCGACGCTGGTGCACCGGGGGGAGGACCGGTGAGCGGCTGGACCGCCGGCGACGCCCTGCCGGAGCAGACCTACACCGTCACCAGGGCGGACCTCGTCCGCTACGCCGGGGCCAGCGGCGACCTCAACCCGATCCACTGGTCGGACCGGGTCGCCACCTCCGTCGGCCTGCCGGGCGTGATCGCCCACGGCATGTTCACGCTGGCGTTGGCGGCTCGCGCCCTCGACACGTGGGCCGGGGCGACCGGGCGGGTGCTCGAGCTCGGCTGCAAGTTCACCAAGCCGGTGGTGGTGCCCGACGACGACACCGGGGCGGAGGTGACCGTGCGCGGCACCGTCAAGCAGGTCACCGACGACGGCGTCCACGTCGCCCTGGAGGTCACCTGCGGGGACGAGAAGGTGCTGGGCGCGCCGCGGGCGGTCCTGCGTGCCTGAGCGCGTCGACGAGGCGACCCGCGAGCGGCTCGCCGCGCTGACCACGCTGCGGCTCGGCGGCCCCGCGCGCGAGCTGGTCCACGCTGTCGACGAGCGAGAGCTGGTGGACGCCGTACGCCGCGCGGACGCGAGCCGCACCCCGCTGCTGGTGCTGGCCGGCGGCAGCAACGTGGTCGTGGCCGACGAGGGCGTCGACGGCGTCGTGGTCCGCGTGGAGACCACCGGGGTGGCGGTCGAGCAGGACACGTGCGGCGGCGCGATGGTCACGGTGGCCGCCGGCGAGCCGTGGGACCCGTTCGTGGCGCGGGCCGTCGAGCGTGGCTGGGTGGGTCTCGAGGCGCTGTCCGGCATCCCCGGCAGCGTCGGCGCCACCCCGATCCAGAACGTCGGCGCCTACGGGCAGGAGGTCGCCGACACGATCGCCTCCGTGCGCTGCTGGGACCGCCTCGACGGGGTCCAGCGCACGTACCCGGCCGCCGACTGCGGCTTCGGCTACCGCACCAGCCGCTTCAAGCGCGAGCCGGACCGGCACGTGGTGCTGTCGGTCACCTTCCAGCTCCGCCTCGGCACCCTGTCGGCGCCGGTGGGCTACGCGGAGCTGGCCCGGCGGCTGCGCGTGCCGCTCGGCGGGCGGGCGCCCATGGCCGACGTACGAGAGGCGGTGCTCGCCCTGCGTGCCGGCAAGGGGATGGTCCTCGACGCCGACGACCACGACACCTGGAGCGCCGGCTCCTTCTTCACCAACCCGGTGCTGGCCGCCGACGCCGCGGCCGGGCTGCCCGCGGACGCTCCGCGGTGGCCCCAGCCGGACGGGTCGGTGAAGACCAGTGCCGCCTGGCTGATCGAGCACGCCGGCTTCGGCAAGGGGTTCGGCAGCCGCTTCGGCACCGGCCGGGTCGCCCTGTCAGACAAGCACACCCTCGCGCTGAGCAACCGCGGCGGAGCGCGGACCGCGGACCTGCTCGCGCTCGCCGCGGAGGTGCGCCGCGGCGTGCAGGAGCGGTACGGCGTGCGGCTCGTCCCCGAGCCGGTGCTCGTCGGCTGCTCGCTCCCGGAGGACTGAGCCCACCGCCGGGCTCGACGCGCGCGCTCGGCCCTCAGACCGTCAGGCTCAGCAGCCCGAACATGGTCAGCAGGAGCACGAAGAACACCAGGGACGCGCAGAGCAGAAGCGTCGAGACCATCCCGAGCACCCGGCCCGCCTGCGCCGCGCCGCGGCCGCCGAGGTACCCGCGGGAGACGTCGATCTCGCGGACGACACGGCTGCCCATCGCCCAGGCCACGGGGGCCAGCAGGCCGAAGGTGGCGGCGCCGAGGATGCCGAGGACCAGCACCGTCGCCGCCTGCGGATGGTCGGGCACGGGGCGAGGGGCCGGGGGAGCGGGCTGCGGAGAGCCGTAGAGATGCGCGTACAGGTGCTCGTAGGCCCGCCGGTCCAGGGGCGCCCGACCCGGCTCACCGTTCCCGCCCGTGGTCGTCACGGTGCAGAGCCTATCCACGCCGCGCCCGGATGTGGCCGGAACCGGCTCAGCCGGACAGCCAGGAGTCGATGCCGGTCTCCATCGCGGCCTTGTGGTCCTCGGGGGCGCACGAGGCGCGCACCGACATCCTGGCCAGCCTCGCGAGCGTCGCGTCGTCGAGCCCGTGGGCATGCCGGACCGCGTCGTACTGCGCCGCCAGCCGGGAGCCGAACAGCAGCGGGTCGTCGGCACCGAGGGCGAGCGTCGCCCCGGCGCTGAGGAGGGCGGGGACGGGGACCGACGCCAGGTCCGGGTAGACCCCCAGCGCGACGTTCGACGTGGGGCAGACCTCGAGCGCGACGCCGCGGTCCACGACGCCTCGCAGCACGTCGGGGTCCTCGGCGGCGCGCACCCCGTGCCCGAGCCGGTCCGCCCCGAGCACGTCGACACAGGTCCGGACGCTTCGCGGTCCGAGCAGCTCGCCGCCGTGCGGGGTCCGCAGCAGGCCGGCACGTCCGGCGATGGCGAAGGCCGGGGCGAAGTCGGACGTCCGCCCGCGCCGCTCGTCGTTCGAGAGGCCGAAGCCGACCACCCCCCGGCCGGCGTACTGGGCCGCGAGCCGTGCCAGGGTGCGGGCGTCGAGCGGGTGGCGGGTGCGGTTGGCGGCGACCACGACCGCCATCGCGAGCCCGGTGGCC
The DNA here is from genome assembly GCA_025927955.1 of Nocardioidaceae bacterium. Taxonomy (GTDB): domain Bacteria; phylum Actinomycetota; class Actinomycetes; order Propionibacteriales; family Nocardioidaceae; genus Nocardioides_B. The sequence goes on from JAICKK010000056.1 coordinate 17,306, forward strand.
GCGGACGCCTCCCGGACGGCGTCCAGCACGAGCTCGGCGAACGCCGTGATGCCCCCGAAGCGCGCGGCGTAGCCGCTGGGGTCGACCTGCAGCTCCAGCCACTGCCCGCCGTCGCGCACGTCGTCCTCGGCCGCCTCCCGGACCAGCCGGCGCACGTCGTCCTCGGTGCGCAGGACCGAGCGGGCCACGTCGTAGAGCCGCTGGAAGCGGAACCAGCCCTTCTCGTCGGCCGCCGACAGCCGCGGCGGCCACTCCTCGACGAGGGCGTCCGGCAGCGTGATGCCGTCGCGGGCGGCGAGCTCCACGAGCGTCGGGTGGCGCATGGACCCGGTGAAGTGCAGGTGCAGGTGTGCCTTGGGCAGCCGCCGCAGGTCGCGTTCCCCGGGAGCGAGGGCCACGTCCGGGGCGGTCAGCCGAGGAGCTTCTGCAGCCGGGTGATGCCCTCCACCAGGTCCTCGTCGCCGAGCGCGTAGGAGAAGCGAAGGTAGCCCGGCGACCCGAAGGCCTCCCCGGGCACGGCAGCCACCTCGGCCTTCTCCAGCACCAGCTCGGCGAGCTGTGCGGAGGTGGTCGCGGTCACGCCGTCGACCGTCCGGCCGAGGAGGCCCTTGACGGACGGGTAGGCGTAGAACGCGCCCTGCGGCTCCGGGCAGACGACGCCGTCGATCTCGTTGAGCATGGCGACGATCGTGCGGCGTCGTCGGTCGAAGGCCGCCTTCATCTCCTCGACCGCCGCCAGGTCCCCGGCGACCGCGGCGAGCGCGGCCCGCTGCGAGACGTTCGAGACGTTGGACGTGGCGTGCGACTGGAGGTTGGTCGCGGCCTTGACGACGTCGGGCGCGGCGATCATCCAGCCGACGCGCCAACCGGTCATCGCATAGGTCTTGGCCACCCCGTTGACCACCAGGCAGCGGTCCGCGAGCTCGGGGACGGCGACCGGCAGCGACGCGGTCTCGAGACCGTCGTACACGAGGTGCTCGTAGATCTCGTCGGTGAGCACCCACAGCTGGCTCTCGGCCAGCCAGCGGCCGACGGCCTCGACCTCCGCCCGGCTGTAGACCGCGCCGGTCGGGTTCGAGGGGGAGTTGAACAGCAGCACCTTCGTGCGGTCGGTCCGGGCGGCCTCCAGCTGCTCGACGCTGACCTTGTAGCCCTGCGTCTCGTCCGCGAGCACCTCGACGGGCACACCGCCCGCGAGCCGGATGGCCTCGGGGTAGGTGGTCCAGTACGGCGCGGGCAGCAGCACCTCGTCGCCGGGGTCCAGGATCGTCGCGAACGCCTCGTAGATGGCCTGCTTGCCGCCGTTGGTCACCAGGACCTGGGAGGCGGGAACCTCGAGGCCGGAGTCGCGGCGGGTCTTCTCGGCGATGGCCGTCTTGAGCTCGGGGAGTCCCCCGGCGGGGGTGTAGCGGTGGTTGCGGGGGTCCCGGCAGGCCTCGACGGCGGCCTCGACGATGTAGCCGGGCGTCGGGAAGTCGGGCTCGCCGGCGCCGAACCCTATGACGGGGCGTCCCGCAGCCTTGAGCGCCTTCGCCTTCGCGTCCACGGCGAGCGTCGCGGACTCGGCGATGCCACCGACCCGGGCCGAGATGCGGCGGCCGGACACCGGCGACGTCGAGGAGCTGGGAGAGCCGTGGGGTGAGGCATCAGTCATGGGGCCTATGCTCGCACCCCGGACCCGCACGGCCCACCCGGGTCTCGTCGGGGTTCGACTTCGGTTCGACTTAGCTGGGCCCGCCCCCGTACACTGGTGCTTTGGTGGTTCTCCACCCTGGTCGCCATGCCCACGCGCGAGCGCCGACCGCCCGGTGGGCCGGTCCGCACGAGGGCACGACGGCCCGGCGGACCATCGGAGGGCACTAGCTCAACTGGCAGAGCATCGGTCTCCAAAACCGAAGGTTGGGGGTTCAAGTCCCTCGTGCCCTGCTCGACCCGCCGGCCACCCGCGGCCGGCCCCGGAGCCCAGCCGGAACGCCGTGAGAAGCCGCAAGAAGGAGGAACCGTGACCCAGAGCCGTCCCGTGCACTCGACCTCGCCGTCGGGGGACAAGCGGACCAGTCCGGCCACCTTCTACCGCCAGGTGGTGGCCGAGCTCCGCAAGGTCGTCTGGCCCACCCAGCAGCAGCTGATCACCTACTTCGTGGTCGTGCTGGTGTTCGTGCTGGTGATCATGACGATCGTGTCCCTGCTCGACGTGGGCTTCGGGCGGCTGGCCTTCAAGGTCTTCGGCTAGCCGGTCGGCACAGCCCGGCACTCCCGGGACCACAGCTCGCACTACCATGACCAGGCCAACGATGAAGGTGACCCAGTAACCGTGTCGCAGCAGTACGACGAACAGCCCTCCGGGACCACCTCGACCGACGTCGGGGAGCAGCCGCTCGTCGACCTCCCGACCGAGGACGCCGTCGCGGACGAGGCCGCGGCCGACTCGGCCACGGTGCCCCACGCCGACGAGGACGCCCCCGACGAGGACGCCCCCGACGAGGACGCCCCCGACGAGGACGCCCCCGACGAGGACGCCCCCGCCGAGGACGCCTCGCCCGACGAGCCGGAGGCCGCG
>JAICKK010000183.1 GCA_025927955.1 Nocardioidaceae bacterium
CGGCCTGCATGGACTGGGCGAAGGGACTCGACTTCGACGTCCCGGTCGTCGGTGAGGACCTCGAGTCGCTGGAGTCGGTGGACTGGCTGTTCTGGGTCGGCTGCGCCGGGGCCTACGAGGACCGGGCGAAGAAGACCACCCGCGCGGTCGCGGAGCTGCTCGACCTGGCCGGCGTGTCCTTCGCGGTCCTCGGCGACGGCGAGACCTGCACCGGCGACCCGGCGCGCCGCTCCGGCAACGAGTTCGTGTTCCAGCAGCTCGCGATGCAGAACGCCGAGGTGTTCACCGAGGCGAAGGCCACCAAGGTCGTCGCCACCTGCGCGCACTGCTTCAACACGCTGAAGAACGAGTACTCCCAGCTCGGCGTCGAGCTGGACGTCGTGCACCACACCCAGCTGCTCAACCGGCTGGTCCGCGAGGGGCGGCTGACGCCCGTCGCGCCCTCCAGCAACGGGACGGGCAACGGGACGCCCCGGCGGTCGCTGACCTACCACGACCCCTGCTACCTCGGCCGGCACAACCAGGTCTACTCCCCGCCGCGCGAGCTGCTCGCCGTCCTTCCGGACACCGACGTCACCGAGATGCCGCGCAACAGCGAGCGGTCCTTCTGCTGCGGTGCCGGCGGCGCCCGGATGTGGATGGAGGAGAAGCTCGGCGAGCGGATCAACAACAACCGCACCACCGAGGCGGTGGCCACCGGCGCCGACCAGATCGCGGTCGCCTGCCCGTTCTGCCGCGTGATGCTCTCCGACGGCCTGACCTCCCTGCAGGCGCAGGGCACGGCTCGGGAGGAGGTCGAGGTCCTCGACGTGGCCCAGCTCCTGCTCGCCTCCGTGACCCGCACCGCCCCCGGCGACACCGTGGAGACGAAGGCCGAGCCCGACCCCGGGGACGTCACCGTCACCGACCAGACGCTGACCGACCAGCGCGACGTCGGCGCCGACGCGGCCGCCGCCAAGGAGCCCGACCCCGAGGTCGAGTCGGGGGTCGTCGAGGAGCACACCGACCGGGACCGGAGGGACTGACCCCGGTGGCAGTTTCCCTGGGCCCCCAGCGAAACGGTCACCGCCCCGCTGTTGCAACGGCAGGGGTGTGCCAGTTTCGCTGGGGCCCCAGGGAAACGGGGGGCACCCGCACGCCAAACGCCCACCTGACACCATCCCGGCGTCACCGCGACACCACTCTGCGCCACCAGGCCCTTGACGTGACGTCATAATGGTGTCATCGTGGTGCTCATGGACATCACCCCCTACGTCGAGAGCCTTCGACACGACCTGGCCGCGGCGGCCGAGGCCGGCGGGCCGGAGGCGCGGGCGGCGGCCGAGCGGCTCGCCCTGGCGCTCGACCCCGCCGTCCGGCTGGCTCTCATGGACGCGCTGTCGCAGGCGGCGGCCGAGATCACCAGCGAGCTCGGCGCCGGGTCTGTCGAGGTGCGCCTGCGCGGCCGCGAGCCGCAGCTGGTCGTCGACGTCCCCACGGTCTCGGCAGCCGCTCCGGCAGCAGCGGCAGGACCCACCGCCGACGACGACGCGGACGACGACGGCGCCCAGGCACGCATCACGCTGCGGCTCCCCGAGTCGGTCAAGTACAAGGCCGAGGAGCTGGCCACCAAGGGCGGCCACTCGCTGAACAGCTGGATCGTCAACGTGGTCCGCGCCGCCACCCGCGAACGGGCCGTCAAGGTCGACATCGACCTGTCCAGCCTGCCCTTCGGGGAGGGGCTCACCGCTGCCCGCGGCAAGGGCCCCAAGCGCATGACCGGCTGGGTCTAGACACGGCCTGGCCCGACACCCTTCCCCTCACCCCCCTTCGCTGCCCGTCGTACGGCGGACGGCGGGCCGAGCACACCCTCAGGAGCCCCGATGAGCACAGGCACGCAACGAACCTTCGCCACCCCCGACCCGGTCTCCCTGTTCGTCGAGCTGCGCTCGGGCGACCTCGTGGTCGAGACCCGCGAGGTCACCCACACCGTCGTCGACGTCTCCGGCGGCGCCGCCGACCAGGTCCTCGTGGACCAGCGCGGCGGCGCCGTCTCGGTCATCGGCCCGAAGGGCGGCCACGGCTTCTTCGGCGGCTCCTCGCGGGACCTCACCGTGCACGTCACCATGCCCGACGACAGCGGGCTGGTCACCAAGCTCGGCTCCGCAGACCTCCGCGTCGACGGCCGGCTGGGCGAGACCTCGGTGCGGTCCGGCTCCGGCGACGTACGGATCGAGGAGCTGGCCGCCGACTCACGGGTCGAGACCGGGTCCGGCGACGTCACGGTCGACGTCGTCCGGGGCCGGCTCCAGGTCAAGAGCGGGTCGGGCGAGGTCACCCTCGACCGCGTGCACGCGCCGGTGCAGGTGGCCACGGGCTCCGGAGACGTCGTCGTGGTCTCGGCCGACGGGCCCGTCACGGTGAAGTCGGGATCGGGCGACGCACGGGTTCGCGAGACCCGCCGCGACGTCTCCTTGACCACCGCCTCCGGCGACGTCGTCGTCGACCTGGCGCACCGGGGGCAGGTCAGCGCGCACAACGTCTCCGGCGACATCCGCGTCGGCGTGCCCGCCGGGCTCCCGGTATGGACCGACGTCACCACGATGAGCGGCAACGTCCGCTCCGACCTCGAGGGGGCCGGCGAGCCCGCGGAGGGCCAGGACTTCCTCGAGCTCCGCGCACGGACCGTCAGCGGCAACGTCCATCTCGAGCAGCGCTGACCCCTCAGGACACCACCCAGGACACACACCCAGGACGCAGGGAGCAACCACCATGACCGACCCCAGCCGCCTCACCTCCGAGCTCGCCGCCGCCCGCATCGCGGACTGGCTCACCGAGGCCGAGCACCACCGGATGCTCGAGCACCACCGTCCCCGCGGCCGCCACGCGTTCGCCCAGCGGCTGCACCGCATCGCAGACCGGCTCGACACATGAGGTCCCCGTGGCTGTGCCTGCCGTTCGGCCTCACATATCGGTGCGGTGGAAGTTCACGTGCGAGCGTGACGGGGTCGGGCCCCGCTGACCCTGGTAGCGAGAGCCGTACCTCTCCGACCCGTACGGGTGCTCCGCCGGCGACGACAGCCGGAAGAAGCACAGCTGGCCGATCTTCATCCCCGGCCACAGCTTGATGGGCAGGGTCGCGACGTTCGACAGCTCGAGCGTCACGTGGCCCGAGAAGCCCGGGTCGATGAACCCCGCCGTCGAGTGGGTGAGCAGTCCCAGGCGACCCAGCGACGACTTGCCCTCCAGCCGGGCCGCGACGTCGCCGGGCAGCGTGATCGCCTCGTACGTCGACCCGAGGACGAACTCGCCGGGGTGCAGGATGAACGGCTCGGAGCCCTCGGGCTGGACCTGCCGGGTGAGGTCGGGCTGGTCCACCGACGGGTCGATGTGCGGGTACTTGTGGTTCTCGAAGACCCGGAAGAACCGGTCCAGCCGGACGTCGACGCTCGACGGCTGCACCATGCCGGCGTCGAAGGGGTCGAGCGCGACCCGCCCGGCGTCGATCTCGGCGAGGATGTCGCGATCGGAGAGCAGCACGGCGATCAACCTACCGACCACCCACCGGTGCGGTCCCTCCGGTCCGCCTGCGGCACGGCGGGCGGCCGCCGTACCGCTCTGAGACGAATCGCTTGACAGCCGAATATCCGAAGCCGAGTATCAGCACATGAGCAAGAAGCGGCGGGTCCCGAACCTCCTCGCCCTCGCCGTGCTCTCCTGCGTCGCCGAGCGGCCCATGCACCCCTACGAGATGTCGACGACGCTGCGCACCCGCGGGAAGGAGCAGAGCATCAAGCTCAACTTCGGCTCGCTCTACTCGGTCGTCGACGCGCTGGCCCGGCACGGCCTGGTCGAGGCGACGGGCACGGCCCGCGAGGGACGCCGGCCGGAGCGGACCGTCTACGCGATCACCGCCGCCGGCCGGGCCGAGCTCGAGGACTGGCTCGCCGACCTGGTGTCGACGCCGCGCAAGGAGTACACCTCCCTGGAGGCCGCGCTCTCCCTGATCGCAGGTCTCGCCCCCGACGAGGCCGCGCGGCTGCTGAGGTCGCGCGCCACCCTGCTGCGGATGAGCCTCGGGTCCGTCGACGCCGGCCTCGAGCTCACCGGCCGGATGGGGCTGCCCGAGCTGTTCGTGGTCGAGGAGCAGTACCGCCGGGCGCTGATGGAGGCCGAGCTGGCCTTCGTCACGTCGCTGGCCGACCGCATCGAGCGCGACGAGCTCGGCGGCTCCCGCTGGTGGCGCCGGGTCCACGAGCTGCAGGAGCAGGGGGTCACCCTCGAGGAGATCTCCCGCGACCCCGTCTCCCACCTCGGAGAGGAGGCCGCCGAGATCGCGCCCTTCCTGAGCCAGGGCTAGGCCCTGGCCCCGGAGCCAGAAGCCCCCGGCCGGTGCGGCAACACCGGGCCGAGGGCACATCCCCGGGCCGCCGGACCTGACGGTCGCGACCACCCGAGACGCACTCGACACGATACGTCGGCGCGGTCGGCCCTTCACCTCCTCGCAGAGATGGAGCACGCGCATGACCAGCACGAGCACGAGCGGGTACGCCGTCGAGGCCGACGACCTGCGCAAGGCCTACCGCACCGGACGGGGAAGGCAGCCCGTCCACGCCCTCGACGGGCTGGGCTTCGCCGTCGAGCCCGGCACCGTCTACGGCCTCCTCGGCCCGAACGGGGCCGGCAAGTCCACCACCGTCAGGATCCTCTCGACCCTGTCCCGCGCCGACTCGGGGCGTGCCTGGGTGGCCGGCGCGGACGTCGGCGCCGACCCCGACGCCGTGCGCCACCGGATCGGGCTGGTCTCCCAGCGGCCGTCGTCGGACCCGATGGCCACCGGCCGGGAGAACCTGGTGCTGGCCGCCCGCATCCAGGGGCTCGGCCGCGCCGACGCGCGGGCGCGCGCGGGGCGGCTGCTGGACCGGTTCGGCATCGCCGACGCCGCCGACCGGCTGGTCAGGACCTGGTCCGGCGGCATGGCCCGCAAGCTCGACGTGGCGATCGGCCTCGTGCACCGGCCGCAGGTGCTGTTCCTCGACGAGCCCACCACCGGTCTGGACCCGGAGGCCCGCGCCGAGATGTGGGCGGAGGTCGGGCGGCTGGCCGGCGACGACCGGATGACCGTGCTGCTGACCACCCACTACCTCGACGAGGCGGACCGGCTCGCCCACCGGCTCGCGATCATCGAGTCGGGGCGGGTGGCCGTCGAGGGTACGCCCGAGCAGCTGAAGAGCGAGCTGCGCGGCGACCTGCTGCAGGTGGAGCTCGACCTCGAGGAGTCGGCGGCCCGGGCCGCGGGCATCGTGGGGACGGTGGCCGGCGTCACCTCGGTGCTGCACGAGGGCCGCACGGTCCGGGCCCGCACGGACGCCGGCGCGCGCGTCGTACCCGTCGTGGTGGCCGTCCTCGGCGAGGCGGGCATCGAGGTGGCCTCCGCGACGGTCGCCCGGCCCTCGCTCGAGGACGTCTACCTGCGCCACGCGGGCCGCTCGTTCGAGTCGACCGATACCCTCGAGGAGGTGTCGGCATGAGATCACCCCACGAAGCCGCTCGCTCCGCAAGCTCCGCTCACGCCTTCGCGGGGACCCCGATCAGCACGTTGATCACCCACTCGACGTACCTGTCCATGCGCTCGATCCGGGCCCTGGTGCGCCAGCCGGTCTTCCTGGTGATCACCCTGGTCCAGCCGATGGTCTGGCTGCTGCTGTTCGGCGCCCTGTTCAGGTCGGTCGTGCGGATCCCCGGCTTCGCGGGCGGTGCCAGCTTCCTGGAGTTCCTCACCCCGGGCGTGGTCGCGATGACCGCGCTGTTCTCCGCGATGTGGGCCGGGACCGTCTACATCGACGACATGCAGCGGGGCGTGATGGACCGGCTGCTGGCCTCCCCCGTACGGCGCGGGGCGATGATGAACGGCACGCTGGTCTACCAGTCGCTGACCAGCGTCGTGCAGACCGCGATCGTGCTGGCCGTCGCGGTGCTGGCGGGCGCCCGGTTCCACGGTGGCGTCGTCGGGGTCGTCGTCACGCTCGCCTGCGCGTGCCTGCTCACGGTCGTGTGCGCGGCGCTGTCGAACGCCATCGCGCTGATGGCTCGCCAGCAGGAGGCGCTGATCGGGATCAGCCAGTTCCTGAGCCTGCCGATGACGTTCCTGTCCTCGGCGATCATGGACCCCTCGCTGGCGCCCGGCTGGATCCGGGACTGCGCCCGGTTCAACCCGCTGGACTGGGCGGTCGTCGCCAGCCGGGAGGCGCTGCTGGGCTCGCCCGACTGGTCGGCGGTGTGGCCGCGCCTGGCCGCCCTCGTCGCGCTGGCCGCGGTGATGGCCGCGGCGGCGACCCGGACGTTCGGCAGCTACCAGCGGTCGATCTGACACGGTGACAAGCGGTCCGGCGCTGTGGTCGAATAGTGAACGCTCACATACGACCCCAGGGAGAGCGGACATGGCGCTGCAGGGCGAGACCGGCCGCGTGGTCGCGGGTCTGCGCGAGTCCGTGGCGCGGCTGCACCGCGAGCTGACCCGCTACGGGCTCGTCGTCTGGACAGCCGGCAACGTCTCGGCCCGCGTCCCGGGCGAGGACCTGCTCGTGATCAAGCCCTCCGGCGTCTCCTACGACGAGCTGTCGGCCGAGGCGATGGTGGTCACCGACCTCGAGGGCAACCTCGTGGAGGGCGACCACCAGCCCTCCTCCGACACGGCCGCGCACGCCTACGTCTACCAGCACATGCCCGAGGTCGGCGGCGTCGTGCACACGCACTCGACCTACGCGACCGCGTGGGCCGCCCGCGGCGAGCCGATCCCCTGCGTGCTCACGATGGCCGCCGACGAGTTCGGCGGGGAGATCCCGGTCGGTCCGTTCGCCCGGATCGGCGACGACTCCATCGGCCGGGGCATCGTGGAGACGCTGCGCGAGAGCCGCTCCCGCGCGGTGCTCATGGCCAGCCACGGCCCGTTCACCGTGGGCCGCGACGCCCGCGACGCGGTCAAGGCCGCCGTCATGCTCGAGGACGTCGCCCGCACCGTGCACCTCGCCCGCCAGCTGGGGCCGACGCTCACCCTCAGCGACGAGGACGTAAGGGCGCTGCACGACCGCTACCAGAACGTGTACGGCCAGAGCACGAGCGACGGGAGGCGGTAGCCGTGCGAGACGAGACCCGGGCCGAGGTGTGGTTCCTGACCGGCAGCCAGGCCCTGTACGGCGAGGAGACGCTGCGGCAGGTCGAGGCCCAGTCCCGTCGGGTGGCGCAGGCGCTGGACGGCTCCGACGCGGTGGTGCCGGCCGTCGTGCTCAAACCCGTCCTCACCGACGCCACCGCGATCCGCAGGGCCCTGCAGGACGCGAGCACCGACGACGGCTGCATCGGGGTGATCGCGTGGATGCACACGTTCAGCCCGGCCAAGATGTGGATCGCCGGCCTGGACGCGCTCGACAAGCCGCTGCTGCACCTGCACACCCAGGCCCACGTCGAGCTCCCGTGGGCCGACATCGACATGGACTTCATGAACCTCAACCAGGCCGCGCACGGCGACCGCGAGTTCGGCTACGTCCAGTCCCGGCTCGGCGTGGCCCGCAAGACCGTCGCCGGGCACGTCAGCAACCCCGCCGTGGTCGCCCGGGTCGCCACCTGGGCGCGGGCCGCGGCCGGGCGCGCCGCGATGCGCACGCTGCGGATGGCCCGGTTCGGCGACAACATGCGCGACGTCGCGGTCACCGAGGGCGACAAGGTCGAGGCCCAGCTCCGGTTCGGCGCCTCGGTCAACACCTACGGCGTCAACGACCTCGTCGCCCGCGTGGACGCC
>JAICKK010000219.1 GCA_025927955.1 Nocardioidaceae bacterium
CCGACCTCGGCGACCAGCCCGCTCTTGGGCAGCATCTGCACGTCGACCCCCGCGGACTCCAGGCAGCGGGCCACCGCGGCGGTGGTGCGGGACTCGTCCCAGGCCAGCTCGGGGTGCGCGTGCAGGTCGCGGCGAAGGTCGAGCAGCTCGCCCTCGAGACGGTCGACGGCGTCGACGACCTGGGGGAGGACGAGAGGGGGCATGTCCGCATATCGTACCGGAGCGGACGCCGGCGCCCGGCCGGCGCTCAGAACGCGTCGGGCGGCACGTAGACGCCCCAGACCTCGCGCAGCGCGTTGCACACCTCGCCGACCGTCGCCCTGGCCTTCAGGGCCGCCTTCATCGGGTAGAGGACGTTGTCGGTGCCCTTGGCGGCCTCGGCCAGCGCGGCCAGCTGCCGGTCGACCTCGGCCTGGTCCCGCTCCGCGCGCAGGCTCGCCAGCCGCTCGGCCTGCTGCCGCTCGATCGTCGGGTCGACGCGCAGCGCCTGGTAGGGCTCCTCGTCGTCGGCCTGGAACCGGTTGACCCCCACGACGACCCGCTGGTCGGTGTCGATGTCGCGCGCGATCTGGTAGGCCGCCTTCTCGATCTCGCCCTTCTGGAAGCCCTGCTCGATCGCGGCGACGGCTCCCCCGAGCTCCTCGACCTGGGCCATCAGCCGCAGCGCCTCGGCCTCCACGTCGTCGGTCAGCGACTCGACGGCGTAGGAGCCCGCGAACGGGTCGACGGTCTTGGTCACGTCGGACTCGTAGGCGATCACCTGCTGGGTGCGCAGCGCGAGGCGGGCGGCCTTCTCGCTCGGCAGGGCCAGCGCCTCGTCGTACGAGTTCGTGTGCAGGGACTGGGTGCCGCCCAGCACCGCGGCCAGCCCCTGGATCGCGACGCGCACCAGGTTCACCTCGGGCTGCTGCGCGGTCAGCTGGACGCCGGCGGTCTGGGTGTGGAAGCGCAGCATCTGCGACTTGGCCTTCTTCGCGCCGAACTCGTCGCGCATCACTCGGGCCCAGATCCGGCGGGCGGCCCGGAACTTGGCGACCTCCTCCAGGATCGTGGTGCGCGAGACGAAGAAGAACGACAGCCGGGCCGCGAAGTCGTCCACGTCGAGGCCCGCCCGGATCGCTGCTCGGACGTACTCGATCCCGTCGGCGAGGGTGAACGCGATCTCCTGCGCCGGCGTCGCCCCGGCCTCGGCCATGTGGTAGCCGGAGATCGAGATCGTGTTCCAGCGCGGTACCTCGGTGCGGCAGTAGGCGAAGATGTCGGTGGTCAGCCGCAGCGAGTGCTCCGGCGGGTAGATGTAGGTGCCCCGGGCGATGTACTCCTTGAGCACGTCGTTCTGGATGGTGCCGGTGATCTTCTCGCCCGGCACGCCGTGCTCCTCGGCGACGAGCTGGTACATCAGCAGCAGCAGCGCGGCCGGCGCGTTGATCGTCATCGACGTCGAGACCTCGTCGAGCGGCAGGCCGTCGAAGAGCACCCGCATGTCGTCCACCGAGTCGATCGCGACCCCGACCTTGCCGACCTCGCCGTGCGCGATCTCCGCGTCCGAGTCGTGCCCCATCTGGGTCGGCAGGTCGAAGGCGACGCTCAGCCCGCCGGTGCCGTTGGCGACGAGCTGCTGGTAGCGCTCGTTGGACTCCCTGGCGGTGCCGAACCCGGCGTACTGGCGCATCGTCCAGGGCCGGCCGGTGTACATCGTTGGGTAGACGCCGCGGGTGAAGGGGAACTCCCCCGGCGTGCCGAGCCGGGAGTCCGGGTCGAACCCGTCGAGCGCTTCGGGCCCGTAGAGCGAGGCGAACGGGAGCCCGGACTCCGTGCGGTTCACGTCCCCGGCGCCCGGGGGACCGGCGGTCGGGCTCTCTGCTTCGCTCATGGCTCCGAGGGTACGGCGGTGCGCCTGCGTCCCGCAGCATGGCGAGCCCCACCGCCGCCCCGCCGCCGGTCGAGGGCCCCAGCCCACGCTGGTTGGGCACACCCGACCCCCGCTGGTTGAGGTGCCCGAGCCCCCAGGGCGAGGGCCTCGAAACCACCCGCACCGACCCGCACACGTCACCACGGTCTCGAGGCCTCGGCCAGCGCCTCGGCACCTCGACCAACGTGACCACCACGGCCTCAGACCTCGGCCAGCGCCTCGGCACCTCCGCCGGTGGGGTGGTGCTGGCAGGATCGGGGCGTGACGCGCACCAGCTCCCGCGAGCAGGTCGAGCGGGCGCTCGCCCGGGCTGACGAGGTCGAGCCGCTCGTCGCGTCGGTGTGCACCCGCAACGGCGCCGCGCTCGACCAGGCGCGCGAGCTCGACGCCGAGGCGGCCGGGGGTCGCGTGCGCGGTCCCCTGCACGGCCTTCCCGTGCTCGTCAAGGACAACATCGACACCGCCGACCTGCCGACCACCGCCGGCTCCCTCGCACTGGCCGGGCAACCTCCCCCCGCCGCGGACGCACCGCTGGTGCGCCGGCTGCGGGACGCCGGCATGGTGGTCCTCGGCAAGGCGAACCTCAGCGAGTGGGCGAACATCCGCGACGCGGCCTCGACCAGCGGCTGGAGCGCCTACGGCGGCCTGACCCGCAACCCGTACGCCCTGAACCGGTCCGCCGGCGGCTCCAGCTCGGGCAGCGGCGCCGCGGTCGCGGCCGGCATCACGTCGTACGCCGTCGGCACGGAGACCGACGGCTCGATCACCTGTCCCGCGGCGTTCAACGGCTGCGTCGGTATCAAGCCGACGGTCGGCCTGGTGCCCACCGACGGAGTCGTGCCGGTGTCCCGCTCCCAGGACTCGCCCGGGCCGCTGGCCCGGACGGTCCGGGAGGCCGCCGCGCTGCTCGGCGCGCTGGCCGCGGACGGGACCGACTACGCGGCCCACGCGGTGGCGGGCCGGCTCGCCGGCAAGCGCGTGGGGGTTCCCCGCCGGGAGCTCTGGGGCTACAGCTCGCACGCGGACCGGCACGCCGAGCGGGCGCTCGAGCTGCTGTCGGCGCAGGGGGCGGTCGTCGTCGACGGCACCGAAGTCGAGTCGATGCTCGGCTTCGACCGGGCCCCCGAGCTGCTGGTCATGCTGGCCGAGATGCGGGAGGGGCTGGCCGGCTACCTCGCCACGCGCCCCGGCGACGGCCCGCGCACGCTCGAGGACGTGGTGGCGTTCAACCGCGAGCACGCCGACGTCGAGCTCGCCCACTTCGGCCAGGATCTCTTCGAGGCGGCCCTCTCCGGACCCCGGGTCGGCAGCCACGAGTACGACGAGGCTCGGGCACGGTGCCTGCGGCTGGCTCGCGACGACGGCATCGACGCGGTGCTGCGCGAGCACGATCTCGACGCGCTGGTGACCCCGTCGTACCCGCCGGCCATGCCGATCGACCTGGTGAACCCCGAGTCGCTGGAGGGCTCGTGCACGTCGGCGGCGGCGATGGCGGGGTACCCGCTGCTGACCGTCCCCGCGGGACTGGCGGCCGGGCTCCCGGTGGCGGTGACCTTCTGGGGCGCCGCTGGCAGCGAGGCCACCCTGGTGGAGATCGCGCACGGCTACGAGGCGGCGCGCGACGCCGACTCCGGGCCGCTGCCGGAGCCGGCGTTCCGCCCCTTCGTGTGAGCCGGCGAGTGCGCCACGCCTCGACGGGTACCCCGCGGCGTCCACCGGGTTTACGCCCGCTCGTCGTACGGTAATCGAACTCACAAGCACCGCGGAGGGAGCGCCGCGAGCCCACGGATAGAGTGCTGAGGACGCGACGCACGATCGGCGCTCACCATCGACCCACGGTCGAGTCGGGAGGGAAACAGCAAGTGGCCAGCTCTGTGGCAGGCACCCTGTACCGGGGTCGCGAAGGCATGTGGACCTGGGTCCTGCACCGCATCACCGGCGTGGCGATCTTCTTCTTCCTCTTCGCCCATGTGATCGACACCGCCATGGTGCGGGTGTCCCCTCATGCCTACAACTCGGCGGTCGACACCTACAAGAACCCCGTCGTGGGGGTCCTGGAGCTCGGCCTCGTGGCCGCCGTCCTCTACCACGGCCTCAACGGCGTGCGGATCATCCTGGTGGACTTCTGGGAGAAGGGCCCGCGCTACCAGCGACAGATGACGTACGGCGTCGCGGTGCTGTTCGTGGTGCTGTTCGTGCCGTTCGCGATCCGGCACCTGTCCATCGTCTTCGGAGGCTGACATGGCGGCTCCCCCCAGCATCGAGGCCCCGCGCACGAACATCGGCGGTCCGCGGCGGCGCAGCCCGAGGTCGAAGGGCAACTTCGAGCTGAACAGCTGGCTGTTCATGCGCGGGTCGGGGCTGCTGCTGCTGGTGCTGGTCCTCGGGCACCTGTTCGTGAACCTGATGACCGGCGAAGGCGTCCACCAGATCGACTTCGCCTTCGTCGCCGGCAAGTGGGCGAACCCGTTCTGGCAGTTCTGGGACCTCGCGCTGCTCTGGCTCGCCGAGCTGCACGGCACCAACGGGCTGCGCACGATCATCAACGACTACAGCAGCAAGCCCACCAACCGGTTCGCGCTGAAGGCGCTGCTCTACTTCTCGGCGCTGGTCGTGCTCATCCTCGGCACCCTCGTCATCTTCACCTTCGACCCGTGCATCGACCCGTCCTCCACCCTCTCCGTCTGCTCCGCTAAGTGAGGAACGAGACAGCCATGGTCCACCACCACAGGTACGACGTGGTCATCGTCGGAGCCGGCGGCGCCGGGATGCGCGCGGCCCTGGAGTCCGGCCAGCGGGTCCGCACCGCGGTGCTGACCAAGCTCTACCCGACCCGCTCGCACACCGGCGCGGCGCAGGGCGGCATGTGCGCCGCGCTCGCGAACGTCGAGGAGGACAACTGGGAGTGGCACACCTTCGACACCGTCAAGGGCGGTGACTACCTCGTCGACCAGGACGCCGCGGAGGTGATGGCCAAGGAGGCCATCGACGCGGTGCTGGACCTGGAGAAGATGGGGCTGCCCTTCAACCGCACCGGCGAGGGCAAGATCGACCAGCGCCGGTTCGGCGGGCACACCCGCAACCACGGCGAGGCCGCGGTCCGGCGGTCCTGCTTCGCGGCCGACCGCACCGGGCACATGATCCTGCAGACGCTCTACCAGCAGTGCATCAAGCACGAGGTCGAGTTCTACAACGAGTTCTACGTCCTCGACATGGTCATGACCGCGGGACGGGTCTCCGGGGTGGTGGCCTACGAGCTCGCGACCGGGGACATCCACGTCTTCAGCGCGAAGGCGGTGATCCTGGCCACCGGAGGGTTCGGCAAGGTCTTCCGGACGACCTCCAACGCGCACACGCTCACCGGCGACGGCATGGGCATCGTGTGGCGCAAGGGGCTGCCCCTGGAGGACATGGAGTTCTTCCAGTTCCACCCGACCGGCCTGGCCGGGCTCGGGGTCCTGCTCTCGGAGGCGGCCCGCGGGGAGGGCGGCATCCTGCGCAACAGCGAGAACGAGCGCTTCATGGAGCGCTACGCCCCCACCATCAAGGACCTGGCGCCCCGCGACATGGTGGCCCGCGCGATGGCCAACGAGGTGCGCGAGGGACGCGGGTCGGGCCCTGACAAGGCGTACGTCTACCTCGACGTCACCCACCTGCCCAAGGAGCAGATCGACTCCAAGCTGCCGGACATCACCGAGTTCGCCCGGACGTATCTGGGCGTGGAGCCCTACACCGACCCGATCCCGGTGTTCCCCACGGCGCACTACGCGATGGGTGGCGTCCCGACGAACATCAGGGGAGAGGCGCTGGCCGACAACCACACGGTGATCCCGGGCCTGTACGCCGCCGGTGAGGTGGCTTGCGTGTCCGTGCACGGCGCCAACCGGCTCGGCACGAACTCCCTGCTCGACATCAACGTCTTCGGCCGGCGCGCGGGCATCTACGC
>JAICKK010000188.1 GCA_025927955.1 Nocardioidaceae bacterium
GCGAACGTTGCCGGTCGCCGCGACTACAGCTCCGCCGTGACGTCGTCGAACAAGGTAGTGGAGAAGTATCGCTCCATGCGGTCGGGCAGGATGGTGCCCACGTGGTGCCCGGGGCCGAGGCGGGCGGCGAGCCTTCGGGCTGCGGCGATGTTCAGCCCGCTCGAGGGGCCGATGCCCAAGCCGCGGCGAGCGAACTCTCGCGCGGTCTCCATCGCCTCCGGCTCCGGGACCAGCACCGAGCCGTCCAGCCCGACGGCGCCCGGGTCGAGGAGCTTGCTCATGCCCTCGACGATGCCCGGAATCCCCCCGACGACCTCCCGGTCGCCTTCGGCGGTGACCGTCGCCGTGGGCACCGCCTGCGAGATGACCGTGTCGAAACCGTGATCGCGCAACGCGTGTGCCACGCCCATCAAGGTGCCGCCAGTGCCGACACCTGCGACGAAGCCGTCGAGGCGAACACCGACCTGTTGGATGAGCTGCGGCCCGGTCGAATGTCGATGCGCGAACACGTTGCGCGGGTTCTCGAACTGCCGGGCGGCGTACATGTCCGCTCCCGTCCCGAAGTCGTGGAGCAATGCGGCGACCGCCCCGTCCATGCCCTGCCCAGCGGGCGTGAGAACCACGTCGCCACCGAGCCGACGGATCATCAGGACCCGCTCTCCGCTGACCGTCTTGGGCATGTACGCGCGAAAGCGCACACCGACGGTGGCGCAGACCATGCTCAACGCGATCGAGGTCGACCCGCTCGACGCCTCGACGACGATGGTGGAGGGGGACACCTCGCCGGACGCGATCGCATACGCGACGATGCTCGTGGCCATCCGGTCCTTGGTGCATCCGCTGGGGAGGAGATAGTCGAGCTTCAACCACAGGGTGCATCCGCTGTCCGGGTCCTCGAACGGGATGGTCGGCGTCTCGAGGGGGAGCCGCAGCAGCCATGCCGCACGCTCGGTCCACCTCGGTCGGCCCGGACCCATCACCGCCTCCTGTCGGCCGGGGGTGCCAACCCCGATCTGCCCATCACACTGCGACCGTTCGAGGGCGAGCGTCCGCGGATGCGCACCCGGGTGGCAACGATCTGACCTTCTCGACGCGACGTCCCGACCCCGCTCGACACTCGCGACTTGGACGGTACCAGGATGACCGGGGTGTAGGTAGCCGTGCTCTCCACCTGACAGCGGCGTCCCGTGAGCGCGCGCGTGCCGTCGTCCGGTCCGCGCCGGCGAGCACGGGCTAGGGTGGTGATCGGCGAGCATGTACCTGCGCCCTGGGACCGTTGCCGCCGATCCCATCGACCCTCACGGAGAAGACGCTTGAGCGCAGAGCGACCGAAGGCCATACGAGACTTCTGCCCGTTTCGACTCGTCGCCGACGCGGACGCGGACCAGCTGGCCCGGGAGACCACGATGAGCGACGCGGCGGCCGGCTCTGTCCTCTTCGAGGAGGGAGACCCAGCAGACGGCGTAGCAGCGATTCTCGAGGGTAGCGTCGAGGTTCTGAAGCACGGCCGGATCCTCGCGACGCTCGGCCCGGGATCGGTTCTCGGCGAGCTCTCGCTGTTCGTGCCGTCCGCTTCCCGCACTGCCACAGCCAGAGCCAACACGCCGGTGCGAATGATCAAGTGGCCTGCGGACGACGTCCGGGGTCGCCTCGCCCGCCACGAACGCCTGGCAACGGCCATCGTGGCCGACATGGCATTCGTGCTGGCGGAGCGGCTCGACCGTCGAACGCAGGATGTCGTCTCGCTGCTGAAGGTCGCCGGGACGCGCCTCCCCGTCTCAGAGCTGGAGCGTTTCCGCAGCCGTGCCCTGGAGTAGCCACGCCACGACCGAGCAGTCCAGTGCCGTTGCCGGCAGCGGTTCTAGCCCAGTTCTAGCCCAGCGAGATGGGAACGCCTCCGGCGGTGACGTCGATGTCGTTGTGGAACACCTTGGGCGGGAGGTCCCCCCGCGACCAGACGCCGTAGAACTGGTTCGAGATGTCGTTGCCCCAGATCATCGTGCCGTGGTTGGCCGCGCCCGGAGCCGCGAAGGTGACCACACCCGCGGTGTCCGGGGCCTCCAGGTGGCCGACATTGTTGCCGGAGACCTTGTTGCCGTAGAGGTGGACTGCGGTCGTCGACGATCCCGGTGCCTCGGCGTTGACGATCAGCCCGGCCTCGAAGGACTTGCGCACCCTGTTGTCGTTGACGTTGACGTGGGCGACCTTCGATCCGGGCAGGTCGGCCGCGACCACGATCCCGCCGATGTCCGGCCCCGCGGTGCCCAAGCCGGTGCCGACGATCCGGTTGCCCCGGATGGACAGGCGGCTCAGGCGGCCGCCGACGTTCTGGGTCGCCGCGACGATGCCGCAGCCGTTGTAGTTGGCCCACGTCTTGTTGTCCACGATCTTGACGTGCGATGAGCGCACCAGCGGGGCGTCGGGGTTCTGGTTCTGCATCTTCGCGCCCGGGTCGAAGGGTCCGTTGTCCATCAGGCCGATGCCGCCGCGGCCGTTGTTGTAGACCTTGTTGCCCGACACGGCCGCGTGCGAGACGCCGAAGAGGCTGATCGCGAAGGACTGACCGACCCAGGAGTGCACGCCGCTGCCCGGGAGTGGCGGCGCTGACGGGTCGATGGTGTTGAAGGCGTTGCGGGTCACGGTCGAGTGGGAGATCGTCAGGTGCGACGTCCTCTCGGCGAAGATGCCCTGGAAGTTGGCGCCGGTGACCGTGGTGGACCGGATGGAGACGCGCCTGGCGCCGGCACCGACGTAGATGCCGATGTCGCAGCCGGTGGCGTCGACGACTCGGTGGGAGATCCTCTGGTGCGCACGCGCCACGACGGCCGCGCTCAAGCCGGTGCCGCCCACGTCGGGTGTGCAGCTCGCCTGCGCCTGTGCGGCTCCCGCCGTGGCCAGCCCCAGCGCAGCGACGACGGGGATGGTCGAGAACGCGACAGTGGCGGTGAACAGCGGCTTGCGGCGAAGACTCATGGCGACGGGTTCTGCCTTTCCTGTTTCCTGGCGCGCCGGGCGGCGCCCGCAGCCATCGTCCGCCCAGTCGCAGGGTCACTCCATAGCCCAGACAGGTGATGCAAACCAGAGCAAGATATGGCATTTCGGTCGAGGTGCCGCGGCGACTCACGCCGTGGCGGTGTCAGCCCATGCCGAGGCCGGTCTGCATCCCAGGGCATCGCCTGGGGACTCTCCCGTGGGCGCAGGGTGCAGGCTGTCGGCCATGGCGCTCTTCTCCCGGATGACCGACCTGACCGTCAAGGCGCTGCGGCACACCACCGAGATCTGCCGGCCGGTCACGCGATGACCGACGCCGACGCCGTACGGCGGGTGGCTCTCGGGCTTCCCCGCGCCGAGGAGCACCTCGTCGGCGGGCGGTGGAAGCTGAAGGTGCGCCGGATCGTGTTCGTCGCCTTCTCCGGCGACGAGGAGGAGATGGGGTTCGGGTTCCCGCGCGAGGAGCGGGACGGCCTGGTGACCTCGGCTCCGGACGTCTTCTTCCTACCGCCGGCGCGGGACCTGCGCTACCAGTGGGTGTGCGCGCGGCTGCGCGGGCTCGACGAGGATCTCATGCGTGAGCTGGTCGTGGATGCCTGGCGGATGTGCGTGCCGAAGATGCTGCACGAGCTGCCCGACCTGCCGGCGCCGGCCGCCCGCGTGTGGGACCTGCTGGATCGGCAGGACCGGCAGGCGGTCCGGCCGCTGCTGCACCCGTACGTGCGCTGGCACGACGGATCGCTGCGGCTCCGCGGACGCTCGAACGTGCTGGCGCACCTCGCCCGGAGCCCGACGCCGCGCCCTCCGGACCAGGTGGAGGTGCGCGACGGACAGGTAGCCCGCTGGGTGCGTGGTTGAGGGAGCCCACGACCGCGGGGGTGCTGCTGCCGCGTCATCGGGTCGTGGGCCAGTAGCTCGCGCTCCACGTGATGCCCGCCAGCGTGTTCTGTCCACTCACCGAGGGGTGGAAGTAGTCGACCGTGGAGACATCGCTGGTCCTGAACGTGTAGTCGTAGGTGGCCAGGTTGTCCCACCGGCAGCCGGCGAACTGCTGGCACACCGCCGCCAGGACGTTGTTGTCGGCCTGCTCCTGCGCCACGACCGCCTGCCGGTCGGCCTCGGTGCTGGCCGACGAGAGCATCGACTGGCAGATCCCGAAGGTCTGCCACTCGAGCTCCGCGGTGGGGTTGGTGTGCTCGAGGCTCCACAGCTGGTAGATGTTCGGGATCGAGCTCACGAACACCCGCGCGCTCGGGTCGGCGGCGAAGAAGTCCGCCAGCGCGGTCTGGAACTGGCTCGCGAAGGTCGCCGTCGGCGTCATCGTCGCGGCGCTCGAGGTGCACACGTCGTTGGCGCCCATCAGCACGGTGGCGTACTGGACTCCCAGACCAGCGGCGGTGCGCAGCTGGCCGTCGAGGTCGGCCATCTTCGCGCCGGTCTTCGCCTGGTTCCAGACCTGGCCGCGGATCCTCCTGTTGGCCGCCAGGATCCGCAGGTAGTGGCTGTTCACCGAGCTCGACCCGGCGGCCCCCGTCGACCAGGAGTACTGCGGGCAGTCGGAGAGCAGGCACCCGGCGGCGGTCGCGTCGAAGGCCCTGGTGATCGAGTCGCCGACGGCGGCCATGCTGTTGGGCAAGGGGACTCCCGAGCCGCCACCCGGACTCGGTCGGGCGGAGGCGGGAGCGGCCAGCAGGACGCCGGCGAGCAGGATGACCACGGCCAGCAGTACGGCGGGGACGGTGCGGCGCATGGCCACTCCCTGTGTTCGGTCCGGACCACCGGATCATCGACCCGGCCACCCATTGTGTCAACGTCCGGCCGGCAGGCTCAGGCGGCCGCCTGCAGGTGGAGCGACGTACCGCAGCGAGGACAGCACGCACCGGAGTGGGTGTCCAGGTCCTGCCCGCATCGGCAGGTGGCCGGCTGCCGGGAGACGGAGTGCGAGCCCGCCCGGGACGACGGGCCGGTCTGCGTGTGGGTCCCCATGGTGCTCACCTCCTCGATCGCTCGGGCCCCACCCGGTCGGTGAGAGGCCCTCTCCTGGAGGGAGCGCGCCGCGCGTGGCCTGATACAGCACGGCTCGAAGGTCGGTCGCAGCATCCGGAGAGCACCGAGGTCATACGGTGTCCTGGTGCGCGCGCGTCGCTGGGTTGTCGGGCTCGAGCGGGCCTGGGACTCGGCCAGGCTGCGCCGGGCCGGCTCCGGTCCGCCCGCGCACTTCCGGATCGAGCCGTACGTCGGGCACGGCGGCGACGAAGGGGTGGTCGTGCGCGGCCGGGTCCTCGACGACCCGCCGCGTGCGGAGGCGATCGAGGGCGAGGGGGTGGTCGCCGCCGCGCGTCGCACGGTGAGGGACTTCCTGACCAACGAGCTGCCCGGCGTGCCGCTGCGGGTCGCCGTCGGTGGCGTGGTCGAGGAGACGGTCACGGACGCCGAGGGCTACTTCCTCACCCGTCTTCGTGTGGACCCCGACAGGCTGATGACGCCGTGGACCAGCGCCACCGTCGAGCTCGCCGGCGGGTACCGGGGCCTGAGCGGCCCGCACACCACCCCCCTCGAGGTGCGAGTGCCCGGACCTGATGCGAGGTTCGGCGTCCTCTCCGACATCGACGACACGATCCTCGAGACGGGGGTCCAGCGAGCCGGGCGGATGATCCGACAGACGTTGACCGGATCGGCCCTCACCCGGACGCCCTTCCCCGGGGCGGCGCGGCTGTACACCGACCTGGAGGCCGGCGTGAACCCGGTCTTCTACGTCTCGTCGAGCCCGTGGAACCTGCACGCCTTCGTGCTGGCGTTCCTGCGGCACCGCGGGTTCCCTGTGGGCCCGGTCCTGTTGCGCGACCTGCTCGGCACCCCCGGCGGCCGGGAGGAGAAGAGCGGCCGCATCCGGGAGATCCTCGACCTGCATCCCCGGCTGCCCTTCGTGCTGGTCGGGGACTCCGGGGAGCGGGATCCCGAGATCTACGCCGACATCGTGCGCTCCTGTCCGGGCAGGATCCTCGCGGTCTACATCCGCGAGGTTCGGCTCGACCCCGGAGACGGTCGCGTCGAGAAGGTCGTGTCCGCGTGGGACGAGGACGTGCCGTTCGTGGTCGCCGCGGACAGCGACGCCGTACGCCGGCACGCCACCGAGCTCGGACTGCTCTGACCCGAGCAGGAGGCGTCAGGCGACGAGCTCGAAGTCGTCGGCGCGCAACGCGAACCGGTCGGAGACCGGCGACGCGACGCGTGCGGCGAAGGGGCCCAGGCGCCCGCCGGCGATGGAGCGGAGCGTACGGCGGGGCGGCAGCCGGAACGCCAGGACGACCGACTGCATGACCAGGCCGGTGAGGCTGCACAGCGCGACCGCGTCGTCGCCGGCCCGGGCGCCGTACAGCGCCCAGAGCAGCCAGCCCACCCAGCCGAGCGCTGTCGCCCACGGGTCGAGGCCCCACAGCGGCGCGCGGCAGAGGGCCAGCCGGGTCTGCGGCCACATGCGCACCGAGCTGATCACCGTCCCGACCATCGCCAGGACGAAGGCGTTGAAGACCTCGACCACCGCGACCGCGACCACGCCGGCGACCAGCACGGCCAGCAGCGCGGCGACCGCGTCCGGCCCCCAGCGCCGGCCGCCGGTGCGCAGCAGCGCGACCGCGAGGACGAGCAGGAGCCCGAAGGAGACGGTGTTGTTGAACAGCTGCACGTGGTCGACCACGGTCGCCGAGTAGACGCACCACAGGACCACCGCCGACAGGTTGAGCAGCAGGGAGCCCCACGAGACCCCCTCGGCGGAGCGACTCCGGAAGGCGCGGTGGACCTGGGGAACGGTCGAGGACAGCGAGAAGAACGACGCGACGGCGCCGAGCATGACGAGCACGGTCACTCCGGAAGACGGTGGGACGGGACGACGCGACGGGGTCCGCCGTCCTGCAGTGACACGTGACCTGTGCAAGAAGAGTCTAGGGCCGGGGCGTGCGCGCGGTCCTGGCAACGCTGGAGCGTCGGGTGAGACGCTCGTCACGACGCGGTGGAGAGCGTCGACGCCGGTCAGCCGGTGTGGGACGTCATCGCGACAGCCACCGCGCCACGTCCTCGGGCAGGTGGTCACGGTCCGGGTAGCTGGTCTGCGTACCTCGGCCCATCACGCTCAGCGCCGCGACCCGGTTGGCCCACGAGGCGCCGTCGCGGAGGCTGTCGCCGCGGGCCAGGAAGCAGGCGAGCGCGCCGACGAACGCGTCACCCGCGCCGGTGCTGTCCACGGCGTCCACGGCCATCCCTTCGACGTGCTCGGCCCCCTCGCGGTCGGCGACCAGGCATCCGTCCTCGCCCAGCGTGATGACCACGGCGCGAGCGCCCCTGTCGAGCAGGTCGTGGGCCGCCGCCTCCGCGTCGTCGACCGTGTCGACCGGCCGCCCGCTCACCAGGGCGGCCTCACCCTGGTTGGGGCAGAAGACGTCGCTCAGCTCCAGCAGCTCGTCGGGCAGGTCCGCCCGGGCGGGTGCGGGGTTCACGATCGTGGGCGTGCCCTCCCCCCGGGCGGCGCGCAGCGCCAGGAGGGTGGTGGCGAGTGGGATCTCCAGCTGGCACACCACCGCGCCCGCC
>JAICKK010000124.1 GCA_025927955.1 Nocardioidaceae bacterium
CCGACGTCGGCGAGCTGGGCATCGTCGAGCGCCTCCCGGTCCACGTCGACCACGCGGCCGGGCAGGTAGGTCAGCACCTCCCGGCCGCGGGCGTCGATGCCACGCACCTCGGGCACGGCGCGCACCCCTCGCGCCCGGACGTGGGCCAGCAGCCGGTGGACGGCCGGTGTCCAGGGACCTGTGGGCCGGCGCACGGTGCCGCCGATCCGGACGGCTCCCCCCACGTTGCCCCCCTCGAGCCACTCGCCGTCGAGCAGCACCTCCCGCAGCTCGGCCAGGAACGGCACGTCGGGCGCCAGCCACGGCACCTCGCCGAGCTCCTCGGGTCCCAGCCAGCGCAGGGCGTCGTGCTCGCGGGGCGCCGGCTCGCCGCTCACCAGCTCGGCCAGCAGCACCGCGAGCGCGTATCCGTGCGCGATCGGCTGCGTCCCGGCCAGCCTTCCGGTCACCCGGACCTCGCACCCGAGCTCCTCGCGAACCTCCCGCACCAGCGCGTCGGCCCAGGCCTCCCCGGGCTCCACCTTGCCGCCCGGGAGCTCCCACCGGCCGCGTGCCTGCGGCGGGTACGTCCGGCGGGTGGCCAGCACCTGGCCGTGCCGGACGACCGCCGCTCCCACGACCAGCACGTCCGGGCGCGCCGACACGGACGGCGGCTCCGTGGGCTCCTCGCTCATCGGTGCATGATGCCAGCCCGTCCGGACGCACTGGCGGCGCGGAACCAGCCGGACCGACTGTCGCGATGCCCTGCGCGGCGCTCCGATGTCGTCCACCTGGACGATAACGAACCCCGATCTGCCGGGCGGCCCGTTCGTTGTCGTCCACCTGGACGACATCCGCCGACGACCCCGTTCACTCCCGTGGCGCCAACGCCAGCTGGCGCGACTGGGCGACCAGCCGTCCCGTCGAGTCCCACACCTCGGCGTCCTCCTCGAGCAGGCCACCGGCGAAGTTGCGGGTGGCGTGCCGGACCCGCAGCCACCCCGGCGCCGGCGCGGCACGCACGTGGACGGTGAGCTCGAGGGTCGGCGTCCACCCGAACAGGCCCAGGTCGAAGGTCACCGGCGGCAGCGCGTCCACCGCGAGCAGCAGCAGCAGCGCGTCCGGCTCCCGTCCGTCCGCCATCCGCAGCCAGCCCGAGACGACCCCCCGGCCGGACGGACGGCCGTGCATCCATCCCAGGCACGCCGGGTCCAGCCGCAGGTCGAGCCGCTCGAGCAGCGCGGCCTCCTGCAGGAAGTCCGGGGACGTGTCCGCCACGGACACGCACCTCTCCGGAGGCGGCAGGTCCGGTGCGACGGCGGTGGTGCGCACGTCGACGGGCAGCGTCGCCAGGTCGGCGTACGTCGCGAGCGCGGTGACGCGCTCGCGCTCGTTCTCGACGTCGTCGGGGCCGCCCGGCTGCACCAGGCTGGCCGCGGCGCTCGACATGCTCCCGCCGGAGCGCAGGATGCGGGTGCGCACCGCGGCGGGCCCCGGCCGGGCGGCCGACAGGTAGTAGCCGCTGACCGTCACCGGGTCCACGTGGGCTCCCGGAAGCGACGCGAGCCTCGCCCGCAGGGCGTTGCCCATCACGGCCAGCAGCAGGCCACCGTTGACCCCGCTGCCGATCCGCCACCCGGCGTCGAGGTGGGCGTCGTACGTCGAGGGGTCCCCGTCACGGGGTGAGACGAAGATGCCGCGGTCGAGCTCGCTGCCGGCTCCCGGGGTCACCCGACGACCCTACGCGTCCGGGAGCCGGGCGGCCCACCAGACGCTGCGCGGGGATCCGGGCCCTCTCGGCGACCAGGTGCACGGTCACGTAGTGGCGTCCGACGCCCTTGCGGGAGGCCGCCTCGAGCTCCACGTGGTCGTCGGTGGCCCGGACCGCGTGCGCCTCCCAGAACGGGTAGCGGATCCCCTGCGACCAGATCGCCTCCAGGGACCCCGCCACGTCGAGCCCGGACCGGAACGGTCCGAACCGGCACAGCGCGATGACGAGCCGGTCCGGGTCGTCGGTGTGACCGACCTCGACCCTCTCGAAGAGCCCGCTCTCCACGAGCTGGCGGCGCAGCGTGCGCTCGACCGTCTCCAGGTCCCTCCCCCGTCCCGGGCTCGCGTTGACCTGGAGGGCCGTGCGCATCCGGTGGAACTGCATCAGGTTCATGGCGAGATGGTGACCGGCCGGGACCGGGAACCCCAGCCCCAGCACGGTAAAGCCTGAACGACAGAACCGACCGAACCAGGGCGAAGACGGATATAGCGTCGGTAAAACTGTGCCTCGGGCGCTCAACTCGGGGTGGTCGTCGACCGATGCGGCGCCGGTCAGTGGTTGTGCCGCGGCACGCCCTTGGTCGCGGCGATCCGCTGGTAGGCCACCGCCGGCTCGAGCGTCATCCCCGTCGACATCTGCCCGACCATCGACCGCTGGATCTCCTGCCAGGGCGTCTGCGACTCCGGCACCTCCGGCCGGTCGCCACGGCGCCGCTCGTCGAGCTCCTCCTCGGAGAGCAGGACGTCGACCCGGCCGGCCACCAGGTCGACCCGGATGGTGTCACCGGTCCGCAGCAGCGCCAGCCCGCCGCCGACCGCGGCCTCGGGGGACGCGTTCAGGATGGAGGGGGATCCGGAGGTGCCGGACTGGCGACCGTCGCCGAGGCAGGGCAGGGCGTGCACGCCCTGCTTGATCAGGGCCGCCGGCGGCTGCATGTTGACCACCTCGGCCGAGCCGGGGTAGCCGACCGGCCCGTTCCCCCGGGTGACCAGGATGCAGGCGTCGTCGATGAGCAGCGACGGGTCGTCGATCCGCCTGCGGTAGTCCTCGGGGCCCTCGAAGACGACGGCACGGCCCTCGAAGACCCCCGGGTGCTCCGGGTCCTCCAGGTAGCGGCTGCGGAACTCCTGCGAGATGACGCTGGTCTTCATGATCGCGCTCTCGAACAGGTTCCCGGTGAGCACCAGGAACCCGGCGTCCGCGACCAGCGCCCGCTCGAAGGGCCGGATCACCTCCTCGTCCAGGCTCGCGCTGTCGCGGCAGTTGTCCCCGATGGTGCGCCCGTTGACCGTCATCGCGTCCTCGTGCACCAGGCCGTGGCGCATCAGCTCGTGCACCACCGCGGGGATGCCGCCGGCGCGGTGGTACTCCTCACCGAGGAAGCGCCCGGCCGGCTGCATGTCGACGATCAGCGGGATCGACCGGCCGATCCTCTCCCAGTCCTCGACGCCCAGCGGGACGCCGACGTGCCGGGCGATGGCGTTGAGGTGGATCGGCGCGTTGGTGGAGCCGCCGATCGCGGAGCTCACCGCGATCGCGTTCTCGAACGCCTCACGGGTCATGATGTCCGACGGCTTGAGGTCGTCGGTGACCATCTCCACGATGCGCCGGCCGGTCTCGTAGGCGACCCGGGCGCGGTCACGGTGGGGCGCGGGGATCGCCGCCGAGCCGGGCAGGCTCATCCCGAGCGCCTCGGCCAGCCCGTTCATGGTCGACGCGGTGCCCATGGTGTTGCAGTGCCCCGGGGACGGCGCCGACGAGGCGACCAGGTCGACGAACCCGGCCGCGTCGATCTCACCCGCGGCGAGCATCTCCCGGGCCTTCCACACGATGGTGCCCGAGCCGGTCCGCTGCCCGCCGTACCAGCCGTTGAGCATGGGGCCGCCGGACAGCACGATCGCCGGTATGTCGACGGTGGCGGCGGCCATCAGGCAGGCCGGGGTGGTCTTGTCGCAGCCCGTGGTGAGCACGACGCCGTCGAGCGGGTAGCCGTAGAGCACCTCGACGAGCCCGAGGTAGGCCAGGTTGCGGTCGAGCGCCGCCGTCGGACGCTTCCCGGTCTCCTGGATCGGGTGCACCGGGAACTCGAACGCGACCCCGCCCAGCTCCCGGATCCCCTCGCGGACCCGGTCGGCGAGCTGGAGGTGGTGCCGGTTGCACGGGGACAGGTCGGAGCCGGTCTGGGCGATCCCGATGACCGGCCGCCCGGACTGCAGCTCCTGCCTGGTCAGCCCGAAGTTCATGTAGCGCTCGATGTAGAGCGCGGTCATCCCCGGGTCCTCGGGGTTGTCGAACCACTCCTGGCTCCGCAGGCGCCGCGTGCGGCTCATCGCGTGTCCTCTCGCTCGTCGTGGCCGATGCAGGTCAATGGGTGTACGGGCGCTGCCGCTCGCACTCCGGGTTCAGGCGTACCCCGAACCCGGGCCGGTCGGGGACCCGGAGCCGGCCGTTCTCCGGCACCGGCTCGTCGAGCAGCAGCGGCGAGAACATCGGCACGACCTCGTCGGCTCCGGGCGCCATCATCAGAAACTCGGCGAAGGGACTGTGCTGCCGGGTCACGACGAAGTGGTAGGAGTACACGCTCGACCCGTGCGGCACCACCGGCACGCCGTGGGCCTCGGCGAGCGCGGAGATCTTCACCAGCTCGGTGAGGCCACCGCACCACCCGACGTCCGGCTGGATGATGTCGGCGCACCCCATCTCCAGCAGCAGCCGGAAGCCGTACCTGGTCGCCTCGTGCTCGCCGGTGGTCACCAGCATGCCTCTCGGGACCCGGCTGCGTAGCTCCGCGTAGCCCCAGTAGTCGTCCGGCGGGAGCGCCTCCTCGATCCAGCGCAGGCCGTGCTCCGCGGACGCCGCGGCCAGCCGGGTGGCGTAGTCGAGGTCGAGCGCCATCCAGCAGTCCCACATCAGCCAGAAGTCCTCACCCACCTCCTCCCGCATCGCCCGCAGCCGCTCGAGGTTCGCCGCGAGGCCGTCCTCGCCCTCGGCGGGTCCGTGCTGCAGCGGCATCTTGCCGCCGATGAAGCCCATCTGCTGGGCCAGGTCGGGCCGCGCGCCGGTGGCGTAGCAGACCAGCTCGTCGCGGACCGCGCCACCGAGCAGCGCGTACACGGGCTCCTCGCGCAGCCGGCCGAGCAGGTCCCACAGGGCCAGGTCGACGCCGCTGATCGCGTTGAGCACCAGGCCCTTGCGGCCGTAGAACAGCGTCGAGAGGTACATCTGGTCCCAGACCCTCTCGACCTCCGTGACCGGCGCGCCCTCCACGAAGCGGGCCAGGTGCCGCTCGACGACCCAGGCCGCCGGCTCGCCGCCGGTGGTGACCGCGAAGCCGACGGTGCCGTCGTCGGCCTCCACCTCGACGACCAGGGTGCCCAGCACGTTGAGCCCGAAGCTCTGCCGGCTCTCCCGGAAGCCCGGGTACTTGGCCATCGGGGTGGCGATGTGGTCGTCGATCCAGTGCCCGCGCTCCTGGTCGTGGTAGTCGGCGCCTCCCCCACGCACGGTGTAGGCCCGGACCTCGCGGACCCTCTCGGCCCTCATGGTGCGCTCACCGGTGCCCGGGCTCCGGGACGCCGTGCGGGAAGACCAGCACCTTGCTCTTCGCGGAGGTGCCCTCCCCCAGCTCGCGGAAGGCCGCCGGCGCGCCCTGGAGGTCGACCCGGCCGTCGATGAGGTGCGTGAGCTGCTCGGGGACCTGCGCCACCCAGTGAGCGGTGTCGCGGAAGTCCTTCGCCGAGTAGCTGAAGCTGCCGACGACGGTGCGCTCCTCGGTGCTGACGGCGTACGCCCCGAGCTCGACCTTCGGGGCCCCCATGCCGACCAGGACGATGCGGCTGCCGAGCGCGGACGCGGTGAGCGCATCGCCCAGCGTGCGGCTGGTGCCGACGGCGTCGAGGACCAGGGTCGCCGGCTCCCCCAACGCGTCCGCCACCGCGTCGTCGATCTGTACGGCGGTCGGGTCGACGGCGGCCGCGCCGAGGGACGTCACCACGTCACGACGCGACGCCGAGGGCTCGCTGACCACGACGCGGTCGACGCCGAGGCGCTGCGCCGCGATCGCGCAGGCCTGCCCGATCGGTCCTCCGCCGACCACCAGGACCCGGTCGCCGCTGCCACACCCGCCTCGCAGGGCCGCGTGGTAGCCGACCGCCAGGGGCTCCACGAGCGCGCCGTACTCGTCGGGCATCGAGTCCGGGAGGTCCACGACATTGCGGGCCGGGGCCACCATGTACTGCGCGAAGGCGGCGACGATGTCGGGGGCGACCCCGATCACCTGCCGTCGTGCGCACGCCTGCTCGGCGCCTCGCCGGCAGGCCGGGCACTCACCGCACGCGATGACGGGGTTGACGGTGACCAGGGCGCCGACAGCCGCGTCGACACCCGCGCCGGCCGACTGCACGCGCCCGACGGTCTCGTGCCCCATCACCTGCCCGGGGTGACGCCGGCCGTTCTCCCCGGTGTAGCCGTGGATGTCCGAGCCGCAGATGCCGGTGGCGACGATCTCGACCAGGACCTCCCCGGGGCCCGGTTGCGGGTCCTCCCGCTCCTCCACCGCGATGTCCCAGTCGCCCTTGAGGACCAGTGCGTGCATCGGTGCTCCCTCTTCTGCGTGATGGTGCCGGTCCGGTGGCCGTGCTCAGTGGCGGGGGGCCTGACCCGCGTCCTCGGCGCTCGCCCCCCCGGCCGCCACCTCGCTCACCGGCCGGTCACCACGGCGGCGCAGCGAGAGCATCACCAGACCGGCGGCGAGCAGACAGACCGCCAGGAAGATGGACGTGGTGAAGAAGCTGCCGCTGGCGTCCTGCAGCGCCCCGCCGACGTACGGCCCGACGAACCCGCCCAGGTTGCCGATGGCGTTGATGAAGCCCATCGCGGCCCCGGCCAGCGCGACCGGCATGGCGCGGGACGCCGAGGCCCAGAACGGCCCGTCGTAGGCGAGCGCACCACCCACCGCGATGCTGATCAGCGCGATAGCCAGGATCGGGGTCGAGGTTCCGAGCCAGACCGAGATCACCAGTGTGACCGCGCCGATGAGCATGGACACGAACACCTGCCGGGAGTAGCGGCCGCTGCGGTCGGCGGCCCTGGCGTTGAACCACAGGCCGAAGATCGCGACGATGTAGGGGATCGCGGTGACCAGGCCGACCTGCCAGATCGCACCGCCGGTGATGACGCCCACGACGTGCGGCAGCCACGTGTTCAGCCCGTAGAAGCCGATCTGGATCAGGAAGTAGACCGCGGTGAGCCGCCAGACGACGTCGCTGGTGACCACGTCCCGCAGCCCGCGATGCTCCTGGGGCGCCAGCGCGCGGTCATGAGCGAGCCCCTCCTCGATGTAGTCCCGCTCCTCCTGCGTGCACCAGGACGCCTCGCTCGGGCGGTCCGCGACCAGCAGCCACCACAACGGCGCGGCGATCACGAACGGGAAGGCGCCCTCGATGACGAACAGCCAGCGCCAGTCGCCGAACGTGAGGATCCAGCCGGACAGCGGCGCGGTGATGATCGACGCGATCGCGATGTTCATGATCCAGTAGCCATAGGCCCGGGCTCGCTCGGCGGCCGGGAACCAGTGGCTGATGAGCACCAGGATCGCCGGCCAGATGCCCGCCTCGGCGACGCCGAGGAAGAACCGCACGACGAGCAGCTCGGTGAAGCTCTGCACGAACCCCATCAGGATGGCCAGGCAGCCCCAGATCAGGATCATGATCCCGACGAACTTCTTCGCGCTCCAGTGCTCCGCAAGGTGGCCGCCGGGGATCTGCAGCGTCAGGTAGCCGATGAAGAACACGCCGGCCGCCAGCCCCTGTTGCGCCTTGTCGATGCCGAGGTCGTGGTGGAGCCCGTCCAGCGCGAACCCGATGTTGGTCCGGTCCATGAACGAGATGATGTAGACGATGATCGCGACCGGGATCAGTCGCGTCCAACGGGCCCGTCCCACGGCCTGCAAAGACCCCGCTGTGCTGGACATGTACTGCTCCCTCCGCCCTGCCCCGATGACTGACCTGTTCCCCGAACTGTTCACATGCATGAACGGCGTTCTATATTTCGACCGTAAGTTTTTGGTCCGCGGCGCGTCAAGACGACCGGGCGCCGCGGGCGAGGAGGCGCGCATGGCGGAGGCACCGCAGGACGCCGGGGCCAGGGACTTCCGGCCGGTGAAGTCGGCCTACCGGGCGCTGGACGTGCTGGAGGCCCTGACCGTCGGGCCCGCGGGGCTCTCCGAGCTCGCCCGCCGCCTGGACATCCCGAAGAGCAGCCTGCACGGCCTGCTCCGGACGCTGTCCGAGCGAGGCTGGGTGACCTCCCACGG
The DNA here is from genome assembly GCA_025927955.1 of Nocardioidaceae bacterium. Classification (GTDB taxonomy): domain Bacteria; phylum Actinomycetota; class Actinomycetes; order Propionibacteriales; family Nocardioidaceae; genus Nocardioides_B. Next base: position 8,064 of record JAICKK010000124.1, read on the forward strand.
GGGCACCTTCCGCCTGGGCCTGCGCGCGCTCCAGGTGGGCGCCCGGTTCATCGACGAGGACGAGGTGGTGGCGCGGGTGGCACCGTCGCTCGACCGGCTGGCCGCCGTGACCGGAGAGACGGTCCAGCACGCCCGCCTGGACGGGGACCAGGTCGTCTACCTCGCCAAGCGCGACTCCGCGCACCAGGTCCGGCTCGTCTCCTCCATCGGCTCGCGGCTGCCGGCACACGCCACCGCCCTCGGCAAGTCGCTGCTGGCCGCCCGCGACGACGACACCGTGGCCGCCCTGCTCTCGCCACCGATGCGCGCGCTGACCGCCCGCACGGTGACGTCCTGGGAGGCGCTGGCCGCCCAGCTCGCGGACGCGCGCGAGCGCGGCTACGCCGTCGACGACGGCGAGGCCGCGGAGGGCCTTCGCTGCTTCGCGGTGACCGTGCCGTCAGACGGCCTGGACCGCGGCCCCTACGGCGCCTCCGTGCGCGGCCCCGATGGAGGTGCCGGCCCCGATGGCCGCCGGGACGGCAGCGCGGCGCCGTCGGACGCGATCAGCGTCTCCGTGCCGGCGTTCCGTCTGGACACCGAAGGCGAGGCCGCGCTGGTGCGGTCGCTGCTGGAGGTCCGCGCCTCCCTGGGCCGCGGCCTGCCTCCCCTCTCCGGCCGGCCGTGAGCCGTCGTCAGCTCCCGTAGGCGGCGCGGATGTCGTCGACGTACGGCGCGTAGTCGACCGCCGCGAGGTACGCCGAGCGCATCGTGGCGTGGTCGGCGCGCCCGCTGCCCGCGATGTCGAAGGCGGTGCCGTGGTCGACCGACGTCCGCAGGATCGGCAGCCCGACGGTGACCGAGATCGTGCCGTCGAAGTCGAACGTCTTCGCCGGGATGTGGCCCTGGTCGTGGAAGTGCGACAGCACGCCGTCGTAGCGACCGGTCAGCCCGTGGTGGAACACCGAGTCGGCGGGGATGGGGCCGGCGACGTCGAGGCCGTCGGCGCGCACCGCCTCGCACGCCGGGCCGATCTCCTCGATCTCCTCCCTCCCGAACGCCCCGTTCTCACCGCCGTGGGGGTTGAGGGCCGCGACGGCGAGCCGCGGACGCGGTACGCCGAAGACGGTCAGCGCCTGGTGCGCCCTGCGGATCGACGCCTCGATGCGGTCCTTCGTGAGCTGGTCGAGCGCCTGGCGCAGGGACACGTGCCGGGTGGTGAAGAAGATCCGGAGGTGGTGGCCCTCCTCTGTGGTGCTGCGGACCACGAACATGGTGTCCTGCTTGGTCACGCCGGTGAGCGCCCCGAGCATCTCGGTGTGTCCGAGGTGCTCCGACCCGGCAGCCCAGACGGCCTCCTTGTTGATCGGCCCGGTGACGATGCCGGCCACCCGCTGCTCCATCGCCGCCCGGGTGGCCACCTCGATGGCGGTCACCGCCGCCCTGCCGGCGCGCTCGTCGACCCTCCCCCACTCGGGGAGGTCGTCGCCGAGCACGCCGGTGTCGAAGACGTCGACCACGCCCTCTCCGGCGGGCTCGACGTCGAACGCGTCCACGGCACGCACCTCGACGTCGAGGCCGGCGGCCTCGGCGCCGCGGCGCAGCGCCGCCGCGTCGCCGACCGCGACCCCGTGGTGGTCGGTCGCGCCCGCCACCTCGGCGAGGGTGCGGGCCGTGATCTCCGGGCCGATGCCGACCGGGTCTCCGAGGGTCAGTGCCAGGGTCGCTCGCGTCATGTCGCTGTCTCCGTCCTGTCGCTGTGCTGGGTGTGCTCGCTGTCGTCGCTCCTCGGGAGCCGCGCCTCGCCGGGCGCCACGTGGTGCCGGCGGATCTCCGCTGTCCGCCGCAGGTGGTCCACGCATGCCACCACGGTGCCGAGGTCGCCGACCAGGCCGCCCTTGGTGACCAGCTGGAGGCCGGCCCACGGGCCGCCCACCAGGCTGCCGGCGACCGCGAGCGGCTCCACCTGCCCGGAGACCGCGACGCCGCGCGCCCCCAGCTCGCCGATGAGGGCGGTGCTCACGTCGCCTCCGGTCGCCAGGATGCCGTCGACGTCGTGCGACTCCAGGGCCCGGCGCACCGCCCGGGCGAGGACCCGGGGGATCTCGTCGGCCTCCTCCGCGGTGACGCTGTGCAGGTCGCGGTCCTCCACGGCGGTGGCCAGCACCACCACCGCGCCCGGGTCCGCCGCGGTCAGGACGTCGTCGAGCAGCGATGCCGTCGCGTCCTCGTCGGGGACCGCGTGCCCCTCGCTGCCCCGCGGCGCCAGGTGCAGCGCGACGTCGCGGTCGGTGGCGAGGTGGGCCAGCTGCCGCCGGGTCAGCGCGGTCACGGAGCCGGAGACCACGAGCAGCGGCGGCTCGGGGTGGTCGGCGCCGATGCCGAGCGCGCGGGCCATCGCCACGGAGGCCGGACCGGGGTCGGTGGTGACCCAGGTCGTTTCGGTGCCGTCGGTCGCCCGCACCGCCGCGGACGCCAGCCGCGCCAGGTGCTCCTCGGTGGTGGCGTCGACGACGAGCACGTCGGCGTCCCCCGCCAGGGCCGAGCGGATCGCCGCGACGAGGTCGTCGGCGCCGCCGGTGACGAGCGCGAGGGCGAGCGTCGAGACCGCCAGCTCCGCCTGCGAGCGCAGGATCCGCGTCACGTCCGACGTACGCATCGGGGTCCTGGCGTCCTCGGCCACCTCCGTCTCCTCGAGCCGGCGGCCGTTCAGGAGCTGGGTGCCGCCGATCGTGTGCCGGCCGGCGGCCGGGTGCGCGGGCGCGCACAGCACCACGACGTGTCCCGAGGTCAGGGAGCGGACCTCGGTGAGCAGGGCCGCGGTCGTCGCGCCGACGTTGCCCCGCAGGGTGGTGTCGATGCGGTTGCACACCAGTCGCGCCGGCCAGCCCGCGCGCACCGCCTGTGCGACGCGACGCGCGGCGGTGTCGGGTCCAGCGTGGCGGCAGTCCACGCTCGCGACCACCACGTCGTAGGAGGCGGCCATGTCGGCCAGCGCGTCGTCGCGGCCGGCGGTCCGCACGGTCGCCGTGCGCAACCCGGCTTCGGCGAACATGGCGGCGGCCCCGTTGGCGCCGGTCAGGTCGTCCGCGACCACGAGGACCTGGGCCATCAGGGTCGGAGCTCCGGGCGCTCCAGCCGCCAGCCGCCCGGACCGACCAGGTCGGCCGCGGCCCGGGGTCCCCAGGAGCCCTGCTCGTAGGGCCGGGGCTTCGGCGGCGTCCGCAGCACCGGCTCGCAGACCTGCCACAGGCGGTCCACCTCGTCGGCGCGGGTGAACAGCGTCTGGTCCCCCTCGATGACGTCGAGCAGCAGCCGCTCGTAGGCCTCGAGCGGC
>JAICKK010000218.1 GCA_025927955.1 Nocardioidaceae bacterium
GCATCTCAAGCTCAACGACCAGGCCCAGCGCACCGTCCTGTGCAAGGACCCCTTCCGCGCCCAGGACGAGCGGGTGCACAAGCTGATCGAGGGCATGTAGGGCCTCTGGCGCGGACTGCTGAGCGGGCTTTTCTCAGGTCCCCCGGTTAGGGTGGCCGTCGGTCCGGCCGCTGCGGTCCGGCCGTCTTCGACCCGCCCTCGCCCAGCTCGCCCAGCTCGCCCAGCATCCCCACCAGACCCGTTCCCCCCACGTCTCGAGGTGTACCTTCCCGTGCGTCGTCTGCTCACCCTGCTCGTGGCCTCCCTGCTGCTGCTCGCCACCGCCGCCTGCGGCAGCGGCTCCGGGAAGGCCTCCCCGAAGGCCACCGGCTCGTCCGACACCTCCGGCGGGGGCGGTGGCATCCCCGGCCTCAGCGTCAACGGCAAGGTCGGCTCCCAGCCCCAGGTGAAGATCAAGACCCCGCTCAAGGTGTCCACCCTCCGAAGCGACGTCGTGTCGGCCGGCTCCGGCCCGCAGGTCCACAGCGGCGACCAGGTCCAGGTCAACCTCTACCTGGCCAGCGGCGCCACCGGCAAGAAGCTGCAGAGCACCTACGACACCGGCCAGGCGCAGACCCTGGTCGTGAGCCAGTCGCAGCAGACCAACCCGCTCGTGGAGAAGACCCTCGGCCAGCGGGAGGGCAGCCGGCTGGTGCTCGCCGACAAGGCGAGCGACATCTTCGGCCCGAACGGCGTCGGGAGCCTGAAGCCCACCGACACCGCGGTGATCGTCGTCGACATCATGTCGGTGCAGACGCCCCTGACCGGGCCCAAGGGCGCGAAGGTGCCCGAGCCGGCGGGGCTTCCTCGCCTGGTGCAGCACGGGTCGGACGTGACCGGGCTCGACTGGTCCCACACGCCCAAGAAGCCGCCGACGACGCTGCGGGTCGTGCCCCTGGTGAAGGGCACGGGCGTCACGGTGAAGAAGGGTCAGCAGGTGACCGTCGACTACTACGGGTCGGTGTGGGGGGCCGACAAGGCCTTCGACTCCTCCTTCGCCCGCGGCACGCCGGCCAGCTTCAAGGTCGGCGTCGGCAGCCTCATCAAGGCCTGGGACCAGAAGATCCCCGGTCTCAAAGTGGGCAGCCGGGTGCTGATCGTCGCTCCGCCGGCCCAGGCCTACGGGTCCCAGGCACAGCAGGCGATCCCCGCGAACTCCACCCTCGTCTTCGTCGTGGACATCCTGGGTGCCGGCTCCTGACCGACCGACGGCTGCTGGGGTAGGTTCACCCCGTCATGAACCTGTCGAGGGACGAGATGACTGCCCGCAAGAGTGAGCGACTGCTCAACCTGCTCATCACGCTGCTCGTCGCGCGCACGTACGTGTCGAAGGAGCGGATCCGGTCGGTCATCGAGGCCTACGCCGAGGCGGGCGACGACGCCTTCGAGAAGATGTTCGAACGCGACAAGGAGGAGCTGCGCTCGCTCGGCATCCCGATCGAGGTCGGCCACGTCGACCGTGCCTTCGGCGACGAGCCCGGCTACCGCGTGGAGCGCTCGGCCTTCGAGCTGCCCGACATCGACCTGGACCCGCAGGAGGCGGCGGTCATCGGGCTGGCCGCCCGGGTCTGGCAGCACGCCGGCCTCGCCCATGCGACGTCCGACGCCCTGGTCAAGCTCAAGGCGGCCGGGATCAGCGTCGACCGGGCCGCCCTGGACATCGTCCAGCCGCAGCTGACCGCGGAGGAGCCGGCGTTCGAGCCGCTCTGGGACGCCACCCGCACCCGCACGCCCGTCCGGTTCGGCTACCGCAGCACCACGAGCGCCGATATCGCCACCCGCCACCTCCAGCCGTGGGGCGTGGTGTCCTTCCGTGGCCGCTGGTACGTCGTGGGTCACGACACCGACCGCGGCCGGCCGCGCGTGTTCCGGCTCTCCCGGGTGCACGGCGACGTGCTCGCGGACGGCCCGGCCGGGGCCTTCGAGGTGCCGCCGGGGACCGACCTGCGAGCCGTCACCCAGGCGCTGGCACCCGCACCCGCCGACCGCAGCGCCGACGTGCTGGTGCGCGTCGGCGCCGCCCACGGGCTGCGACGGCACGCCCACCCCGCGCCGCCGCAGGGCGACGGCGGGCCCGCCGTACCGGAGGGCTGGGAGCGGCTCGCCGTCGGCTACGGCTCCGGTGAGGCGCTGGCCGACGAGGTCCTGGGGTACGGCGCGGACGTCGTCGTGCTGGCGCCGCAGGACGTCCGCGCGTCCGTGGTGCGCCGGCTGCGCGAGGCGGTGACGTCCCGCCGCGAGACGGTGCCGGCCGGGCCGGCGGACGGGGTGCGCAGGTGAGCGGAGCCCGCGAGCAGGTGGCGCGGCTGCTGGCCCTGGTGCCCTACATCCAGGCGCGCCGGGAGGTCTCGCTGGAGCAGGCCGCCGCCGACTTCGGCGTCGGGCCGGCGCAGATCGTCAAGGACCTCAACGTGCTGTGGTTCTGCGGGCTGCCGGGGCTGGGCATGGGTGACCTCATCGACGTGGACATGGACGCACTCGAGGGGGAGGGCGTGATCCGCGTGTCCAACGCCGAGTACCTCGCCCGGCCGCTGAGGCTGGACAGCTCCGAGGCGTCCGCGCTGATCGTGGCCCTGCGCGCCCTGCGCGAGGGCGCCGACGACCACGTCCGGCCGATCGTCGACCGCACCCTGGGCAAGCTGGAGGCCGCGGCCGGCGACGGTGCCGCGCTCGCCGCCCGGGTGGAGATCCGGCTGCCGCGCCAGCAGCGCCGGGTCGCCGAGCTCCGGGAGCGGCTGGCTCGCGCGGTCGAGGAGCGCCGCCAGGTGCGCCTCGACTACTACGTCCCCACCCGCGACGAGTCCACGGAGCGGGTGGTGGACCCGGTGCGGGTGGTCACCGCCGACGGCCACACCTACCTGGACGCCTGGTGCCACCTGGCCGAGGACCAGCGGCTGTTCCGCCTGGACCGCGTCTCGAGCGCCACGGTCCTCGACGTACCGGTCCAGCAGCACACCGGGCTGCGGCCGCGCGACCTCGCCGACGGCATCTTCTCGCCCTCGCCCGACGACCTGCTGGCGACGCTCCGGCTGGCGCCGAGCGCCCGCTGGGTCGCGGAGTACTACCCGGTCGAGGAGACCGAGGAGGCGGACGGGGGAGCGCTCACGGTGCGGCTGCGCGTCGGGGACCCCGCCTGGCTGGTGCGGCTGATGCTGCGTCTGGGGGCCTCGGCCGACCTGGCCGACCCGCCGCAGCTCGCCGAGCGGGTCCGAAGCGTCGCCGGGCAGGCACTCGAGAACTACCCCGGGTGACCCCTGCCCGCCGGCACCGGCAGGGGGTGTGGCCCGTCGTGCCCCGGTGAGGGCTCCGGCCGCGTACCATGAAAGCGACCCTCGACGTGGAAGTTGGACGACATGACCCCGGTAGCTCCCCTGATCGCGAACCTCGGCCCGACCGAGATCATCTTGATCATCCTGGTGCTGGTCCTGCTGTTCGGGGCCAAGAAGCTGCCCGACCTCGCCCGCGGCAGCGGTCGCGCGTTGCGCATCTTCAAGGCCGAGACCAAGGGCCTGCTCGACGACGACGACGACGCCGACGTGGTCAGCGACAGCCAGAAGACCGAGGCGCAGCGCCAGATCGACGCCCAGCGCCGGGTCGACGCCGCGCGTCGGGTGGAGGCCGAGCGCGTGGAGGGCCAGCGCGTGGAGAGCCAGCACCGGGACCCGTCCGCGGAGCCGCGGCGGGACACCGAGCTCTGAGCCGTCCGGCCTCCCTGACCCTGACCTGACCGCAGCCGACACCGAGGCACCATGTCCGTAGCCGGAGTCATCGGGCTGTTCCGCGCCAACCCGCAGAGCCCCGTCGGAGACGACGGCCGGATGGCGCTCGTGGACCACCTGCGCGAGCTGCGCGCCCGGCTGCTGCGCTCGGTGCTGGTGCTGGTCGTCGCGCTGATCGTCGCGCTGTTCTTCTACAACCAGCTTCTCGACATCGTTTACTACCCCTACGGCATCGCGAAGGAGCAGCTCAAGGGCAAGGTCGACACGGTCGCGACGATCAACGGTGCCGGCGGCCCGCTGCTGCTGCAGCTGAAGCTGTGCGGGGTCGCGGCCGTCGTGGCCACCGCGCCGTACTGGCTCTACCAGGTCTGGGCGTTCATCCTCCCGGGCCTGCACCCGCACGAGCGGCGGGCCACGCGGGTGTTCGCCCTGGTGGCCGGGCCGCTGTTCCTGGCCGGGGTCGGCGTCGGCTACTACGTGCTGCCCAAGGGCCTGACCGTGCTGATCGGCTTCGCCGGACCCAAGCTGCAGAGCCTGGTGGACTTCGGCGAGTACTTCAGCTTCTTCAGCCGGATGCTCCTCGTCTTCGGGGTGTCGTTCGAGATCCCGGTGTTCGTGGTGCTGCTCAACCTCGCCGGCGTGCTGCCCGGCCGGACGCTGGGCAAGTACCGGCCCTGGATCGTCGTCGGCACGTTCGTGTTCGCCGCGGTCGCGACCCCGTCGACGGACCCGTTCTCGATGCTGATGCTGGCGATCCCGATGACGGTGCTGTTCCTGGTCTCCGAGGTCATCGCCCGGCTCGTGGACCGTCGCCGCCGACGCGCCGCGCCGTACGCCGGTCTCGACGACGACGAGGCGTCCGGGCTCGACGACCCGGACGTCGTCCTGCGCTCCGACCTCGACGACGAGGACTGACGGCGTGGGTCGGCGGTCGAGGCGGCGGTGAGGGCGCAGGTCGAGATGGTCGACCCCTTCGACCTGCCCGACTGGCTCGGAACCGCCGAGGTGCGGTGGACCGCGTCGAGCACCGTGCGCGGTGCGCCCCGGGTCACCGGCGAGCTCTCCGGCGAGCGCGGGGAGGAGGTGCTCGGCTGCGACCTGCTCGCGGCCGACGTCGCCTATCCCGAGCCGCTGCTCGACGAGACCTGGCGGCGCCAGGTGCACCAGGCCTGGGAGTACGGCCAGGTCCTGCTCGTCGGGTACGGCGGCCGGCTGACCGTGGCCGTGCCCGGGACGGCGTACTCCGCCGACGGGGTCCTCGAGTCGGTGTCCCGGCTGGCGCGTGCGCTGGGGGCCGAGCCGGAGCGGTTCCGGGTCTGCCTGCGCCTGTGACCTGCGCCCCCCACGGCCGCCGGACCGACTGCGGGGGAGCGGACCGGGCCGCCTACGTTAAGGGCATGAGCATCCCCCACCACACCCTCAACGACGGCTCCGAGCTGCCTGCGGTCGGGTTCGGCACCTACCCGCTCAGCGGCGCGGAGGGCGTCGAGGCGATCGTCTCCGCGATCCGCAACGGCTACCGCCTGCTCGACACCGCCGTGAACTACGGGAACGAGGAGGAGGTCGGCGAGGCCGTGCGCCGCTCCGGCGTGCCGCGCGAGGAGCTGTGGCTGACCAGCAAGATCCCCGGCCGGCACCACGGCTACGAGGACGCCGTCGCCTCGACCAAGGAGTCCCTGCACCGCCTCGGGGTCGACCACCTCGACCTGCACCTGATCCACTGGCCCAACCCGAGCGTGGACCGCTACCCCGAGGCCTGGCGTGCCCTGGTCGACCTGCAGAGGCAGGGCCTGGTCCGCAGCATCGGCGTCTCGAACTTCACCGAGGCGCACCTGAGCCGCATCATCGCCGACAGTGGCGTCACCCCCGCGGTCAACCAGGTGGAGATGCACCCCTACTTCACCCAGGCCGGGATGCGGGCGGTGCACGAGCGCCTCGGCATCCGGACCGAGGCGTGGAGCCCGATGGGCAAGCGCAGCGCCCCGTTCGCGGAGCCGGCCGTCGCCGAGGCCGCCGAGCGGCACGGCGTGACACCGGGGCAGGTCGTCGTGCGCTGGCACGTGCAGCTGGGGTCCGTCCCGATCCCGAAGTCCGCGACGCCGCAGCGGCAGCGGCAGAACCTCGACGTCTTCGGGTTCGAGCTCACCGACGACGAGGTCGCGGCCATCTCGGCGCTCGACCGTCCCGACGGCCGGCTGTTCGGCGGCGA
>JAICKK010000160.1 GCA_025927955.1 Nocardioidaceae bacterium
AGCCCCCAGGGGCGAGGGCCTCGAAACCATGGTGACCTTGGGCGCGGACGTGACCGTGGTTTCGAGGGCTCGGCTAGCGCCTCGCCACCTCAACCAACGCATCCGACGCTGGTTGAGGTGCCCGAGCCCCCAGGGGCGACGGCCTCGAAACCACGGCGACCCTTGGGCGCAGACGTGACCATGGTTTCGAGGGCTCGGCTAGCGCCTCGCCACCTCAACCAGCGTGACGCCCGCCCGAGGGCCTCGAAACCACGCGCACCTTCCCGCGGAGGTGACCAACGCAGGGCACTCAGCTGAGCTGCAGGCCCGGGTAGAGCGGGTGCTTGTCGAGCAGCTCGGCGGAGGCGGCCTTCGTCCGGTCGGCGACCCCGTCGGCGAGCCTGTACGTCGCCTTCGACGGCGCGCCCGCCTTGTTGGTGCCCGACGTCGTGCTCGACAGCACGCCGACCACCAGCTCGGCCACCTTGTCGAACTCGTCGTGGCCGAAGCCGCGGGTGGTCAGGGCCGGTGTGCCGAACCGGATGCCGGAGGTGTACCAGGCGCCGTTCGGGTCGCTGGGCACCGAGTTGCGGTTGGTGACCACCCCGGCGTCGAGCAGCGCGGACTCCGCCTGCCGGCCGGTGAGGCCGAACGAGGTCACGTCGAGCAGGACGATGTGGTTGTCGGTGCCGCCGGTGACCAGCTTCGCTCCGCGGGAGAGGAAGCCCTCGGCCAGCGACTTGGCGTTGTCGGCGATGTTCTGGGCGTACTGGCGGAACGACGGCTGACGGGCCTCTGCCAGCGCGACCGCCTTCGCGGCCATGACGTGCGAGAGCGGCCCGCCGAGCACCATGGGGCAGCCTCGGTCCACCGCCGAGGCGTACTCCTCGGTGGCCAGCACGAGACCGCCGCGGGGACCGCGCAGGGACTTGTGCGTGGTGGTCGTGGTGACGTGCGCGTGCGGCACCGGGTTCTCGTCACCGGTGAAGACCTGCCCCGCGACGAGACCGGCGAAGTGCGCCATGTCGACCATCAAGGTGGCACCGACCTCGTCGGCGATCTCGCGCATCTTGGCGAAGTCGATGCGCCGCGGGTAGGCGGAGTACCCGGCGATGAGGATCAGCGGCTTGAACTCCTTGGCCGCGGCGCGGACCCGGTCGTAGTCGAGCAGGCCGGTCTCGGGGTCGGTGCCGTAGGAGCGCTGGTGGAACATCTTGCCGCTGATGTTGGGCCGGAAGCCATGGGTCAGGTGGCCCCCGGAGTCCAGGCTCATCCCCAGCATCCGCTGGTTGCCCAGCTCGTGACGCAGCGACTCCCAGTCCTCCTCGGACAGCTCGCTGACGTTCTTCGCGGCGTACCGCTCGAGGGCCGGGGACTCCACCCGGTGCGCCAGGATCGACCAGAAGGCCACCAGGTTGGCGTCGATGCCCGAGTGCGGCTGCGCATAGGCGTACGGCGCGCCGAACAGCTCGCGCGCGTGCTCGGCAGCGAGCGCCTCGACGGTGTCGACGTTCTGGCAGCCGGCGTAGAACCGGTGGCCCACCGTGCCTTCGGCGTACTTGTCGCTGAGCCAGGTGCCCATCGTCAGCAGGACGGCGGGCGAGGCGTAGTTCTCCGACGCGATCAGCTTCAGCGACGCCCGCTGGTCACGGAGCTCGGCCCGGGTCGCCTCGGCCACTCGGGGCTCCACGGAGGCGATCACCTCGAGCGCGGCGTCGTAGGCCGCGCTCGTCGTCTTGGCGAGGCTCTCCCGGTCCGCGGGCTGGCCGGGGGCGGCAGCGGGGTTGGCAGCGGGCGGCAGGCTGGCAGCGTTCGGCTCCGTCATGGGCGACAGCCTAGTGACGCCGGCCGACGAGGACGACCCGGGTCTTGTCCGAATGATGGACGATCGTCTCACATCATAAGACCTTCGTTTGTCGGGAGGCCGTCCGAGCGCTGAGACTGGTCGCGTGATCAGCGCAGCGACGACGATGCACCTCGTGGTACGACGCCACGTGGACCTCGGTCGTACCCGCAGCATGATCTGTCTGGCCTGGCCCACCGCCTGAGCATGGCCGCGCCCGCCCGGGTGCGGTGCCCGCCTTCCAGCCGGGCGCACGGTGGCCAGTGAGGCGCTCAGTGTCGAGCGCAGCCGAGCCCACGCGCGTCTCTCGTCCCCAGGAGCGCAGACCCCATGACACCTCCCAGCGACACCCACGCGAGCCCGCCTGCGAACCGGCCCTCCCCCGGGGGCCCCGGACGCGCCGGCCGTCCGCGGCAGAAGCGGGGCGAGGGCCAGTGGGCGCTCGGGTACCGCGAGCCCCTCAACGGCAACGAGCAGCAGAAGAAGGACGACGACCCGCTCAACGTCCGCGCGCGGATCGAGAACGTGTACGCGCTGCGGGGCTTCGACTCCATCGACCCCTCGGACCTTCGCGGCCGGTTCCGCTGGTGGGGCCTGTACACCCAGCGCCGGCCGGGGCTCGACGGCGGGAAGACCGGCGCCCTTCAGCCTGAGGACCTCGAGGACCGCTACTTCATGATGCGGGTCCGCAGCGACGGGGCGCTGCTCGGCGCCGACGCGCTCCGGACGCTGGGCGGCATCTCCACGGACTTCGCCCGCGGCACCGCGGACATCACCGACCGGTCGAACATCCAGTACCACTGGGTCCGGATCGAGGACGTGCCCGAGATCTGGAGGCGCCTGGAGGCCGTCGGACTCGAGACCGAGGAGGCCTGCGGCGACTCCCCGCGCGGCTTCCTCGGCTCGCCGGTGGCCGGCATCGCCGCCGACGAGATCATCGACGGGACACCCGCGCTGCAGGAGATCAAGCGCCGCCGCCAGGGCAACAGCGCCTACTCGAACCTGCCGCGCAAGTTCAAGACGTCGGTGAGCGGCCACCCCAGCCTGGACGGGGCGCCGGAGATCAACGACGTCTCGTTCGTGGGCACCGTGCACCCCGAGCACGGCCCCGGCTTCGACCTGTGGGTCGGTGGCGGCCTGTCCACCAACCCGATGCTGGCCCAGAAGATGGGCGTGTGGATCCCGCTCGAGGACGTCGCCGACGTCTGGGAGGGGGTCATCTCGATCTTCCGCGACTACGGCTACCGGCGGCTGCGCTCCCGTGCCCGGCTGAAGTTCCTGGTCGCCGACTGGGGGGTGGAGAAGTTCCGCGAGGTCCTCGAGTCCACGTACCTGGGTCGCGCGCTCGTCGACTGCCCGTCGCCCCCCCTGCCCGTGCTCAACGGGGACCACATCGGCGTGCACGAGCAGAAGGACGGCCGGTTCTACATCGGCACCGCGCCCACGGTGGGTCGGGTGTCCGGGGCGGTGCTGACCGGTCTGGGTGACCTCGTGGAGCGGTACGGCGCGGTGGGCGTCCGGTTCACCGCCTACCAGAAGCTCGTGGTCATCGGCGTGCAGCCGGAGAAGGTCGAGCCGCTGGTGGCCGCCCTCGAGACCATCGGCCTTTCGGCGCGGCCGTCGCACTGGCGGCGCTCGACCATGGCGTGCACCGGCATCGAGTTCTGCAAGCTGGCGATCGTGGACACCAAGCAGCGCGCCAGCGACCTCGTCGACGAGCTGGAGCGCCGGTTCCCCGACCTGGACACGCCGATCTCGGTCAACGTCAACGGCTGCCCCAACGCCTGCGCCCGCACCCAGGTCGCCGACATCGGGCTCAAGGGCCAGCTGGTGATGGACGCCGACGGCCAGCAGGTCGAGGGCTTCCAGGTGCACCTCGGCGGCGGGATCGGGCTGAGCCCGGGCCTGGGCAAGAAGCTGCGTGCCCACAAGGTGACCAGCGCGGGCCTGGACGACTACGTGACCAACGTGGTCAGCGCGTTCCTCGAGCAGCGCCTGGACGGCGAGTCCTTCGCGGCCTGGGTGGCGCGTGCCGACGACGAGGTGCTCCGCGGAGAGAGCGACGTGCGACTCGAGCCGACCCCGGCATGAGCTCACGCGCCGTCCCCTTCCACTGCCCCTACTGCGGTGACGAGAACCTGCGTCCCGGCGAGGAGGCACACGGGACCTGGGAATGCCACGCGTGTCTTCGGGCATTCTCGTTGAGGATGCTGGGAATGATCCCCCGCGGTGGCTCCGCCGCCGTCGTCCCCGCACCCGTCGACCGCACCGAGGAGGTACGTCGATGACGACGGCGACCGACGCAGCTCGCGCGTTCAAGGGCACCAGCACCCAGGGCCGCACCGAGGAGGAGCTGCAGGAGCTCGTCCGGCACGCCGGGGCGGAGCTCGAGCTGGCGCCCGCCGAGGTGATCATCGAGTGGGCGGTGGCCACCTTCGGGAGCCGCTTCGCGGTCACCTCGTCCATGGGCGACGCGGTCCTGGCGCACGTCGCGGCCAAGGTCGCACCGGGCGTCGACGTGGTCTTCCTCGACACCGGCTACCACTTCGCCGAGACCATCGGGACCCGCGACGCCGTCGCCGCGACGCTGCCCGTCAACCTCGTCAACGTCACGCCGGGCCAGTCCGTCGCCGAGCAGGACGCGGCGTACGGGAGGGACCTGTTCGCCCGGGACCCCGACCTGTGCTGCGCGCTGCGCAAGGTCAAGCCGCTGGAGGAGGCGCTCGCCGGGTACGACGCGTGGGCGACCGGCCTGCGCCGCGACGAGACCCACAACCGGGTGATCGCGCCGGTCATCGGCTGGGACGAGTCCAAGCGGAAGGTCAAGGTCTCCCCGCTGGCCCGGTGGACCGCCGACGAGGTCGACCGCTACATCGAGGAGTTCGACGTACTCGTCAACCCCCTGCAGTTCGACGGCTACCCGTCCATCGGGTGCTGGCCGTGCACCCGGCGGGTCGCCCCGGGCGAGGACCCCCGCAGCGGCCGCTGGGCCGGCACCGGCAAGACCGAGTGCGGCATCCATGTGTGAGCAGTCCCGACCCACCGCCCGTCCCCCCGCGCCGACAGCGTCGTCTGCGCCCCGCACCGCCCTCGGTGCACCTCTCCCGCGAAAGGAGGCCACCCAGTGAGTGCTCCCGCTCTGGTGGCCCTGGCCCACGGCAGCCGCGACGCACGGTCGGCCGAGACGATCAAGGCACTGGTCCGCGAGGTCCGCGGCCTGCGCCCCGACCTGCGGGTCGAGCCGGCCTTCCTCGACCTGGCCAAGCCGTCCTTCCCCACCGTCGTGGACCGGCTGGTCCGCGCCGGGTACGACGAGATCGTGGTCGTCCCGCTGCTGCTCAACCGCGCCTACCACGCCCGGGTCGACGTCCCCCAGGCCGTCGCCGACGCCACCGGCCGCCACCGCGGCCTGCGGGTGCGGGCCACCGACGTGCTCGGCCTCCAGCCGGTGTTCCTCGAGGTCCTGGACCGCCGGCTGCGGGTCGCGCTGCGCCAGGCGCGGGTGCGCGAGCTCGACGCCCTGGTGCTGGCCGCCGCCGGCTCCTCGGACCACCTCGCCAACCAGGCGGTCGCCCGGCTGGCCCGGCTCTGGGGCTCCACGCACCGGCTGCCCACCGTGGCCGCCTACGCGTCGGCCGCTCCCCCGGCGACCGGTGAGGCGGTGCGCCAGTTCCGGACCGAGGGACGCCGCCACATCGCGGTCGGGTCGCTGTTCCTGGCGCCGGGGACGCTGCCGGACCGGGCCGCCGAGCTGGCGCTGGAGGCGGGCGCCGTCGCGGTCTCCGAGCCGCTGGGCGCCGACCCGGAGGTGGCCCGCACGATCCTGGCGCGCTACGCCGTGGGTGCCGTCGAGCTGGTGCCGGTCTGATCCGCGGGGGCGCGCGCTGGTGACCGCGGGCACCGTCCTCGCGGTCGGGTCCGGCGACCCCATAGGCTCTGGCCCATGAGCCAACACTTCGACGTCGTCGTCCTCGGTGCCGGCCCGGGTGGGTACGTCGCCGCCATCCGCGCCTCACAGCTCGGCAAGAGCGTGGCGGTCGTGGAGGACAAGTACTGGGGCGGCGTGTGCCTGAACGTCGGGTGCATCCCGTCGAAGGCCCTGCTGCGCAACGCCGAGCTCGCCCACATCATCCAGCACGAGAAGGACGTGTTCGGCATCACCGGCGACGCGTCGATGGACTTCGAGCCGACGCACGCCCGCAGCCGGAAGGTCTCCGAGGGCATCGTCAAGGGCGTCCACTTCTTGATGAAGAAGAACAAGATCACCGAGATCGACGGGTGGGGCACGCTGACCGGCCCCACGTCGATGGACGTCAAGAGCTCGGACGGGACGACCGAGCAGCTCACCTACGACAGCCTCATCATCGCGACCGGCGCCACCACCCGGCTGATCCCCGGCACGGAGCTGACCGAGCGCGTGGTGACCTACGAGGAGCAGATCCTCGACCCCGAGCTGCCGGGCAGCATCGTGATCGCCGGCTCGGGTGCGATCGGCGTCGAGTTCGCCTACGTCATGAAGAACTTCGGCGTCGACGTCACGATCGTCGAGTTCCTCGACCGCATGGTGCCCACCGAGGACGCCGAGATCTCCAAGGAGCTCCTCAAGCACTACAAGAAGCTGGGCGTGAAGGTGATGCTCTCCACCAAGGTGGAGTCCATCGAGGACCCGGGCGACGCGTCCAAGCCGGTGAGGGTCACGGTGTCGCCCGCGAAGGGCGGCGACCCTTCGACAGGCTCAGGACAACGCCAGCAGGTGCTCGAGACCGACAAGGTGCTGCAGGCCATCGGGTTCGCGCCGAGGGTGGAGGGCTTCGGCCTCGACGCCGTGGGCGTCGAGCTCACCGACCGTGGCGCGGTGGCGATCGACGAGCTGGGACGCACGAACGTCGAGGGGATCTACGCGATCGGCGACTGCACCGGGAAGCTCATGCTCGCCCACACCGCAGAGGCGATGGGCGTGGTCGTGGCCGAGGTGATCGCCGGGGCGGACACGATGCCGGTGGCCTTCGACTTCATCCCGCGCGCGACGTACTGCCAGCCGCAGGTCGCCTCCTTCGGGTACTCCGAGGAGCAGGCCAAGGAGAAGGGCTACGACGTCAAGGTCGCCAAGTTCCCGTTCTCCGCCAACGGCAAGGCCCAGGGGCTGGGGGAGGCCGTCGGCTTCGTGAAGATCGTCGCCGACGCGCAGTACAACGAGATCCTGGGCGCGCACATGATCGGCCCGGACGTCACCGAGCTGCTCCCCGCGCTCACGCTCGCCCAGCGCTGGGACCTGACCGCCGACGAGGTGGCGCGCAACGTCTTCGCGCACCCGACGCTGTCGGAGGCCGTCAAGGAGGCCGTGGAGGGCATCGCCGGGCACATGATCAACCTGTAGGCGACCGCCGCAGGATCATCGCAGGGCATGGGTGGCCGCGATGGTGACCCCCGTGTAGTGCGCGGCGAAGGCGAGCACCGTGCACGTGTGGAAGATCTCGTGGAAGCCGAACCAGAGAGGGACGGGGTTGGGCCAGCGCAGCCCGTAGACCACCGCGCCGACCGTGTAGAGCAGCCCGCCGGCGGCGACGAGCACCAGCACGGCCGGGCCGGCGGCGTGCGCGAAGGCCGGCGCGTACAGCACCGCGACCCAGCCCAGGGCCAGGTAGAGCGGGGTGTAGACCCAGCGGGCGGCCCGCGGGCGCAGCATCCGGAAGGCGATGCCGGCGGCCGCACCGGACCAGACCACGGCCAGCAGCACGGCGCGGTCGGTGCCCCGCAGCAGCAGCACGGCGTACGGCGTGTAGGTGCCGGCGATCAGCAGGAAGATGCCCGCGTGGTCCAGGCGGGTCAGCAGCCGGGCCGTCCGCAGCGACCAGTGCCCACGGTGCATCGTGGCCGAGACCGTGAACAGCGCCACCGACGACGCCGCGAACACCGCGCAGCCCACCCGGGGCGAGCCTGCCGGTGAGAGCAGGACGAGCAGGACGCCGCCCACCAGCGCGAGCGGAGCGGTGCCCGCGTGCAGCCAGCCGCGCAGCCGGGGCTTGAGCTCGGCCACCAGGTCCGCGGTCGTGGGGCAGGCGCCGGCCTCTCCGGGCAGGGGCTGGGTCTGCGCCATGGGGGCTCCGTCCGGGAGTGAGGTACGTCACCTTGGACATCGACATCGTTCCCGCCGACGTGAGGGCTCCACCGCGCGTCCTCAACCGGTCTAGACACGCCGCCGGGACGTCTAGCGCACCAGGGCGTCCAGGAGGTGGTCGAGCTCGCGACCCGGGTCGTCGGTGGTGCCGCCGTGCACGGGGCCCGCCTGGACGACCGTGCTCCTCGGCGCCTTGAGGAAGCCGAACCTGGTGCCCATCGGTGCCCGGCCGGCCTCCCCCGCCGACGCGTCGCCCCGGCACACCGCCGCGACGGTGCGCAGCGCCGAGCGGACCGCAGCCACGTCGACGCCGGGCGTGAAGGCCGCCAGCCGGTCCCGGTCGAGGTGGCAGCGGGCCTCGAGGAAGTCGGCCTGCTGGCAGTAGAGCACCACGCCCACGTTGAGGAACTCCTCGCGGTCCACGCGTGGCACGCAGCGAAGCACGACGTACTGGAAGCCCAGCCGCTGACCCGCCGTCGAGCTCATGCCGCGTCCGCGGTCGGCAGCCACGCGCGGTCGCCGGCGACCCGCGCGTCCAGGAACTCGACGTACGACGCGCGCACCGCCGCCGCGTCGGGGGTTCCGGGCACCGGTTCCAGCCACTCGTCGGGCACCTGCGCCACGACCTCGCGCAGCACCTCCCGGGTGACCAGCGGCGCGAGCCTCGCGTCGGCGGCGGGCAGCCACGCACGGTAGCCGGCCAGCGCGTGGTCGGAGGCGTCGTAGGGCTGGCGGGCGAACCGCTCGGGGGACCCGATGCCGCCCGGCCAGGAGTGGTGGAAGTACAGACAGGCCCCGTGGTCGATGGCCCACAGGTCGCCGTGCCAGACCAGCAGGTTGGGGTTGCGCCAGCTGCGGTCGACGTTCGCGGTCAGCGCGTCCAGCCAGAGCACGGCGGCGGCCACCTCGGCGTCCGGCGAGCAGCCCGCGTCGTACCCGAACGACCCGGGCAGGAAGTCGACGCCGAGGTTGAGCCCGATGCTGGCGTTGAGCAGGTCCTGAACCTCCTCGTCGGCCTCGTAGGTGCCGATGACCGGGTCGAGGCGGACCCCGACG
>JAICKK010000098.1 GCA_025927955.1 Nocardioidaceae bacterium
CGGGTTCGCGTGGAAGGTGGCCGTGGTTTCGAGGCCTCGGCTAGCGCCTCGGCACCTCAACCAGCGTGGTGCCGACCCCGAGCGTCGTTGGTTGCGGTGACCGCGCCGACGCGGGTTGAGGTGCGCGCGCCCCCGCGGGCGAGGGCCTCGAAACCTGGTCGGGTTCGCGTGGAAGGTGGCCGTGGGTTCGAGGCCTCGGCTCGCGCCGCGGGCCCGCAGCCCCCCGGGTGGCGCCCCCCGGCGTTGGGCTGCTCGACAACCCACCCCACCACGCTCGGGCACCGCAACCAACGAGGCTCGGGGTCGGCACCTCGCTGGTTGTGGTGCCGAGGCGCTAGCCGAGGCCTCGAAACCACGGCCACCTTCCACGCACAGGTGCACAGGTTTCGAGGCCCTCGCCCCTGGGGGCTCGGGCACCTCAACCAGCGTCGGCTCGGGCACCTCAACCAACGACGCTCGGGCACCTCAACCAGCGGCGGCTCGGGCACCTCGACCGAGCGTCGCAGGTCGACGGTGACATGCCGAAGCCCCGGTCCGGGACGACGAGCGTCACGGGACCGGGGCCGGCGGCACGGCGCGAGGTCAGCGCTTGAGGTTGACGAGCTCCTCGAGCACCTGGTCGGAGGTGGTGATCACCCGGGCGGTGGCCTGGAAGCCGCGCTGGGCGATGATCAGGTTGGTGAACTCGGAGGCGAGGTCGACGTTCGACATCTCGATCACGCCGCCCTGCAGCACGCCGCGACGGCCGGTGCCCGGGGCGCCGAACTGGACCGCTCCGGAGTTCGTGCTGGCCCGGAAGGACGTGTCGCCGATCTTGTCCAGGCCGGAGGGGTTCGCGAAGTTGCCGACCGCGATCTGGAACAGCGGCTTCGAGGTGCCGTCCTGGTAGCTGCCGGTGACCACCCCGTCGGGACCGATCTTGTACGACGTCATCGGGTTGACCGCGGACTCGGTGGCCAGGTCCGGGATCGAGATGTTGGTGGGCGTACCCGTGGCGTTGACGGCCCCGTTGGCGCCCGCGGCGTACCCCTGGACGATGTCACCGTCGGAGGTCACCAGGTTGCCCGCGGAGTCGAAGTCGAACGCGCCGGCGCGGGTGTAGAGGTTCTCACCGTTCCGGTTCACCACGAAGAAGCCGTCGCCGTTGATCATCAGGTTCGTGGCCTTCCCGGTGGCCTGGGCGGCTCCCTGACCGAAGTTGCCGCTGACCCCGCCGACCTGCACGCCCAGGCCGACCTGGATCGGGTTGGTGCCGCCGTGCACCGCGGTCGGCGCCGCACCAGCGGTGAGCATCTGGCTGAGGGTGTCCTGGAAGACCACGGTGCTGGCCTTGAACCCGGCGGTGTTGGCGTTCGCGATGTTGTTGCCGGTCACGTCGAGCATGAACTGGTTGGCGCGCAGTCCGCTGATGGCGGAGAAGAGGGAGCGGAGCATGGTGGTCTTCCTGTCGTGAGGTGGTGCCTGGCGGGTGCGATGAGGGGTCGTGCTGGGCGGTGCGGTCAGGAGGCGGTCGAGCCGCCGGTCGAGGTGCCGGCGGAGCCGGAGCCCACGACGCTGGTGACGCTGTCGAGGGTCACGTCCGAGCCGCCGATGGAGAGCAGCGGCCCGGTGGGGGTGAACCGCACCGAGGACACCGCCCCGGCCTGCTCGGCGCCGTCGGGGTCGGTGTAGGTCACCGACCTGCCGACCAGCCCGCTGGCCCCGAACGCGAGCTGTGCGCTGAGCGCCTGCGACGTCTGGTCGGCGACCGCGGTCAGCTTCTCCAGCGACGTGAACTGGGCCGTCTGGGCGAGGAACTGCGAGGAGTCCGTCGGGTTCATCGGGTCCTGGTTCTTCAGCTGGGCGACCATCAGCTTGAGGAACATGTCCTTGTCGACCTTCGACGTGGTGCTGTCGGTGGCGGTCGACCCGGTGGTCGGTGTGCCACCGAGGAACGACGCGCCGACGCTCTCGGGTGCCGAGACGCTCATGGGGTTCTCCTTGTCGTCGTGGGGTGTTGGTGGGTCATGGGTGTCATGGGTCTCATGGGCTCGGTCCGGCGGCAGGTCAGATGGTCACGTCGAGTCCGGGTCGGCCCGTCGAACCGGGGCGGCCGGCCCGTCTCGGGCCGAGGTCGGCCCGGGCGGTGCCGTCCACGTCGTCCGCCTGCGCCACGGGAGCGGTGTCCGGCAGCCGCCGACCAGGGTCCCCGTCCGCGCCGGACCGGTTGCCGTCGCCGGGCGCGCCGCCCGGGCCGGCGAAGGACGCGTCACCCTGGGGGGCCGGCTGCTGGGACTGCTGGTCCGGCTGCTGGCCGGGTTGGCCCCACGACTGACCGGAGGGTGAGGAGGACCCGGCCGCGGCGACCCCCGCGAGGTCGCGGACGACGACCTGGCCGGAGGTGTGCCCGAGACTCTCCAGGAGGGTGCGCAGCCGGTCGCACCCGGCGCCCAGCGCCTCCTTCGCGCGGGATCCCGCGGCGAGCGTGACGTCCACGGTGCCGCCCTTGACGGTGACCGTCACGTGCACCTCACCGAGGTCCGCCGGGTGCAGCTTGAGGGTCAGCCGGGAGGTGCCGTCGCCGCGCTGGACGAGCCGGGGAACGACGGTGAGGACCTGGTCGAGCACCGGGTTCGCCGAGGGCTGCGCCTGCTGCGGTCCGGCGGTCTCACCGACCCGGGCACCGGGCGCCGGCGCGGGTGCGCCACCGGCCGCGATGTTGCCGGGCGTGGTGTCGCCGGGACCGCCGACGGCCGCCGGACCGTCGTGCTCGGCGCCGGACCGGCTCGACGAGCGCGCACCGGCGCGGGGGGCCTGTCCGGCGACGGCCTGACCGGTGGCCGTGGCGGTGGTCGTGGCGGTGGTCGTGGCGGTGGTCGTGGCGGCCGAGGGCTTCGCCGGATGCGCGCCGTGGCGGGTCGCCGGCGTGCCGTCGCCGGCAGGGACTCCCTGTCCGGGGGCCGCGCCACGCGTCGCCGGCGCTGACGTCCCCGTGGCGCCGCCCGGGACCGGGGCCGGGGCCGGTGCGGTCGCAGGCGCCGTGGCAGTGGCGGCGGCTGCCTCGCCGCTTCCCGGCCTGCCCGCGGTGGTGCGGGCGAGGAACCCGCCAAGACCGGTCGGCCCGGCGAGCGCCATCGCCTTGGCACCGCGAGAGTCGGCGGGCGCCGGCGCGGCCTCGCCGGCCCCGGTGACGTCGCCGCCGGCGGCCAGCACGAGTGGCGCCGCGACCGAGCCGGCCGGGGGCGCACCCGCGGCGAGCAGAGTAGCCGGGGAGGCGGCCGTGGAAGGCGCACCGGTGAGCGCGTCTGACGACGCTGCCGCCTCCCGGGTGCCGTCGTCGGCGCCGGAGTCGGCTCGGTGCCCACCCACCTGCCGGGGAGCGTCGACCCCGTGCTCGGGCCCGTGGCCGTGGCCGCGGCCCGCCCGGGGTCGGGCGTCGGCCGCTGCGGGGTGGTCCATCGGACGTCGGGGGCCGTCACCGGGGTGGGTGGGCGCGGAGCCGGCCGGGTGCTCCGCACGAGGGACGGCGTCCGCGTGGCCGCCTCGCGGTCCGGAGGCGCGCGCCGGCTCGGCGGTGCTGCGGGCGAGCAGCGACTCGAACGCACCCAGGTCGCCGGAACCGGCCTCACTCGAGCGGGACCGGGAATCGGGGCGCGAGCCGGCCCGCGGGGAGAGGGGGGCGAGACTCATCACGCGGCCACCTTCTGCTGGTAGGCGAGCACGGCGGGGACGTAGCGCCGGGTCTCCGCGTATGGCGGGATGCCGTGGTAGCGGTGCACGGCACCGGGTCCGGCGTTGTAGGCGGCCAGCGCGTAGTCGACGCGACCGAACTCGCTGATCAGGCTCTTGAGCATGCGGGCGGCCCCGTCGACGGCCTCGGTCGGGTTCATCGGGTCCACACCCAGCCCCTTGGCCGTCGCCGGCATCAGCTGCATGAGCCCTCGAGCCCCGGCGGGGCTGACCGCCCCGGCGTTGAAGCCCGACTCCTGGTGCGCCACCGCGGCGAGCAGGCTCGCCGGGACGCCGTACTGCTGGGAGGCGCGCGCGAACAGCGACGCGTACGGCGTGCCGGAGCCGACACCGCCGACGGCGCCGGTCGCACCGACGCCGCTCGTCTCCGGAAGGACCCGCCGGATCGCCGTCGGGGTCTCGTAGACGTCGGAGACCTGCACGTCCTTGCCGGGACGCGGCGCCTCGATCATCTTGTGGTCGCCGATGTAGATCGCCACGTGGTGCACCGGGCTGCCGAACGCCAGGATGTCGCCCGGCCTGGCCGCCTCGAGGCTCGGCACGGACGTGCCGACCTTGGCCTGCTGGTAGGACACGCGCGGCAGCTCGATGCCCATCTTCTGGTAGACCAGCTGAACCAGGCCGGAGCAGTCCAGCCCCCTGGCAGGGTCGGTGCCGCCCCACACGTAGGGCACGCCGAGGTACTTGCGGGCCTCGGCGACGACGGCCTGGCCGGCCGACGATGTACCGCTGCCCGCGGCCGTGGTGGCCTCGGTCGCGGCGGTGCCCGAGGTGCCGTCGGCGGCGGCGAGCGCGCTCGCGAAGGCGGTGCCGTCGCTCGCGGCCGGGCCGCCGGGAGCCCCGAGCGCCGCGATCTGGTTCTGGATCTGCTGGATCCGGCTGGCCACGTCCAGGACGCTCACCGCGTGGTCTCCTCGGTCGTCGGGTTCGTCTGCTGCTGGCTGCGCTGGTGTGCCTGCTCCCGGGCGCGCAGCCAGCCCTGGGAGGCGAGGTCGTCGAGCTGGGCCTGCTCGCGGCGCGCACGCTCCTCTGCGCGGGCCAGGGCGCGTCGCTCGAGCAGCAGGTCGACCACGCGCACCTGGCGGCGGTCCTGCTGCCAGCGGCGCTGGGCCTCGGCGGCGACGGTGCGGCTGGCCTGCGCGCGGGTGGTCGCCACGCTCTCCAGCGCCACCAGCCCGGAGAGCCTGTCGACGTGGCTGCGGAAGTCCGCGACCGAGCCGAGTGCGAACCCCTCCGCCGTCTCGAGCCGGGCCCGGGCCCGCTGCACCTCGGCGTCGCGGTCGCGGACCGAGCCGAGGGCGACCGACAGCCCGAAGCGGCTGTCGCTCTCGCGGACCTCGCGGACGCGGCGTACGGCGCGCAGCCCGCGGTCCTCGTCGGCGGCCTTCATGTCTCGCTCCCGAGCAGGGCGTGCAGCTGCTGCCAGGTCTCGACGGCCGGGGTCGGCTCGTCGACGGCCTGCTGGAGGAACGCGTTCAGCCGCGGCAGCAGCGCCAGGGCGCGGTCGGCGTCCGGAGAGCTGCCGGGGGCGTAGGCACCGATCTCGACGAGCTCACGGACGTCGCGGTGCGCCGCGAGCAGGCGGCGCAGCGTGGTGGCGTCGGAGCGCTGCTCCTTGCTGGTCACCGCGCTCGCCACCCGCGAGAGCGACTCGAGCACGTCGATGCTGGGGTAGTGACCGCTGGTGGCCAGCCGCCGGGACAGCACGATGTGGCCGTCGAGGATCGAGCGGGCGGTGTCGCCGATCGGGTCCTGCATGTCGTCGCCCTCGACCAGGACCGTGTAGAGGCCGGTGATGGAGCCGACCTGCCCGGGCCCGGCGCGCTCGAGGAGCTTGGGCAGCACGCCGAAGACGCTCGGCGGGTAGCCGCGGGTCGCCGGCGGCTCGCCCGCGGACAGCCCGATCTCGCGCTGGGCCATGGCCACGCGGGTGAGGCTGTCCATCATCAGCACCACGTCGCGGCCGGTGTCGCGGAACCACTCCGCGATCCGGGTGGCGACGAAGGCGGCGCGCAGCCGCTCGACGGGCGGGGCGTCGGAGGTGGCGACCACGACGACCGAGCGGCGCAGCCCCTCGGGACCGAGGTCGTTCTCGAGGAACTCGCGGACCTCACGGCCACGCTCGCCGACGAGCGCGATCACCGAGACCTGGGCCTCCGTGCCACGCGCGATCATCGACAGCAGCGTGGACTTGCCGACGCCGGAGCCGGCGAAGATCCCGACGCGCTGTCCGCGGCCGGCGGTGACCAGGGCGTCGAGAGCGCGCACGCCGAGGCCGACCTGGCTCTCGACGCGCCCGCGCTGCAGCGGGTGCGGCGCGGCGTTCTCCACGGGCACCAGCGGAAGGTGGGCCAGCGACGGGCCGCCGTCGATGGGCCGGCCGAGGCCGTCGAGGACTCGGCCGGTCAGCGACTCGCCGACGGGCACGCGCAGCGGTCCACCGGTCCCGCGCGCGCGCGCGCCGACGCGCAGGCCGTGGGTGGAGCCCAGCGGCAGGCACACGACGCCCGCCGGCAGGGCGGCCACCGCCTCCACGGGGATGAGCCCCTCGGTGCCGTGCACCTCGAGGAGGTCCCCGACGGCGACGTCGACCCCGCGGACCATGAGATGCAGCCCGCGGAGCTCGGTGAGCCGGCCGAAGGACTCCGGTCGGGCGGCGTCGAGCGCACGGCCGAGCACGGTGGGCCCCAGCAGGCGGCCGTAGAGAGGCGCGGGGGGCGCCTGGACGGACGTCCGGTGGCAGGTCGCGGCGCTCATCGGCCGAGCACCTGCCTGACCCGGGCGACCGCACCGGCGACGGTGGCGTCGACCACCCCGGACTCCGTCTCGACGACCGCGTCCCCGCGGGCGAGCGAGGGGTCGGCGACGAAGCTGGCCGAGCGCTCGCCTATGCAGGTGCGGTCCAGGGCGGCGAGGTCGTCGGGGTGCAGCCGCACGACGAGAGGTACGTCGACGGGCACGCCGACCAGAGCCCGGCGGAGGGCGTCGGCGCCGGGGTCGACCGAGGTGGCCACCTCGCGGGCGAGGATCGCCTCGACCAGCTGCAGGGCGAGGTCGACCGCGGCGACGGCCAGCTCGCTCTGCACCTGCTCGGTGGTCTCGGCGCAGCGCCGGACGGCGGTCTCGACGGCGCTCAGCGCGGAGCGCTGGGCGGCCATGAACGTGGCGGCGTGCTCGTCGAAGACGCGCACCTGGGCCTCGTGGGTGTCGGCGGTCCGGGCGGCGGAGGACCGCAGCCCCTCGGCCCAGCCGGCGGCGAAGCCCTGGGCGCGGCCGGCGGCGCGTGAGCGCTCCGCGAGCCCCGCCAGGGTCGCCTCGGTCGCGGCGTCGCCGAGCACGGTGCCGGCGCCGAAGCGGGTCCACACGCCCTCACGGAGGTCGTGCCCGGCGGAGATGCCGGGCACGGCGTCACCGGGCAGCTCCCGCAGGACCGTGCGCTGCCGGGGCTCAGACGACGTACTCGTCATCGTTCCCCCTCCGCAGCGTGACCTCGCCGGCGTCCTCGAGCCGGCGGATGATCTGGATGATCTTCTGCTGGGCCTCCTCGACCTGACGCAGCAGCACCGGGCCGAGCAGCTCGATCTCCTCGATCAGCGTCTCGGCGGCCCGCTCGGACATGTTCGAGGTGATCTTGACCCGCAGCTCCTCGGAGATGCCCTTCATGGCGGGCGCCAGGTCGGCACCCTCCACCTGACGCAGCACCTGCTGGAGGTCTCGGTTCTCGAGCATGAGGATGTCCTCGAACATGAACATCCGGCTCTTGACCTCCTCGGCGAGCTCGGGGTCGCGGGCCTGGAGGCCCTCGACGATGAGCCGCTCGGTCGCACGGTCGGAGCGGTTGATGATCTGGATGAGCGGGTCGAGGCCGCCGATCTTGGAGACGTCCATCGGCTGCAGGACCGAGCCCATCTTGCGCTCCAGGACACGCTCGAGGTCCTTGAGGGTCTCGGGTGAGACCCGGTCCATCACGGCGAGCCGGTGTGCCACGTCGGCCTGACGCTCCTGCTCCAGACCCGACAGGACCAGCGTCGCCTTGTCGCTGGTCAGGTGTGCGAGCACCACCGCGATCACCTGCGGGTGCTCCCCGGAGATGAACGACAGCAGCTGCCGCGGGTCGGCGCGGTGCAGGAACTGGAAGGGCAGCTGCATCGCGGTGGCGGCCAGCCGGCTCATCACCGTCTGCGCGCGCTCGTAGCCGAGCGACTCCTCGAGCATGGCGCGGGCGAACTCGGGGCCGCCGCGCATCACGTTGGCCCGCGCGGACGCCATCTGCTGGAACTCCCCGATGACCGTCTCGCTCTCGGAGGCGGCGAGCGACTCGAGCTGGAGGATCTCCGCGGAGATCGCCTCCACCTCGCTCTCGGGCAGGTGGGAGAGCACCTTGGAGGCACCCTCCTGCCCGAGCTGGACGAGCAGCACGGCGGCCTTGCGAACGCCGGCGGCGTTCATGGTCAGTGTCATCGCGGGCGCCTCTACCGGTCGCTCTCGACGAGCCAGCCGCGCAGCAGCTGCGCGACCTCCTCCGGCTGGCGCTCCACCATGGCGGAGATCTCCTCGCGGGCCGCGCTGCGCAGGTCGGAGGGGTCACCGGCCTCGAGCTCGGCGGCGGACGGGCTCGGCGGCAGCGCGGGAGTCGGCTCGTTCTTGCGCTTGATCTGCTCGACCACGTAGTTCGTGGCCTCCTCGCGCACCTTGCGGCGCTTGCGGCCGCGCAGCCACGCCACCAGCAGGGACAGCAGGACCACCCCGGCCAGGCCGCCGGTCTTGATGTTGGACATCATCGCGGCCTTCGCGTCGGCCTTCTGCTGGGTGGCGAGCGCGGCGGCGGCCGCCAGCTGCTGCGTCCGGTCGAACGGCATCGTCTGCACGTCGAGGGTGTCCCCCCGCTTGGGGTTGATCCCCATGGCGGCGGCGAGCGCCTGCTGCACCTGGTTGGGCGTCGACCCCTTGAGGGACTGGGTGTCGATGACCACGGCGGCATGGATCGCCTGCACCCCTCCGGGCGCGACCTCCCGCTGCTCGACCTGGTTGCTGATGGCGTTGTCGAGCGTCTCCTGCTTCTTGCCGTACTTCGACCCGGGCGTGCCGACGGTGCCCGTGGTCGCGGTGGGGTCGAGCTGGCCGTCGGGTCCCACCACGCCGCCCGCGGTGCCGGCGGCCCCGGCGTACTTCTCCGAGGACTTGCTGAGGCTGAGCGGCAGCGGCTTGGGCTTGGTGAAGTAGCGGGTGGTCCGGAACGCCGCCTTGTCGAAGTTCAGGTCTGCGGTGACCTGCGTGGTGGAGTTCCCGGGGCCGACGATCCGGTCCAGCATCGAGGTGACGTTGGTGGACATGCGGTCCTCGAACGCCTGCACCTGCTGGGTGCGGGTGTCGGCCTCGGCGTACTGGTCGTCACCGGCGGTGCTCAGCACGTTGCCGGCGGAGTCGGTGACCGTCACGTTCTTGGGGTCCAGGCCGGTCACGCTGGAGGAGACCAGGTGCACGATCGCCTGCACCTGCTCGGTGGTGAGCGTCGAGCCGGGCTGCGTCTGAACGAGCACCGAGGCGGTGGTCGGCTGCTGGTCGGTGGAGAACAGCTGCTCCTGCGGCATCGCGATGTGCACGATCGCCGCGTTGACGGGGTCGAGCGCGCTGATCGTCTTCTCCAGCTCGCCCTCGGTCGCCCGCTTGAACGTGGTCTGCTCCTGGAACTGCGAGGTGGACAGGCCCTGCTTGTCCAGCAGTCCGTAGCCCTCGCTGCTCTGGCTGGGCAGGCCCTCGCCGCTGAGCTTGATGCGCGCGTCGTACACGTCGTTCTGCGGGACCAGCACGGTCGTGCCGCTGTCGGCGAGCTCGTAGGGGGTGCCGGCGGAGTTCAGCTTGTCCACCACGGCCGACGCGTCGGCCGGCGCCATGTTCGTGAACAGCGGGGCGTACGACGGGGCGGAGGCCCAGCGGAACACCATGACCGCGCCGAGCACGAGGGCGAGGCCGCCGATGACGGCCACGACCTTCTGGCCGGCGGTGAAGGAGCCGAAGGAGCGCTGCAGCCACTGCAGCCGTCCGGTGATCTGGTCGCGCATCAGACCGACATCCGCATGATCTCTTGGAAGGACTCGAGGGCCTTGTTACGCACGGCCGTGGTCAGCTGGGTGGCGACGGAGGCCTGGGTGGCCGCGATCGTGTAGTCGTGGATCGCGTTCAGGTTGCCGGTCGCGGCCTGCAGGGCCAGCGAGTCGACGTTGCTGTGCATGGTCTGGAGGTTCTCCATGCCGTTCGACAGCAGCTTCGCGAAGTCGGTTCCCGCGCCGCCGGCGGCGCCGGCAGCACTCGACGGGTCGGCCCCGTCGAGGCCCGCGGCGGGGGCCGCCTGCGTCGGCGTGGTCGGCACGGTCGGAGGGACGTACGGCGTGAAGCCGACGGCTCCGACGGCGGGGATGCTCATGACTGCCTACCGATCGAGAGGGCGGAGGAGTAGACGTCCTGGGCGTTGCGCAGGACGGAGGACTGGGCCTGGAAGCCGCGCTGGGCCATGATCAGCTGGCTCATCTCGCTGCCGAGGTCGATGTCGGGCATGCGGACGTTGCCGTTCTTGTCGGCCAGCGGGCTGTCCGGCTGGTAGACGACGCGGCCCTTGGGGTCACCGAGGGCGATGCCGACGGTGTGCACGCCCTCCCCGCCTTCGGGGCCCTGGACGCTCTGGGCGATGGCGTACTGCGCCTGGAACGCCGACTGGCTCATCGGCCGGGCGGTGTTCACGTTGGCGATGTTGAACGACAGCGTGTCCAGCCAGGTCTGGTGCATCGCCATGCCACTGCCGGCGATGTGCATCATGTCGAAGGCACCCATCACGCGCCGCCGATCGCCGTCGAGATCAGGCCGTAGCGGTCGCCGACGGCCCGGCTGAGCAGCTGGTAGGAGAAGGTCGCCTGCATGGCGGTGAGCGTCTCGTTGGCCAGGTCGACGTTGTTGCCGTTCGCGCCCACCTGCGCGGTGGAGTCGCTCACCGTCGGCGTCACTGTCGAGGGGCCGGAGCCGCGGGAGAAGGAGCCGTCGGCGAGCGCGCTGCTCAGCGAGTCCTCGAAGTCGACCTTCTTGGCGATGAAACCGGGGGTGTCGGCGTTGGCGATGTTGTCCGCCGTGACGCGCTGGCGGTAGCTCAACCCGTCGAGCGCGCTGTGCAGCGCGTCGCCGACAGGGTCGGAGGCAGAGATCAGCATGGACGCAGGCTCCGGAGGTCGGTGCGAGGTCGCCAATCCATCGGCGAGGAGAAGAGCGATCCATGCTCTGGAGGGAGTGTCGGCATCCCGATGCCCGAACTGAGCGGATCAGCCGGATTTCTGGCAAGTCTTTTCGGACGACCCGGTGGCGTCGGTCGAGGCGCCTCCCGTTGGTTGAGGTGCCGAGGCGCTAGCCGAGGCCTCGAAACCATGGTCCGGTGCCCGCCCAAGACCACCGCGGTCAGGTCCGCACGCCCGTGCGGAGGTTTCGAGGCCCTCGCCCCTGGGGGCTCGGGCACCTCAACCAACGGGGCTCGGGCACCTCAACCAACGCGAGCGCGGGAAGCCTCAGGCGCGTACGTCGAGGTACACCGCGCCGACCGAGCGGCCGCTACGAGGTGCCCCGCTGACGCGAGAGACCATCTCGATGTCCAGCCGGGTGCGGGACATCGCGGCCATGGTCTGGCCGATGAGCTCGGCCTGCCGGGCGAGCAGGCCCTCCGCTCGTTCGAGCATCTGGGCCGGCAGCGGGGTGGCCAGCGAGGGTGGCGTCCAGACCGAGACGCTCGTGCCGTCCTGGCGCACGACGAGCTCGGCCGCGGCGGCGTCCTGCGGGGTGGCGCGCAGCAGCCGCTCGCTCTCCTCGAGGCTGAGCTCGAGCTCGTCGAGCGCCGCCTCCCAGGCCACGTCCCACGCGCCCCGCTCCTGGACAGCCATGGCGGGTCAGGAGGCGACGTCGGCGAGGGCCGCCTCGCGCCAGGCGTCCGCGAGGGGCAGCACCAGCTCGAGGCAGGACCGGGTGGCGGCCACGTCACGCTGCACGTTGGCGCGCACCATCTCCTTGTGCAGCCAGCCGTAGATCGCCGACAGGCGCGGGCCACCGTCCCAGAGGTCCACGCGCAGCGATCCCTGGAGCTCCAGGACGATCTCCTGGGCGTGCATCAGGTGCTCGCTGGCGTCGATGTGCAGGTCCTGCTCCTGGCACTCGGCGGCCCGCTGGAGGTCGACGACGAGGCGGTCGTAGAGCATGACGAGCAGCCGGGCTGGGCTGGCCGTCTGCACCATGCTGCCCATGTAGGCGTTGCGTGCGGTGATCATGACGAGCTCCTTCAGCTGCTCTTGCTCGAGCTGGGCAGGGATGCGATCTGGCCGCTGAGCCAGGACGCCTGGTCCTGGAGCTTGCCGAGCGACACCTCGAGGTTGGCGTACTGCTTGTTGAGGCTCTCCTGCTTGGCCGCCAGTCGCACGTCCCAGTCGGCGATGCCGTTCTGCAGGGTGGTGATGCTGGACTGGTGACCGGTGATGATGGAGGTCAGGGTGCCCTTGGTGGAGTTGCTGGCCTTGTCGGCCATCGCGAACAGGCGGGCGGCGAAGCCCGGGACGCTCGCCGTCGACGGCGCGCCGAGCTTGGTGGCGACCGTGCCCGGGTCGGCGGCGTAGGCGGAGGCGAACTTCGTGGCGTCGAAGGTGACCTTGCCGTAGCGGTCGGTCTGTACGCCGAGGCTCGCCATCGAGCTGCCGTCGGCCGCCCGGGTGACCGTGTCGAGCACGGCGCTGCGCAGCGCGCGCACGGTCGCGTCACCCGCGAGGGCCCCGGACTTCTTCGTGGTGGGGTCGTAGGCGGTGAGGGTGTCGATCGAGGACAGCAGGTCGTTGGCCGCGTCGACCAGGCCCTTGAGTGCGTTCTGCGCGGACGAGGCGTCACGGGTCACGGTCACGTCCACCGCCGTGTTCGCGGCCGTGTTGGCCGCCACCGTGACATCGAGGCCGGTGAGCAGCCCCGTGAAGGTGTTGGTCTTCGAGCTGACGGTGTCGCCGCCGACCTGGAGCTGCGCGTCCTTGCCCGCCGTCTGCGTCCACTTCCCGTCGACGGCGGGGTCGTCGGAGGTCAGCGACAGGGTGCCGGCGCCCGTGGAGTCCGAGGTCAGCCGCAGCCGGTAGCTGCCGTCGCTCACCTTCAGCAGGGTGGCGGTGACGCCCGCCTTGGCCGAGTTGATCCCGGCGGCCAGCCCGGCGAGCGTCCCGTCACCCGGGTTCACCGTGGCGGTGCTGCCGTCCGGCTTGGTCAGCGTCATCGTCGTCGCGGTGGTGACCACGTCGGTCGTGTTCGCCAGGGCGCCGAAGGTGAGCTGGGCGGGGGCGGCGGTGCTCAGGACGGTGAAGGACAGGGCGCCCGGTGTGGCCGTGGTGCCGGCGGTGGCGGTCACCGCGGAGGAGGAGCTGGTCGTGTTGAGGGTCGCCCAGGCGCCGGGGGTGTCCAGGGCGGCGGCCTTGGTCGACAGCGCCGCGAACTTGGCGTTGAGACCCTGCAGCGAGCTGACCGTGCCCTGCTCGGTGGCGAGCCGGCTCTTCAGCAGGGTCTGCGGCTGCGCCTCGAGCTGCATCAGGGAGCTGACGATGCTCGTGGTGTCGAGCCCGCTGACCAGCCCGCCGATGCTGCTGGTGCTCGCCATCCGATCCTCCTGAGCCTGCTGCCTCTGCTGGTGCCTGGGGTGACGCCTGCGGCGCCTGGGTGGCGCCTGGTGGTGAACAGGCCCGCCACGGGTGTGCCGTGGCGGGCCTGGTCGAGCCGTGGCGGGCGACGGGACTGGTGCGTCCCGCCCCCCGCCGGTGGGGCGATGCTGCGGCCTCCCCGCCGCAGCATCACCTCACCGGGTTGTCATCAGCGCCCGAGAATGAGCGCAGTCATCAGCCCAGCAGCTTGAGCACGCTCTGCGAGGCCTGGTTGGCCTGAGCGAGCATCGAGGTGCCGGCCTGCGACAGGATCTGCGAGCGGGTGAAGCTGACCATCTCCGACGCCATGTCCGTGTCCCGGATGGCGCTCTCGGACGCCGAC